>CALMMQ010000063.1 GCA_937868725.1 uncultured Pleomorphomonas sp.
GACTGCCAGAAGCGCTCAGACCGGCAGATCCGAAGTCGGCGGCACGCGACTTCGGCGCGCTTCTGGACCGACCAGATCCTCTACCGCCTGTGACGGACTGCCAGAAGCGCTCAGACCGGCAGATCCGAAGTCGGCGGCACGCGACTTCGGAGCGCTTCTGGACCGACCAGATCCTCTACCGCCTGTGACGGGGCGGAAACAGCGTCTGCCGACGCCACGTTGCGATGTTTCGATCGGCCGCCGGCGGTTCAGTCCGGCGGCCGTTCCTATTTGCGGCGGCGGCAATGAGGACCAGGCGTTAGGGTATTGCCGCCACGGTGCCGGCAGGGCAGGGCGATCTTTGCTCGACGACATCTCCAGGGTGACGGGAAGAACCTGCAGACTTGCTGGCCGGCCGTGGGTATTACATCACGGCGGTGCCGAACATACCGCAGTCTCTTCTGATGCTGCATCAAAACAGTGCTGATCTTGTCAAAAATGGCGACGACAAGAACTCGGATTTGATAAAGACATGGGTCTTTCGTCCGAATACGTTTGTATATGTGGCTATCCATTTCTTGTTAAGCATTTTTTAACATATGAAGCCGACTATTATACTCGTATCGAGCGGTCATGACTGGGTGTTCTCCTCCCCATCCCATGTGACCTCATCCATGCGCCGTCTCATTCCTCCCGAGACGAGAGACTGACCCCGGATCGTTTCCTTGCGACCGGGGTCATTTTTGTTGCATGACAGCGCTGCGTCTGGCGGCGTGCTCGCGCTCCAGTCACAGATCTGTGGCAATTATGTTCTCGATTTCGCCACGAAGTGCGACTATTGGCGTACAAGAGGTTGGCGGACGAACGCGATTTGGCTTTGCCACATGATGCTGCGCCACCTTTTCGTGGCCAGAATTAAGCTGTCGTTAGCCATGTTGCGGCCCAATGTCCGGGCCGAGCGGTGCGCATCCCCCCCGAGGCTTGGCTGGCACGAAGATCAAGGGCTGTCCGGGGCAATCTGGAGTGGAGTCGTGAACGGATCTATTTTTTCGATGAAGTCGAGCCGACGCAATCTGCTGAAGGCTGGTGCGTTCGGCGTCGCCGGACTGGTCGCGACGTCGTCGAAGGCTGAGACCCTTCTCGCTCAGGCCGAGTGGACGGAAGGTTTCGACGTTTCCGCCCCCACCGAGGCGTCGGCTCAGCCGCAGCGCCCGTCGCTGGGCGATCAGTCAGCCTTCTTCACCGAGCAGGCCATTGCCGACTACACCACCATCGCCCAGCAGGGCGGCTGGCCGGCGGTTCAGACGCAGAGCGTCCTCAAGATCGGCATGTCGGATTCGGCGGTGTCGGTGCTGCGCCAGCGCCTGATGGTCACCGGCGATCTCGCCACTTCCGCCGGCACTTCGCCGGCCTTCGACAGCTTCGTCGACGGGGCCGTCCGCCGCTTCCAGGCCCGCCACGGCGTCATCCCCGACGGCATCGTTCAGGGCGTCACGCTGAAGCACCTCAACGTTCCCGTCGAAACGCGCATCCAGCAGCTGCAGCTCAACCTCGTCCGCCTGCGCACCTTCCCGACGCAGCTCGGTGGTACCGGCAATCGCTACGTCATGGTCAACGTGCCGGGCGCCGAGATCGAGACCGTCGACGGCGACACCGTGCATTCGCGCCATCGCGGCGTCGTCGGCAAGATCGATCGCCAGACGCCGCTTCTGGCCACCAAGATCACCACGATTCGCTTCTTCCCCTATTGGACTGTGCCCAAGAGCATCATCATCAAGGACTTGATCCCGACGATGCAGAAGGACCCGCAGTACCTCAACCGGCAGAAGATCCACATCTTCGACCCGCGTCAGGGCATCGAGGTCGGCTGGCAGCAGGTCAACTGGAACTCCGACGAAGCGGTGAACTACACCTTCCGTCAGGACCCGGGCGACCTCAACTCCATGGGCACGGTCAAGATCGACTTCCCCTCGCCCGAGGGCGTGTACATGCACGACACGCCGTCCAAGGGTCTGTTCGGCGGCAACGATCGTTTCCATTCCTCGGGCTGCGTGCGCGTGCAGAACGTGCGCGAATACGTCATGTGGATCCTCAAGAACACCTCGGGCTGGTCGCGCGACGCCGTGGCGGCGGCCCTGACCTCGGGCGTGCACCAGGACATCCAGGTGGCCGACCCGGTGCCGCTGTACTTCCAGTACATCACCGGTTGGGCGACGCCCAACGGCACGGTGCAGTTCCGTGACGACATCTATCAGCGCGACGGTCTCGGCGGTCTGCCGACCGGCGACCAGCAAGCCGACGCCGGCTGAGTCAAACGGCCCGATCCGGGTTATGATGAGCCCGCTCGACCCCAACCGGTCGGGCGGGCTTTGTCATGGGAAAGGAAACGCCGCATGACCGGGACGGGCAGGGGGCGCGAGGTCTACTTCGAATTTCTGGCCATCGGGCCGCAGGTGCGCGTGTCGGCCATCTGTTCGGTGACCGGCGTCGAGGTTCACGTCGTGGCGCCCGTCGGCGTGCCGCGTCATGACCTTGAGCGGCTGGCCTTGCGCAAGCTCGAGAAGCGCCTCGCCGACGACAGGCCGGCGCCATTGCCCGGCCGGGGCGGCGCCGGCACGCTGGTCTGAGCGCGCATCGCTCAACCGGTGGCGTCGCGGGGAGGGATCAGGGCCGAATCGCCGTCGATGCCACCTTTGGGTTAGGCGAAATGGCGCAAACCCGCGGCTTAATCGCTTTTGCTCTGCGTCCGGCGCGGTTGAAGTGAGGGGGGCATCGTGCTATCGGCACATCCGTCACGGGCGCGCGAGGCGCTGGGGCATTTCGCCCCAGGAAGTCCGGCCCACATCGTCCCTTGACGGATTGGAACCCCAACATGTCGAACACGACCAGCGCAGACATCGCTCATTTCTTCAATCGCTCCCTCGCCGAGGCCGATCCCGCGATCGCCGAAGCCGTGGCGCTGGAGCTCGGTCGTCAGCAGCATGAAATCGAACTGATCGCCTCCGAGAACATCGTGTCGCGCGCGGTTCTGGAAGCGCAGGGTTCCGTCCTCACCAACAAGTACGCCGAAGGTTATCCAGGTAAACGCTATTATGGCGGTTGCCAGTTCGTCGACATCGCCGAAAACCTCGCCATCGAGCGTGCCAACCAGCTGTTCGGCTCGACGTTCGCCAACGTGCAGCCCAACTCGGGCTCGCAGGCCAACCAGGCGGTGTTCCTGGCGCTGGCCCAGCCGGGCGACGTCGTCCTCGGCCTCGATCTCGCCTCCGGCGGTCACCTGACCCACGGCGCCAAGCCCAACATGTCCGGCAAGTGGTTCAATGCCGTCGCCTACGGCGTCCGCGCCCAGGATCACCGCGTCGACATGGACCAGATCGCCTCGCTGGCCCGTCAGCACAAGCCGAAGATCATCATTGCCGGTGGTTCGGCCTACAGCCGCGTCTGGGACTTCAAGGCCTTCCGCGACATCGCCGATGAAGTCGGCGCCTACCTGATGGTCGACATGGCCCACTTCGCCGGTCTGGTGGCGGCGGGCGAGCATCCCTCGCCGTTCCCGCACGCCCATGTGGTGACCACCACCACCCACAAGACGCTGCGCGGCCCGCGCGGCGGCATGGTGCTGACCAATGACGAGGTGATCGCCAAGAAGATCAACTCGGCTGTCTTCCCCGGTCTGCAGGGCGGCCCGCTGATGCACGTCATCGCCGGCAAGGCGGTGGCGCTCGGCGAAGCGCTGCAGCCGGCCTACAAGACCTACATGAAGGCGGTGGTCGAGAACGCCCGCGTGCTCTCCGACGAGCTGAAGCGCGGCGGCGTCGACATCGTTTCCGGCGGCACCGACAACCACCTGCTGCTGGTCGATCTGCGTCCCAAGAAGCTGACCGGCAAGGTGGTCGAGGCCGCCCTCGGTCGCGCCGACATCACCTGCAACAAGAACGGCGTGCCGTTCGACCCGGAGAAGCCGACCATCACCTCCGGCATCCGCCTCGGTTCGCCCGCCGCCACCTCGCGCGGCTTTGGCGCCGTCGAGTTCAAGGAAATCGCCGAGCTGATCCTGTCGGTGCTCGACGGTCTGGCGGTCAACGGCGAAGACAAGAACGATGGCGTCGAAGCCGCCGTCAAGGCCAAGGTGCGGGCGCTCACCGACCGCTTCCCGATCTACTGATCGCCCTCCACTCGAACTGAACCGGACGCCGCGCGGGGCATCTCGCGCGGCGTTGGCGTCTCTGGCCCCCTCGCTCCGCTGGCGGCGTTGGGCTACACTGCCGCCAGCGGAGGGTGATGCGTGCCGATCCGGCGTTTCCTGCTGGCCGTCTGTCTTGTCGCCGTGCTCGGCCTTGCTGCCGGCGGCTACGGCTTTGTCCGCCTCGTTGAGACGACACCGCCGGTCGAGCTGCTGGCGCCGACCTCGCGTACCGTGCTCGACGCCCGCGGCCGGCTGCTGCGCGCCTACACGGTCGAGGACGGCCTCTGGCGGTTGCCGGTCGACGTTGGCCGTGTCGATCCCACCTATCTCGCCATGCTGATCGCCACCGAGGATCAGCGCTTCCGCGCTCACGCCGGCGTCGATCCCCTGGCCATCGTCCGCGCCGGCTACCAGCTTCTGACGCGCGGCCGCATCGTCTCCGGTGGCTCGACGCTGACCATGCAGGTGGTGCGCCTGTCCGAGCGGCTCGGCACCCGCAACGTCTCCGGCAAGTTCGGCCAGATCGTCAAGGCGCTGGCCCTCGAACGTTTCGCCTCCAAGGACGACATCCTCTCGGCCTACCTGCGTCTCGCCCCGTTCGGCGGCAACCTCGAAGGCGTGCGCTCGGCTTCGCTCGCCTGGTTCGGCAAGGAGCCGACGCGACTGACGCCGGCCGAGGCGGCATTTCTCGTCGCCCTGCCGCAGGCACCGGAAGCGCGCCGGCCCGATCGCTATCCCGTCGCCGCCAGGGCGGCGCGCGACCGCATCCTGCGCCTTTGTGGCGAGCGCGGCGTGCTGACGCCCGCCGATGTGACGGCGGCGCTCGGCGAGGACATTCCTAAGCGGCGGCGCGACTTTCCCATCATCGCCGCCCAGGCCGCCGACCGGGCGGTGGCCGGCGCGCCGCAGGGCAGCGAAGCCCGCCTCACCATCGACGTCGATCTGCAGCAATCGCTGGAGAAGCTGGCTGCCGAGCGGGCCGCCGCCATCGGTCCGCACGTCTCGGCCGCCATCATGGTGGTGGAAACCGTCACCGGCGACGTCAAGGCCTCGGTCGGCACGGCCGGCCTGTTCGACGAGAAGCGCGCCGGCTTCATCGACATGACGCGGGCAGTGCGCTCGCCCGGCTCGACGCTGAAGCCGTTCATCTACGGTCTCGCCTTCGAATCGGGCATCGCCCATCCCGAAACGCTGGTCGAAGACCGCCCGACCGCCTTCGACGGCTACACGCCGCAGAATTTCGACAAGGTGTTCCACGGCACCGTCAGCGTGCGCGAGGCGCTGTCGGAAAGCCTCAACGTGCCGGCCATCCAGGTGCTGGAACTGGTGGGTCCGGCCCGGCTGGTGTCGCGCTTCCGCCGTGCTGGTGTCGAGGCGCGTTTGCCCGACATGAGCTCGGCCAATCTCGCCGTCGGTCTCGGCGGTGTCGGCCTGACGCTCAACGATCTGGCCACGCTCTATACGGCGCTGGCCCGTGGCGGTCGCCCCATCGCTCTCAGCGAGCGCGTCGGCGCCATTGGCCCGGCCACCCCGCCCAAGCCGCTGATGGACGAGCGGGCCGCCGCCTATGTCACCGATATTCTGGCCGGACGCCTTGGCGCGACCAAGGGCGACGTCCGCGTTGCCATCAAGACCGGCACCTCCTACGGCTATCGCGACGCCTGGGCCATGGGCTACGACGGCCGCTACGTCGTCGGCGTCTGGGTTGGCCGTCCCGATGGGGCGCCGCTGCCCGGTCTGATGGGCGTCGACGTTGCCGTGCCCATCCTGGCCGACAGCTTCGTGCGGGCCGGCGGCACGACGCGCCTGCCACCGCCGCCGCCCGGTCTGATCTTCGGCGGCAACAAGGACCTGCCGCCGCCGCTGCAGCGCCTGCGTGGCGGTCGCGAGGCGGTCATTGCCCGTGATGATGGCCCGGCCATCGCCTATCCGCCAAGCGGCACCCACGTCGATCTCGGCTTCCGCGCCGGCGATCCGCAGGCGCTGGCGCTCAGGATCCGCAATGGGCGCGGGCCGTTCACTTGGTTTGTCGATGGCGCGCCGGTGGCACAGGAGCCGTGGTCGCGTCAGTTCAGCTATTTCCCCAAGGGGCAGGGCTTCGTGACGCTGTCGGTCATCGACGCCGAGGGCCGCGCCGACCGCGTGACGGTGTTCGTCGAGTAGCCTTCACCGCTGGGTTTCCACCTATGGCGCCTTGCAATTGCCCGTAGGGGCGCGCATCACCGCCGCCTGTCGTTTGTCGCGGAGTTCATGATGACCAAGAAGGAGCGGGTCGCGCTGGGGTCGCTGGTCGCCAGCCTGTCGCTGACCGTCGCCAAGCTCATTGTCGGTCTGCTGATCGGCTCTCTCGCCATGGTGACCGACGCGCTGCATTCCGGTACCGACTCGATCGCCACGCTCATGACCTTCCTCGCCGTGCGTTTCGCTGACCGCCCGGCCGACGACGATCATCCCTACGGCCACGGCAAGTTCGAGGACGTCGCCGCTCTCGGCGAGGCAACGCTGCTGCTGGTGCTGGCCGGCGGTGTCGCCTGGGAAGCCTGGCGGCGCCTGGCCGAGAACGCCGTGCCACCGGTCATCACGGCGCTGGCCTTCGCCGTCATGGGCATCGAGATCGTCATCAACCTCTGGCGCGCTTACGTGTTGCACAAGACGGCAGTGGAGACCGGCAGCCGGGCGCTTGCCGCCGACGCCATGCATTTCGCGTCCGACGTTGCCTCCGGCCTGATGGTCATCGCCGGCTTTCTGGCCACCCTGCTCGGCATCACCTGGGCCGACCCGGTGACGGCAGCGGGCGTGGCGCTGTTCATCGGCGGCCTTGGTCTGCGGATGATCCGCCGCACCTTTCACGAGCTCACCGACCGTGTGCCGCCCGGCCAGATTCGCGGTCTGACGCGCCTCATCGAGACGCTGCCCGGTGTTGTCGCCGTCGAGCGCGTCCGCCTGCGCTCTGTCGGCCAGCAGGCCTTCGTCGACGTCGCCGTCGACGTGCCGCGCACCTTCAGCGTCGAGCAGGTGTCGGCGGTGCGCGAGGCCGTTTGTCAGGCCGTTACCGGCGATCTCGATCACGCCGAGGTGGCGACCGTCTGCCGACCGGTGGTGGTCGACGACGAGACGCTGCACGAGCGTGTGGCGCTGGCTGCGACACGGGTGCGGTTGCCGGTGCACCACGTCACGGTGCAACACCTCGGCGACCGTTTGGCGATTTCGCTGGATTTCGAAGTGCCCGGCGACATGCCGCTCGGCCGTGCTCACGAGGAAGCGTCGCGCCTCGAAGTCGCCATCCGTCACGAAGTCGGCGACAACGTCGAGGTCGAGACGCACATTGAGCCGCTGCACCCCGATCTGGTGCCGGGGGCGGCGCTGCCGCCCGACAAGGTCGGCGAGATTGCCGCCGTTCTGACCGAGGCGGCCAACACCAACGGCGTCAGCGATGTCCACAATGTCAGGGTGAGGGAGTTGCAAGGCGGCCTGTTCGTCGCCTTCCATTGCCGCTTCGATACCGGCCTCGATCTCACCGAGGTGCACCGCCGCGCCGATGCCGTGGAACGGGCGGCCCGCGCCCACTTCCCGGCCATCCGGCGCATTGTCAGCCATCCCGAGCCGCTACGCGCCGTGCGCGCCTGATCAGGCGACGCCGATGCGCAGCAGGTCGAGGGTGTGCAGAATGCCGACCGGCTTGCCACCATCGACGACGAACAGCACCGAGATCTTGCGGTTCTGCAGCGTCTCCAGCGCCTCGGCGGCGAAGATTTGCGGGCTGATGGTCACGGGACGCGTGGTCATCACCTTGATCACCGGCGTTTCCAGCATCTGGGCGTCGATGCGCGGACCGAGATCGGTGCGCAGGAAGCGGCGCAGGTCGCCGTCGGTGATGACACCGGCCAGCGCGCCGTTGCCGTCGACGATGCCGACGACGCCGAAGCCGCCGCTGGTCATGGCCAGGATGGCGTCCGACATGTGGCTGGAAAGGCCGAGCAGTGGCATCTTGTCCCTGTGCATCAGCTCGCCGACGCGGCGGAGCTGCGAGCCGAGCTTGCCGCCCGGATGGAAGATGTAGAAGTCCTTGGCCGAGAAGCCCTTGCGCGTCATCACCGCCATGGCGAGGGCGTCGCCGAGGGCGAGCTGCAACACCGTCGAGGTGGTCGGCGCCAGATTGTGCGGGCAGGCTTCGCGCACGCGCGGCAGCATCAGCACGACATCGGCGGCGGCGGCCAGCGTCGAATTCGGGCCGGCGGTCAGGGCGATCAGCGGCACCGAGAAGCGCGTGGCGTAGGTCAGCACGGCGGCAAGCTCGGTCGTCTCACCCGACCAGGACAGGGCCAGAATGACGTCGCTGTCGTCGACCATGCCGAGGTCGCCGTGGCTGGCTTCGGTCGGATGCACGTAGTAGGCGGCGGTGCCGGTCGAGGAGAACGTCGCCGCCAGCTTGCGGGCGATGTGGCCGCTCTTGCCGATACCGGTGACGATCAGTCGGCCCGCCTTGTTGGCGATGAGGTCGATGGCGGCATCGAGCGAGGTGCTGAGTTCGCCGCTGCGGACCTCGTCGAGCAGGGCGGTGATGCCGCCCGCCGTGATCTCCAGGGCGTGCAGTGCCGTGCCCATGGGTGTGTCAAAGGTCAGGGAATCACACGCCGAAGGGTCGACCTTGTCATCGCTCATGATGGTTCTCACATGGTTCCGGTCTGGGTCGGAAAGCGGCAATATGTTGTTTTATCGCCCGATTTTCCGAAAAGACCAAACAGGACAGCTCTTCGGCCGCCGCTTTTCTCCCTATCAGCCTTTTGGGCTGGCTTGTCAAATATCATTGGTTTTAGGGCGCCAGCATGGCCGCTCCGACCGACGGCATCGATTCCGCCGCCGCCGCCTTCATGCTACAGAGGGCCAAACGGCGGATCTGTCGCCGGCCGGATGACCAGTCCGCCGCGCCTCGGTGCCGGTCGGGCCAACGACAACAGCCGGGGCCGCGTCTTTGACGCGAGTGCGCGCACGGGTGGAGGGCATTGTGACAACGGAAGCCGAAACGGTCGGCGTCGGCCGGGGGAATGACGCCAATGGCGTCGAGGGGCGCGGCTGGCGAATCACCGGCATGGTGCTGGTGCTCTTGGCCACCATCGCCTCGCTCGCCACCTTTGCGCTGATCTCCAATCTGCTGCCCTGGTCCCCGACCTCCGACATGATGCGCGGCGCCATGGTGGTCGACGCCGGCCTGCTGCTGCTGGTGGTGCTGATGGTCGGCCAGGAGGTCTGGCGCCTCGCCCGGGCCTGGTACGAGGGCAAGGCGGCAGCGCGGTTGCACCTGCGCGTCGTGGCGCTGTTCGCCGTCATCGCCGCCCTGCCGGCCGTCATGGTGGCCGTCGCCTTCACGGTCTCGCTCAATCAGGGCTTTGACCGCTGGTTCGAGACCCGGACGCGGCAAGTGGTCGACAACGTGCTGACCGTCGCCTCCGCCTACATGCAGGAGCACGCCCGCGTCCTGCGTTCCGACCTCATCAACATTGCCACCGCCCTCGACGCCGCCCGCTCGCTCTACGACTACGAACCGTCGCGCTTCGACCAGTTGCTGCGCCTGCAGGCGTCGCTGCACGGCCTGCAGAGCGCCTATCTCCTCGACGAGACCGGCAAGGTCATCCTGCGCTCGGACATCGATCCCAACGTCAAGCCATTGATGCCCAACGACAAGGCGATGGAGGAAGCCCGCAAGGAAGGCGCCGTGCTGATCTCGCCGGGCAACACCAACCAGGTCGGTGGCCTGCTGAAGCTCAAGGCCTACGACAACACCTTTCTCTACATCGTCCGTCTACTCGATCCGCAGGTGCTCGACAACCTGAAGCTGGCGCGCGACGCCGCCGTCGAATACCGCGAACTTGAAACCAACCGTTCCGACGTCCAGATCGGCTTCGCCATGATCTTCGCCGGTCTGTCGATCGTCTTTCTGCTCGGGGCGATGTGGATCGGTCTCGCCTTCGCCAACCATCTGGTGTCGCCGATCCGGCGGCTGATCGACGCCGCCGACCGCGTTGCCCACGGCGATCTCGCCGCCGAGGTGCCGGTCGGACCGAGTCAGGACGATCTGTCGAGCCTCGGTTCGTCGTTCAACAAGATGACCTTCGAACTGCGCAGCCAGCGCCAGGAACTGGTTGCGGCCAGCGAAGACGCCGAACGGCGCCGGCGCTTCACCGAGGCGGTGCTGTCGGGTGTGTCGGCGGCGGTGGTCGGCGTATCCAACGACGGTCACGTATCGATCGCCAACTCGTCGGCCCTCAAGCTGCTCGATATCGAATTGTTCGATTTCATCGGCCGGTCGCTGGTCGACGAGGTGCCGGAACTGGCGCACCTCTTGGCGGTGGCCATGCGCGGCGAGGAGACGACCCGGGCACCGCAGGCCACGTTCACGCTGCGCCGCAACGGCTTCGAGCGCACGGTTTCGGCCCGCGTCACGCCCGACCAGTCGGCCGACCGCGAGCACGGCTACGTCGTGACGCTCGACGACATCACCGATCTCGTCACCGCTCAGCGCACCTCGGCCTGGGCCGACGTCGCCCGTCGCATCGCCCACGAGATCAAGAACCCGTTGACGCCCATCCAGCTCAGCGCCGAGCGCATCCGTCGTCGCTACGGCAAGGTGATCGCCGAATCCGATCACAAGGTGTTCGACCAGTGCGTCGACACCATCGTGCGCCAGGTCGGCGACATCGGCCGCATGGTCGATGAGTTCTCGCAGTTTGCCCGCATGCCCAAGCCGGCCATGGAGGAGCGCGATCTCGGCGAGTGCGTGCGCGAGGCGGTGTTCCTGCAATCGGTCAGCCACCCCGAGATCGCCTTCGAGGCGCACCTGCCGGCCGAACCGATCCTCGGCCGTTTCGACGCCCGTCTGGTCGGTCAGGCGGTGGGCAATCTGGTCAAGAACGCCGTCGAGGCCATCGAGGGCCTGCCCGAGGGCGAGCGCGAAGGCGCCCGCGTCGATGTCTATGGCCGAACCGCCAATGGCTTCAACATCGTCGAGGTGGTCGACACCGGTATCGGTCTGCCCAAGCTCGACCGGCATCGCCTGCTCGAGCCGTATATGACGACGCGCGAAAAGGGCACTGGCCTTGGTCTGGCCATCGTCCGCAAGATCGTCGAGGAGCACGGCGGCACCGTCGAACTGCTCGATTCCCCGGCGGTGGAAACCGGCGGTCACGGGGCACTCGTTCGCGCCAATCTGCCCGTCGATCCTTACGAAGCGGAGCGGTTGTGACGGCGCACGGGCTTGGGTGAGTGCATTCGCCATTGGATTGCCGTCAGGAAAGTGATGCAAGGGCTTCTGCTGGTGTGACATTTATGTTACTGCCGTAAGGCGCGCCGACGGAACGTCGCGGTTGAAGCCGCTCGGAACGACAACAGATCGCAGGGAACGATGGCTACCGATATTCTGATCGTGGACGACGAAGCCGACATTCGCGACCTCGTCGCCGGCATTCTGGAAGACGAAGGGCACGGCACGCGCACCGCCGGCGACAGCGATCGCGCCTTGGCGGTGATCGCCGAACGGCGGCCGCAGCTGATCTTTCTCGACATCTGGCTGCAGGGCAGCCGCCTCGACGGTCTGCAGCTCCTCGACGAGATCAAGGCCAACAATCCCGACGTGCCGGTGGTGATGATCTCCGGTCATGGCAACGTCGAGACAGCGGTGTCGGCCATCAAGCGTGGCGCCTACGACTACATCGAGAAGCCGTTCAAGGCCGACCGTCTGGTACTGATCGCCGAGCGGGCGCTCGAATCCTCCAAGATGAAGCGCGAAATCCGCGAGCTGCAGCTGCGTTCCGACCGCCAGGAAGGCATCGTCGGCGGCTCGTCGGTTGTCAACCAGCTGCGCAACACCATCGATCGCATTGCCCCCACCAACTCGCGCATCCTGATCTCTGGCCCCTCCGGCTCGGGCAAGGAAAGCGTCGCCCGCGCCATCCATGAGCGCTCGCAGCGGGCGGCCGGGCCGTTCGTCATTCTCAACGCCGCCGCCATCACGCCCGAACGCATGGAGATCGAACTGTTCGGCACCGAAGTCGACGAGAACGGCCGCCGCAAGGTCGGCGCCCTCGAAGAGGCGCATGGCGGTACGCTCTATCTCGACGAGATCGGCGACATGCCGCGCGAAACGCAGAACCGCATCGTCCGCGTGCTGGTCGATCAGGCCTTCGAACGGGTCGGCGGCACCCAGAAGGTGCACGTCGACGTCCGCTATATTTCTTCGACGGCGCGCGATCTCGAGCGCGAGATCCTCGATGGCCGGTTCCGCGAGGATTTGTTCCACCGCCTCGCCGTCGTACCGGTGCGTGTGCCCGGCCTCAGCGAGCGGCGGGAAGACATTCCCTTTCTCATCGAGCAGATGATGCACCAGATATCGCGGGCGACCGGCCTGCCGGTGCGGCGCATCGGCGAGGACGCCATGGCCGTGCTGCAGAGCCACGATTGGCCGGGCAACCTGCGCCAGCTCCGCAACAACGTCGAGCGGCTGATGATCCTGACGCGCGGCGACGCCGACGCGGTGATCACCGCCGATCTGTTGCCGGCCGAGATCGGCACCATGCTGCCGTCGCTGCCTTCGACCTCGGGCGGCGAGCACCTGATGGCGCTGCCCTTGCGTGACGCCCGCGAGATCTTCGAGCGCGAATACCTCAAGGCTCAGCTCAACCGCTTCGGCGGCAACATCTCCCGCACCGCCGAATTTGTCGGCATGGAGCGCTCGGCGCTGCATCGCAAGCTCAAGAGCCTCAACATCGCCGGGTAGGGCGGCCGCCCGGCAACCCTCCGAATCAACGCTTGCCCGGCCGCGATCCTCGCCGCCGGCGGGGCGCCGGCCGGACTGATTCTGTCCCTGTTCACCAGCCGTTTACCACGACGGCGCATAGTTCTTTGGTGGAACAGGACGTTCCGAGTTGTGCGAGTTGTTGCGTAATGATCACCCGCCAGTACCGCCCCTCATGGTCGCGTCGACTGATCCTTCCTGCCGTTACGGCCATCTTCATCGGCTATTTCGGTTATCATTCGATCCAGGGTGAATACGGCATGGTCGGCCGTGCCCGCTTCGAGGCCAAGGCGCGGGAACTCGACGCCGAACTGGTCCGCCTGCAGGCGGAAAAGAGCGATCTCGAGAAGCATGTCAAGCTGCTACGGGCCGACAGCCTCGACCAGGACATGGTGGATGAGCGCGCCCGCATCCAGCTCTCCGTGGTCAATCCCAATGAGGTGGTGATCATGGATTATGACTACACGCGCAATCCGGCCAAAACCAATTGATATGGATCGGCTTTTCAGGTGTTAACTGAAATCCGGTTAAGCCTCTGATTTCAGGGATGCAGCCTTCGCATGCGTGTCATGCGAAGGAATTGTTGACTCGCCCGATGGAAAGGCGTTCCTAACCTCCCATATGGAAAAACGCCTACCCCTGGGAGGGATATCAATGGCTGTTCGACCTGTGGCCGACAAGCGCCCGCGCGCTGCCGGAGCGGCCCAATCCAAGTCCGGTGTTAAGCCCGCCAAGGCGGCCGCCGGCGTCAATTACCAGATCGCCGAGTTCTCCAAGGACGAAGAACTCAAGGCCTATCACGACATGCTGCTGATCCGCCGCTTCGAAGAGAAGGCGGGCCAGCTCTACGGCATGGGTCTGATCGGCGGCTTCTGCCACCTTTACATCGGTCAGGAAGCGGTCGTCGTCGGCATCCAGATGTGCCTGCGCGAGGGCCAGGACCAGAACACCACCTCCTACCGTGACCATGGCCACATGCTGGCCGCCGGCATGCAGGCGCGTGGCGTCATGGCCGAGCTGACCGGTCGCCGTGGTGGCTATTCGGGCGGCAAGGGCGGCTCGATGCACATGTTCAGCCGTGAGAAGCAGTTTTTCGGTGGCCACGGCATCGTCGCCGCCCAGGTGCCGATCGGCGCCGGCCTCGCCTTCGCCAACAAGTATCGCGGCACCGACAACGTCTCGGTCGTCTACTTCGGCGACGGCGCCGCTAACCAGGGCCAGGTCTACGAGACCTTCAACATGGCGCAGCTCTGGAAGCTGCCGGTGATCTTCGTCATCGAGAACAACCGTTACGCCATGGGCACGTCGGTGAGCCGCTCGTCGGCCCAGACCGACTTCGCCAAGCGCGGCGAGAGCTTTAACATTCCCGGCGAGCAGGTGGACGGCATGGACGTCCGTGCCGTCAAGGCGGCGTCCGAACGCGCCACCCAGTGGTGTCGGTCCGGCAACGGTCCCTACATCCTGGAAATGCAGACCTACCGCTATCGCGGCCACTCCATGTCCGATCCGGCCAAGTACCGCTCCAAGGACGAAGTCCAGAAGATGCGCGACGAACGCGATCCGATCGAGCAGGTCAGGAAGCGTCTCGTCGAAAAGGGCTGGGCCAGCGAGGACGACCTCAAGGAGATCGACAAGAGCGTTCGCGCCGTCGTCACCGAGGCCGCGGACTTCGCCGCCGCCGACGCCGAGCCGGATCCGTCCGCGCTCTGGACCGACATCCTTCTCTGATTTTCCGGTGAGGTTATTGAAATGCCGATCGATATTCTGATGCCGGCGCTCTCGCCGACCATGGAAGAGGGGACCGTGACCAAGTGGGTCAAGAAGGTGGGCGACGTGGTGAAGTCCGGCGACGTCATCGCCGAGATCGAGACCGACAAGGCCACCATGGAAGTCGAGGCCGTCGACGAGGGTGAGCTCGTCGAAATTCTGGTGCCGGAAGGCACCGAGGGCGTCAAGGTCAACGCCGTCATCGCCCGTATCGCTGGCGAGGGTGGCGCTGCGCTGGCGCCGCCGCCGGTCGCGGCCGTGGCGCCCGTTGCCGCGCCGGCACCGGCCAGCGTGCCGGCCGCGCCCATCGAAGTGGTGACGCTCGCCGATCCCGACCTTCCCGCCGGCACCGAGTTCGTCACCATGACGGTGCGCGAAGCGCTGCGCGAAGCCATGGCCGAAGAGATGCGCCGCGACGGCGACGTCTTCATCATGGGCGAGGAGGTCGCCGAGTATCAGGGCGCCTACAAGATCACCCAGGGGCTGCTGCAGGAGTTCGGCGACAAGCGCGTCATCGACACGCCGATCACCGAGCACGGCTTCACCGGCATCGCCGTCGGCGCCGCCTTTGGCGGCCTGAAGCCGATCGTCGAGTTCATGACCTTCAACTTCGCCATGCAGGCGATCGACCAGATCATCAACTCGGCCGCCAAGACGCTGTACATGTCCGGCGGCCAGATGGGCTGCCCCATCGTCTTCCGTGGCCCCAACGGTGCCGCCGCCCGCGTCGGTGCCCAGCACAGCCAGGACTACGCCGCCTGGTACGGCATGATCCCCGGTCTCAAGGTGGTGATGCCCTACACGGCCGCCGATGCCAAGGGTCTGCTCAAGGCGGCCATCCGCGATCCCAACCCGGTGATTTTCCTTGAGAATGAAATCCTCTACGGTCATTCCTTCGAGGTACCCAAGCTTGACGATTACGTGCTGCCCATCGGCAAGGCGCGCATCCACAAGGCCGGCAAGGACGTGACGCTGGTGTCGTTCGGCATCGGCATGACCTATGCCGAGAAGGCCGCCGTCGAGCTCGCCGGTCTCGGCATCGACGCCGAGGTCATCGACCTCAGGACCATCCGGCCGATGGACATCGAGACGGTGATCGCCTCGGTCAAGAAGACCGGCCGCTGCGTCACCATTGAAGAAGGCTGGCCGCAGGGTTCGGTGGGTTCGGAGATCGCTTTCCAGATCCAGTCGAACGCCTTCGACTATCTCGACGCCCCGGTGGCGCGCGTCACCGGCAAGGACGTGCCGATGCCCTACGCCGCCAATCTCGAGAAGCTGGCCCTGCCGACCGTCGGCGAGGTCGTCGAAGCGGCGCGCGCCGTCACCTATCGCTGAGGAGAGACACCATGCCGATCAAGATTCTGATGCCGGCGCTGTCTCCCACCATGGAGATGGGCAACCTCACCAAGTGGGCGGTCAAAGTGGGTGACGCGGTCAAGTCCGGCGACGTCATCGCCGAGATCGAGACCGACAAGGCCACCATGGAAGTGGAGGCGGTGGACGAGGGCATCGTCGCCAAGCTGGTGATCGCCGAAGGCGCCACCGACGTGCCGGTCAACACCCTCATCGCCATCCTGGCCGAAGAGGGCGAGGACGCCGCCGCCGCCATCGCCGCGGCCGAAGGCGGAGCCAGCGCGCCGCCCCCCGCCGCTGCGCCGGCGGCCGCCAGCCCGGCCCCCGTCACGGCCGCGCCAGCCGCAGCGCCGGTGGTTGCCGCCGCCGCTCCGGCCGGCAATCGCGTATTCGCGTCGCCGCTCGCCCGCCGCGTCGCCCGCGAGGCCGGTCTCGATCTCGCCGCCATCAAGGGCTCGGGGCCGCACGGCCGCATCATCCTGCGCGACGTCGAGGCCGCCAAGGCGGCGCCGGCCAAGCCCGTGGCTGTTGCCGCCGCGCCGGCCACCGCGGCGCCGGCTGCCAAGCCGCTCGCCGCGCCGGTCAGCGACGACGTCACGCTCAAGCTGTTCGAGCCGGGCAGCTACGACATCGTGCCGCACGACGGCATGCGCAAGACCATCGCCAAGCGCCTCACCGAATCCAAGCAGACGGTGCCGCACTTCTACGTCACCGTCGACGTCGAGCTCGATGCCTTGCTGGCCATGCGCCAGCAGCTCAACGACAGCGCGCCGCTCGTCGGCGACAAGCCGGCCTACAAGCTGTCGGTCAACGATCTGGTCGTCAAGGCCTACGCCCTGGCGCTCAAGGCAGTGCCCGCCGCCAACGTGTCGTGGACCGACGCCGGCATGCTGGTGCACAAACATGCCGATATCGGCATTGCCGTGTCGATCCCCGGCGGCTTGATCACCCCGATCGTCCGCCACGCCGAGGAAAAGACGCTGTCGGCCATCTCCGGCGAGATCAAGGATTTGGCCAAGCGCGCCAAGGACCGCAAGCTCAAGCCGGAAGAGTACCAGGGCGGTACCTCCTCGGTGTCCAACCTCGGCATGTTCGGCGTCAAGGACTTCGCCGCCGTCATCAACCCACCGCACGCCACCATCCTGGCGGTCGGAGCCGGCGAGCCGCGGGCCGTCGTCAAGGCGGGCGCGCTGGCGGTGGCGACGGTGATGAGCGTCACGCTCTCCACCGATCACCGCGCCGTCGATGGCGCCCTCGGCGCGGAACTGCTGCAGGCCTTCAAGGGCTTCATCGAAAAGCCGTTCTCCATGCTCGTCTGAACGGGCGGCCGGCGGCATTCCCGCCGGCCACCCTCCGGCCAATTTCCATGAGAGCATTGCCGAAAGCGGCGGCTGCCGCCCGGAAATGTCAGTGAAAGCAATGTCATGTCTCAATATGATGTGATCGTCATCGGTGCTGGTCCCGGCGGCTACGTCACCGCCATCCGCTCCGCCCAGCTCGGGTTCAAGACGGCGGTGGTCGAGGCCAAGCACCTCGGCGGCATCTGCCTCAACTGGGGCTGCATTCCGACCAAGGCGCTGCTGCGTTCGGCCGAGGTCTACCATCTGGCCAGCCATGCCGAGGCCTTCGGCCTCAAGGTCGGGGGGCTGAGCTTCGATCCGGCGGCCATCGTCAAGCGTTCGCGCGGCGTTTCGGCCCAGCTCAACGCCGGTGTCGGCGGCCTGCTCAAGAAGAACAAGGTCGATGTCATCTGGGGCAAGGCGACGCTCAAGGCCGGCGGCAAGGTCGAGGTGACCGCCTCCGACGCGCCGGCCCCGCGCGGCGCCCTCGGTGCTGGCGAATACGCCGCCAAGCACATCATCGTCGCCACCGGCGCCCGGCCGCGCGTGCTGCCGGGTCTGGAACCGGACAAGAAGCTGGTCTGGACCTATTTCGAGGCCATGGTGCCCGACAAGATGCCCAAGAAGCTGCTGGTCGTCGGCTCCGGTGCCATCGGCATCGAGTTTGCCAGCTTCTACCGCACCATGGGCGCCGAGGTGACCGTGGTCGAGGTCATGCCGCAGGTCATGCCAGTCGAGGATCACGAGATCGCCGGCCTCGCCCAGAAGCGCTTCGAGAAGGCGGGCATGACCATCCTGCTCGAAACCAAGGTGACGGCGCTGAAGAAGGGCGCCGACGAGGTGACGGCGACGCTGGAGCTCAAGGACGGCAGCAAGCGGGAGATCACCGTCGACCGCGTCATTTCCGCCGTCGGCGTCGTCGGCAACATCGACAATCTCGGCCTTGAGGCGCTGGGGGTGAAGACCGACCGCGGCTGCGTCGTCACCGACGGCCTCGGCCGCACCAACGTGGCGGGCATCTACGCCATCGGCGACGTCGCCGGTCCGCCGATGCTGGCCCACAAGGCCGAGCACGAGGGCGTGCTGACCATCGAAGCCATCGCCGGCAAGCCCGTGCACGCCATGGACAAGCGCCAGATTCCCGGTTGCACCTACTGCAATCCTCAGGTCGCCTCGGTCGGTCTCACCGAGAAGAAGGCCAAGGAAGCCGGCTACGAGCTCAAGATCGGTCGCTTCCCGTTCATCGGCAACGGCAAGGCCATTGCGCTCGGCGAGCCGGAAGGTCTGGTCAAGACCATCTTCGACGCCAAGACCGGCCAACTGCTCGGCGCTCACCTCGTTGGCGCCGAAGTGACCGAGATGATCCAGGGCTTCGTCATCGCCATGGGCCTCGAGACCACCGAGGAAGAGTTGATGCACACGGTGTTCCCGCATCCGACGCTCAGCGAAACCATGCACGAGAGCGTGCTGTCGGCCTACGGTCGCGCCATCCACATCTGACGGACCATCGTCCATCGGGGGCCGCTGCCGATCCGTCTTTGTGGTCGGCGGCGGCCGTCTTGTTTCTGTTGAACCGAAACGTTAACCTTGCTCCGGCAAAGCGCCGGAAGGCACTTTTTCATGGAGGGCCAGCATGCACACCAATTCGCTGATCATGTGGATCGTCATCGGCCTGCTGGCCGGCTGGTTGGCCAGCTTTGTCGTCGGTGGCGGCGGCCTTGTCCGCTATCTCGTTTCCGGCTTGCTGGGATCGTTCGTCGGCGGCCTGCTGCTGCAGTGGACCGGCATCAACCTGCCGATCGCCAACCCGTTCATTCAGCAGATCGTCGTCTCGACGGCCGGCGCCATCGTGCTCATTCTGGCGGCCCGACTCATCGCCTGACCGAGGCCGCCGGTAGCGCTTGGCTCCCGCGTCGGCGGGCCGATGACATAATTGTCCGCCGCCGCCTTGTGGCGCGGGGCGGACGCATTACATGTTTCGCCGCGATGAACGGCTCGTAATTTCGGCTGATCGCAACTGGGGGTTATCCGTGAGCAATACCGATCTTGTTAAGACGCCCATGCAGTACCTCGACAAGGCCATGGGATCGTTGAGAGATCTCGGACTTCTGCCGCAGAAGACCGAAGAGGCGCCGATCGTCGGCCTTCTCGAGAGGATCACCGATCTCGAGCCGGACAAGATCGCCGTCATCACGCGCACCCTCAGCCAGATGAGCGTGTTCAACGAAGTGGTGCGCGAACAGATTTCGCAGATGTCGATCGGCGAGCGCTACGAGAAGATCACGCAGGGCTTCAATTCCATCCGCGACGATGCCAAGGCCATGGTCGACCAGCTGGCCGACGGCAAGATCGACGTGTTCGAGCGCGCCACCAACACCTGGATGAAGCTGTCGCGCGGTGATGTCGCCACCCGCTTCGACGCCATCCGCGAAATCTATCTGCAGGTCGCCGCCGATACCAAGACCAACATCGAGCGCGAGCGCACCATCCTCGAGGCCTATCGCGATTTCCGTGGCGCTCTCAAGCAGGCCGAAGTGGCCGCGCTCGAAGTGCTGAAGACCGCCGAAGGCAAGCTCGCCGACGCCAAGGCGACGCTCGGCAAGGCCTCGGAGGCGGTGGCCGGCTACACCGGCAACGAACCGGCCGAGCGCGCCAAGCTGGAGCTCGCCCGCGACGAATACCTGCGCCTGATGCAGAACGAGGAAGGCCGCTACCAGATCGCCAAGGATTTGGCCGACAACCTGACCATCGGCTACAACACCTCCGAAGTCATCATGGCCCGTCTCATGCAGACGACCTCGGCCAAGGAGCGCGTCTATCAGCAGTCGGTGTCGTTCTTCACCACAAATGACTCGGTGCTGACCGCCCTCAAGGCCTCGTTCACCGGCATGTTCGGCCTGCACGAGTCGACGGCGACGCTCAATGCCATGAAGGAAGGCGTGTCGAAGTCGATCGAGGTATTGGCCGAGATCGGCGGCAAGGTGCAGGAAGAGGCGCTCAAGGCTGGCTACGGCCCGACCATCCGCGCCGACGCCGTCAAGAAGCTGGTCGACAGCGTCGTCACCTACCAGGAGCGCTCGACCGAGATCATCGCCGAGATGCGCGTGCTGGCCACCAAGAACTCCGAAGAGATCCGCAGTGCTGTCGAGGACGGCAAGCGCCGTATCGCCCGCCTGGCGGAGCAGGGCAACGCGCTGGTGATCGATGGTTGACGCAAGTGCTGCGGCGGCTCCGGCCGCCGCCCCCCAGAAGCTCGACGAGCTCATGCTGGCGATGGACGTGGTCGACACGCTCCGTCACCAGGAGGGGCTGGTCGAGAAGGCGCTCGCCGAAGACGAACGCGACGCCGCCCTCAAGGAGCGGCTGCGTCGCATTTACGAAGGGCAGGGGCTGACCGTCAACGACCGCATCCTCGCCGACGGCATCAAGGCACTCAAGGAAAGCCGCTTCACCTACGACCCGGCGCCGCCGAGCTTCAACCGCACCCTGGCGCTGTTCTGGGTTGAGCGGGCCATCGTCGGCAAGGTGCTGGCCATGGTGCTGGTGGCGCTAATCGGTCTCGGCGGCATCACCTATTGGCGGGTGTCGCACGCCGAACGGCTGGCCGAGGCGGCCCGCATCGAGATGACCGTGACGCTGCCGCACCGGCTCGACACGGCCGCCACCGCCGCCGCTGCCGCTGCCGCCACCCCCGACGCCAAGGCCGAGGTCGATCGGCTGGTGACCGTCGCCCGCTCGACGCTGTCAGCAGGCGACGCCGCCAAAACGACGGCGGCCATCGTCGCTGTCGACGATCTCAAGGCGCGGCTCGACCAGACCTACGTGCTCAAGGTCGTCAACCGGGCCGGCGAGAAGACCGGCGTCTATCGCATTCCGCAGGTTAACCAGGCGGCGCGCGTCTACTATCTGATCGTCGAGGCCTTCAGCGCCGACGGGACGAAGCTCAGCCTGCCGATCACCTCCGAAACCACCGGCGACACGACGACCGTCAGCAAATGGGGCGTGCGCGTGCCGAAGGCGACCTACGATGCCGTAGCCCGCGACAAGCTGGACGACGGGCTGATCGAGAACGACGTGCTTGGCCGCAAGGAACGCGGCGCGCTGAAGCCGACCTACGCCATGACCGTCGACGGCGGAACCATTACCGCCTGGTAAGCCGGCGTGACGCGAACTCCCACTGCGAGGCAAACATGATTTCGGCTCAACAGGTTCTTTCCGACATCGAAAGGGCCATCTTGGGCGTTCGCCGCGACGAGGATCGTCTGACGGCCATGCTGTCGAATGCCACGGCCGAGCAGGACCGGCTGCGCGCCGACAAGGCCGAAGCCTTCCGGGCGCTGGCTCGCCTGCGGCTTGACGCGCTGGCGGGCAACGCCCTCGTCGGCTCGCTGGAAAGCGCCGAGCGCAAAGCCATGGAAGTGCTGGCCCGCCGACGCCGCAAGCTCGATGAAACCCGCGACAGCCGCTCGGCGGCTGCCACCGCGCTCGGCGAGGTCGAGGATCGGCGCGCCGCCGCCGCCGCTGCCCTCGACAAGGCTTCCGACGCCGTCGAAGCGCTGAGCGACCAGGTCGAAGCCCGTCTCAAGACCGACGCCGGCTGGCAGGGCCTCGCCGCCGATGCCGACGCAGCCCGCGCCAAGGCGACCGCCGCCGCCGCCAAGGCGGCCCAGGCCGAGAACGATCGCGCCACCAAGGGCAAGCCGTACGAGGACGACCGGCTGTTCATGTACCTGTGGAAGAGCGGCTACGGCACCTCGGCCTACCACGCCGGTTCGATCGTCCGTTTCTTTGACGCCAAGGTGGCGCGGTTGGCCGGCTTCGACGCCGCCCGTCCCAACTACTTCATGTTGAACGAAATTCCGCTGCGTCTGCGCGAACACGCCGATCGCCTCGGGGCCGAGGTGACGGAGGCCGAGGGCAAGCGTGCCGCCTACGAGCGTCAGGCGCTGGAAGCGGCCGGCATCGTGGCGCTCGAACGGGCCGAAGCGGCCGCCCAAGCGGCTCTGGCCACGGTCGACGCCGAAAAGACCCGTGTCGCCGGCGACATCGACAGCATGGACAGGGAACTGGCCGTCATGTTCGACGACAAGGCCGATCCGGCCGTCAAGGGCGCCGTCGACGAGCTTGCCGCCGCCATGTCGCACACCGATCTCGTCGAACTCTGGCGCAAGGCCCAGGCGACGCCCACCCCCGAGGACGACCGCATCATCGAAACACTGAAGCGCATCGAGCGCGACGGTGTGCGTCTCGATGCCCAGACCGAAGAGCTGCGTCAGGCGGCCATCGATCTGGCCCACAAGCGCAGCGAGCTTGAGACCACCCGCGACAGCTTCCGCCGCCAGGGCTACGATCGGCCGGCCGGCGGCTTCAGCAACGGTTCGCTCATCGGCTCGATGATCGAAGGCATCATCAGCGGCGCCATCACCGGCGCCGTGCTCGAAGGGGCGCTGCGCAATGGCTATCAGGCTGGCCGTCGCGATCGCGGTGATGGCTTTGGCGGCTCCTGGTCCGGCGGCGGCGGTTTTGGCGGCGGCTTTGGTGGCGGCGGCGGCTCGTCGGGTGGCGGCGGCGGCGGTGGTGACGGCTTTACCACCGGCGGTGGCTTCTAGATGTGAGCTTTCCGACCTGACGGTTCAGTCAGGTCGATAAGAAATCGCTCCAGGGTCCAGGGTTTGAGCAGCCGCTTATCGATCAGGTCGTTTCAACCTGATCGGCGGGTGCTCTGGCCCCCCGGATTTCAAGGGCTGGCGCATGTCGGCGGCGCAGGCCTGAACTGAGCGAATGCGCTGGTGACAGCTAAGCGGTTTTGCTAAGACTTGCCGATGGTTCCGAATGACCGGCCGTCCGCCCTTGTGTGATGGACGATATGCCTGCCGACCGCCTGTCGGGGCAACCGGGTCGCCCGGATATGGGGAGCTTTTGCTGCGATGGTCACGCTCGTCGACAACATCAAGAATCCGCCCAAGGCGCGCCATCCCGAGAAGGCCAACCGCCCGGACAATCCCATCCAGCGCAAGCCGGAATGGATCCGCGTCAAGGCGCCCGGTTCGCCCGTCTACAAGGAAACCCAGGGCATCGTGAAGGAGAATGGTCTCGTCACGGTGTGCGAGGAGGCCGGCTGCCCCAACATCGGCGAGTGCTGGTCCAAGAAGCACGCCACCATGATGATCATGGGCGACACCTGCACCCGCGCCTGCGCCTTCTGCAACGTCAAGACCGGTCTGCCGGCGCCGCTCGATGCCGATGAGCCTGCCAACGTCGCCGAAGCCGTCGAGCGGCTGGGCCTGCACCACGTCGTCATCACGTCGGTCGACCGTGACGATCTCAAGGACGGCGGTGCCGAACACTTCGCTCAGGTTATCCGCGCCATCCGCGCCCGTTCGCCCTCGACGACCATCGAGGTGCTGACGCCGGATTTCCTGCGCAAGGACGGGGCCCTCGAAGTGGTGGTCGCCGCCCGCCCGGACGTGTTCAACCACAACCTCGAGACCGTGCCGTCCAACTATCTGACGGTCCGCCCCGGTGCCCGCTATTTCCACTCCATCCGCTTGCTGCAGCGCGTCAAGGAACTCGATCCCACCATCTTCACCAAGTCCGGCATCATGGTCGGCCTCGGCGAGGAGCGCAACGAAGTGCTGCAGCTGATGGACGACCTCCGCAGTGCCGACGTCGACTTCCTGACCATTGGTCAGTACCTGCAGCCGACGCCCAAGCACCACGCCATCGCCCGCTTCGTGCCGCCGGACGAGTTCAAGTCGCTGGAGACCATCGCCTACGCCAAGGGCTTCCTGATGGTGTCGGCAAGCCCGTTGACCCGCTCCTCCCACCACGCCGGCGAGGACTTCGAGCGCCTCAAGGCCAACCGGGCGGAGAAGCTTGCCGCCGCCGCGCAGCGGTGAAGCCATGCCGCAGTTCGAGGTCGCCCGCGTTGTCCGCCACAGTCCTGAGCAGATGTTCGATCTGGTGGCCGACGTCGAGAAGTATCCCGAATTCGTACCGCTGTGCGAACGCCTCAAGGTGCGCCAGCGCCGGGTGATCGATGGCCGCGAGGTGCTGATCGCCGACCTGACGGCCGGCTACGGCCCGGTCAACGAGACCTTCACCTCGCGCGTGACGCTCGATCGGCCGCAGCTGGTCATCGCCGTCGAATACATCGATGGGCCGTTCCGCCACCTCGACAACCGTTGGACCTTCAGGCCGGCGGCCGACGGCTGCGAGGTCGATTTCTGGATTTCCTACGAGTTCAAGAGCCGTATGCTCAGCGCCCTGATGGGCTCGATGTTCGACAAGGCCTTCCGCAAGTTTTCGTCGGCCTTCGAAGCTCGGGCCGACCGCATCTATCAGCCGGCCTGACGCCCCGATCGTCGCCAAAGAAAAACGGGCCCGCGAAGGCCCGTTTCCATATCCGTGGTCGTGGGCGGCCGGCTCAGCCGGCGATGACGCCGGCCAACCAGTAGGTGAAGGCCGAGATGGCCGCCGCCGCCGGCAGCGTCACCACCCAGGCGATGACGATGGACCCGGCGATGCCCCAGCGCACCGCCGAGGAGCGGCGGGCCGAACCGACGCCGACGATGGCACCGGTGATGGTGTGGGTCGTCGACACCGGAATGCCGAGCCAGGTGGCGCCGAACAGCGTCAGCGCGCCGCCGGTTTCGGCGCAGAAGCCCTGCATCGGGTTGAGACGGGTGATCTTCGAGCCCATGGTGTGGACGATGCGCCAGCCGCCGAACAGCGTGCCGAGGGCCATGGCGATCTGACACGCCAAAACCACCCACAGCGGCACGTGGAACGAGCCGCCGAGATAGCCTTGCGAGTAGAGCAGCACGGCGATGATGCCCATGGTCTTCTGGGCGTCGTTGCCGCCGTGCCCGAGCGAATAGAGCGAGGCGGATACGAATTGCAGGTGGCGGAACCACGAGTCGACGGCGAACGGCGTCTGCCGCACGACGATCCAGGTGACGATCAGCACCAGAAACATGGCCAGCACGAAGCCGATCAGCGGCGATAACACGATGGCGCTCACCGTCTTGCCGAGGCCGGCGACGACGATGGAACTGGTGCCGGCCTTGGCGAGACCGGCGCCGACCAGACCACCCACCAGGGCATGCGACGAGCTCGACGGAATGCCCGACAGCCAGGTGATGATGTTCCAGGCGATCGCGCCCATCAGCGCCGCGAACACCACGTGCGGCGTGATGATCGAGGGATCGATGATGCCGGTGCCGAGCGTGTTGGCCACGTGCAGTCCGAAGAACGCAAAGGCGATGAAGTTGAAGAAAGCCGCCCAGAACACGGCGTACTGCGGCCGCAGCACGCGCGTCGAAACGATGGTGGCGATCGAGTTGGCCGCGTCGTGCAGACCGTTCAGGAAGTCAAACAGCAGCGCGACGGCAATGAGGCCGACGAGAAGGGGAAAGGCAAGGGTGGCGTCCATCAGACGTTCTCGAGCACGATGCCACTGATTTCCTTGGCGACGTCCTCGAAGCGGTCAAGGACCTTCTCGAGCTCGCCGTAGACTTCGCGCCCGATCAGGAAGGACATGGCGTCGGTCTTGCCATAGGTGCGGAACAGCATCTTGAGGCCGGCTTCGTGCAGGTCGTCCGAGTGGCCTTCGACGCGCGTCACTTCCTCGGCGATGGCGCTGAGACGGGCGGCATTGGCGCCGGTCATCTTCAGCAGGGCGACCGCTTCCTTGATCAGATAGGCGGCGCGGACGATGTCGCCGCCGATGTCCTGCATGCCCTTGTCGAAGCTGTCGCACTCGAACAGCAGGATCGTCTTGACCGTCTTGCGCATCATGTCGATGGTGTCGTCCATCGACTGGATGAGGTCCTTGATGTCGGTGCGGTCGAAGGGCGTGATGAAGCTGCGGCGCACGGCCAGCAGGACTTCATGCGTGATGTGGTCGGCCTTGTCTTCGAGGGCGAAGATCTTGGCAATGTTGTCGGCGCGATCCTGGCCGGCGAGCAAGGCGTTCATGGCCTCAGCGGCACCGACGATGGTCTCGGCGTGGGCAGCGAACAGGTCAAAGAACTTGTCTTCGTGAGGCAGCAGCTTTCTGAACCAGCCTAGCATGGGGAACGACCTTCCGGCGTTGGTTTCTTCGGCGCCGGTTTAGCTCATCGTCGGCAAAAGCGCGAGTCCCTTAGCGGGGCAAGTATGGCGTTTGCGATCGGTTTTCCTTGGGTTTTCTGGCATTTTCGCAGCAGCGCGCGGCGGACATGGCCGCCCGGCGCACCACGCGTGCCGACGGGTACGCTGCAAAATGTTCTCGGAATGCGAAAGTGCTATTCAGTTTTGTGCCCTAAATGTTAGCAATGAAATGTTCTACTGGCGGCAAGGCACTTTGAGCGCCTGTCCGAAACACGCGGATATAGTGCATGCTGATCCGATCCATTCGACGCGGTATCCAGCGGTGCGGCCAGTCGAGACGATGGCTGCAGTGGATTCCCGAGCTCATCGCCGGCATCTATGCGCTGGCCAGCGTGGCCTGGATCGTGCTGAGCGACGAGGTGCTGATCAGCCTCGCCGGTGACTATCACACCTACCAGCATCTGCAGACCTACAAGGGCACGGTGTTCGTCGTCGGATCGGCGTTGCTGATCTACGGACTGCTGCGCGTGGCCATGCGCCAGCTCCACCGTAGCTACCAGACCGTCGAGGCGAGCGAGGCGCGCCTGCAACTGGCGCTGCAGAACGTCAACGGCGGCGTCTGGGAAATTGCCGTGGCGCCGTCGGGTGCTCTGTTGTCGTTCATCTCGCCAACCTTCCTCAACCAATTTGATCTGCCCGACAGTTATGAGGCAGCCGTCGCCGACTGGAAGGCCCGCATCCACACCGACGATCGCGAGCCGCTTCTGGCGGCGCTGTCGGCGGCGCTGTCGGCGGGGGCCGGTGGCGCGCCGTTTCACAGCCGCTATCGCTTCATGACCGGCGCCGGCGGCTACAGCTGGCTCGACGCTTGGGGCAGCGTCGTCTCGAAGCCGGGTGACCGCTCGGTGCGCATGGCCGGCGTCGTGCTCGATACCACCCGCCAGGTGCTCGTCGAACAGCAGCTCGAGCAGTTGCTGCGCTTCGACGCCCTGACCGGGCTCAGCCGTTCTGACACGTTCGCCCAGAACCTTGAGAGCCGCCTCGCGCAGCTCGACAAGGGGCAGGGCGTCGGCGTCTTCCACATCCGTCTGGTGGCCGACCTGGGGACCGACGACAACGAGACGGAGGCCGCCATCCTGCGCGAGGTCGCCGATCGGCTGCGGCAGCTGGCGAGCCACGCCTGTCTGATGTCGCACCTGTCGCACAACGATTTCGCTATCGCCACGCCCGCTCTGACCCAGCGGCGCGAGGCCCATGGCTGGCTCAACGCCATTCTCGACCGCCTGTCCGGTCCCGTCCGCATCGGCGAGATCGATCATCCCCTGGCTTTCGCCGTCGGTGCGTCGGTCAGCCCGCAGGACGGCACCACCAGCCAGACGCTGATGCGCAACGCCAATCACGCCGCCGTGGCGCTCGGCGTCGTCGCCGAAACGCAGGTGCAATGGTTCACCGACGGCATCGACGCCCAGTACCAGCGCCGGTCGCTGCTGGTGCGCGACCTGCGTCGCGCCGCTGACGAGGGCGAGATCATCTGCCACTTCCAGCCGCTGGTCGATTTCCGCCGCGGTGTGACTGCCGGCTTCGAAGCCTTGGCCCGCTGGCAGAAGCGCGACGGCACGCTGGTCATGCCTGGCGAGTTCATTCCGCTGGCCGAGCAGTTCGGCAGCATCCGCCGCATCGGCGAGGAAGTGCTGCGCCAATCGTGTCAGGCGGCCAGCGACTGGCTGCGCAAGATGGGCGACGCACCGCCGCCCTACGTTGCCGTCAACGTCTCGCCTGTGCAGCTGGCTTCCCCGCGCTTCCCGGCCCTGGTCGCCAGCATCCTCACCGAAACCGAGCTGCCGCCCAATCTTCTGGAGATCGAGGTCACCGAAGGCGTGCTGACCTCGGACTCCGACGCCGTCGCTAACCGCCTGCGCGAGCTGCGCCGGCTCGGCATTTCCATCGCCATCGACGACTTCGGCACCGGCTACTCGTCGTTGTCGCTGCTTGGCCGACTGCCGTTCACCCGTCTCAAGATCGATCGTGCCTTCGTCGCCGATTGTCTGGTCAATCGCGACAGCGCCGCCATCGTCGACATGATCATCGATCTCAGCCGCCGGCTGGAACTGTCGATCACCGCTGAAGGCGTCGAAACAGCCGACCAGGTGGCCTGGCTCGCCGACCGTGGTGTCGACGTCGTGCAGGGCTTCTACTTCAGCCGGCCGGTGCCGCTGGCGCTCGCCGACCGGCTGACCCAGCGCGACTGGCACGCCTACCTCGCCGCTGAGGCGGTGGGCGAGTCCGGCTGGTCGATCGGTTGACTGGAGCAAGTTTCTAAAAAGAATGATGAAAATAGTATACTTTGCTATATTATAGCAAAATAGTAGCATGAAATTGCTAAATAGATGCATAAATTAGAAAACTAAGAAAACAAATGCCCGACCGTCTGCGCCAGAATGCCTGACGAGACGGCCGGTGAAATCGCATCCTGCTCCCGGTCGACAGCTCGCAACCGCATGTCCGGCCCGTCCATCATCGCCGTTCGACGTGTTCGCGAGCCAGCGAAGGAACGAGGCACGATGTTGGACAATGACTGGACCGCCTATGTCGATCTTCTGCGCCGCAAGGTGGTTCCGGCGCTCGGCTGTACCGAACCGATCGCCGTGGCCCTGGCCGCGGCCCGCTGCCGAGCGTTGACCGGCGAAATGCCCGAGCGCCTGCAAGTCTGGGTCAGCGGCAATCTCTACAAGAACGGCATGGGCGTCGGCGTACCCGGTACCGGGCAGGTCGGCCTGCCGATTGCCGCCGCCATCGGCGCGGTTGCCGGCGACGCCACGGCCGGTCTCGAAGTGCTGAAGGCTGTGCACCCGGCCGACGTCGAGGCGGCAACGGCGCTGCTGCCGTTTACCACCGTCGCCATCCGCGACGTCGACGATCCGCTCTACGCCGAGGTGCTGGCCGAAGGGGCCGGCCACACGGCGCGCGTCGTCATCTGTGGTGGCCACACCAACGTCGTCCGCGCCGAAGTCAATGGTGTCGTGGTCTTCGAAGCCGCCGCCGGCGGCAGCTCCGCCGCCGCCCCGACATTGCCGGAAATGACGCTGCGGCGCCTGTTTGCCTTTGCCTCCGAAGTGCCGTTCGAAGCCATCGCCTTCATGGGCGAGGCGGCTCGGCTCAACATCGCCCTGTCCGACGAAGGGCTGGCTGGCAGCTACGGCCTCAAGATCGGCGCCACGCTGACCCGCCAGATCAAGCGCGGGCTGCTGGCCGATGACCTGATGTCGCTGGCCATGCGCCTGTCATCGGCGGCGTCCGACGCCCGTATGGACGGGGCCATGCTGCCGGCCATGTCCAACTCCGGCAGTGGCAATCAGGGCATTTCGGCCACAATGCCAGTGGTGGCCGCGGCCCGGCTGCTCGCGGTCGACGACGAGCGTCTGGTGCGGGCCGTCGCCTTCAGTCACCTCGTGGCCATCTACATCAAGACGCAGCAGAACGCCCTTTCGGCGCTCTGCGCCGCCTCGACCGCCGCCATGGGCGCGGGGGCGGCCATCACCTGGCTGCTGGGTGGCGACTTTGTCGCCATCGAGAACTGCATCCACAATATGGTGGGCGACGTCTCCGGCATCATCTGCGACGGCGCCAAGACCTCGTGCTCGATGAAGGTGTCGACGTCGGCCGCCGCCGCCGTCAAGGCGGCCATGCTCGCCGCCGATCATGTCCGTGTCTCGGCCAGCGAAGGCATCGTCGCGGAAACGGCCGATCAGACCATTGCCAACCTCGGCCTGCTGTCGCGCCAGGGCATGCTGGAGACCGATCGTCAGATCATCCGCATCATGCTCGACAAGGAGGACGCCCGCCACGCCGCCGAACGCGACGCGGCGGCCGGCTGACGGCATCAGAAGATGCCGGCAACCCGGGTTCTGAGGCTCGGCACCACCACCATCTGGCGGATCTCGCCGCGCTTGAAGGCGGCGAGGAAGCGCTTGTAGTCCTTGAAGACGACGCAGCCGTTGGAGTCGCCGGGCATGCGCAGCATGTAGGTGTGAGCGAGGATGCCGGTGCGTCCCATCGGCGCCACGCCGCCCACCGGATTGAGGCGAATGGCCTCGACGCCGTGGAACAGGCTCTCGCGCATGGTGAGGTTGTAGGTGGCCGGCGGCGTCGGGCCGCGCATCTTGACGTGGATGAAGCGGATGTTGTCGCGCATGGGACCGATGCCGGAATGGGCCTCGAGCCGCTCGCCGCTCGGCAGGTAGACGACGCCGGCGCCGAGATCGTAGATGGCCACGCCCGGCCGCAGGCTCGGCTGCACCACCGGCGGCGCCTCCTGGCGCACGACTGGCGGGGCGATGGACGCCATGCGTACTTCCGGCTCGGCCGATTTGGCTGGACGGGCTGGTGCGGCGACGTCGATCGTCCGACTGGCCACCGGCTTGTCCAGCAAGGCCGTCGCCGGCTTGTCGGCGACCGGCTTTTCCACCACCGGCGGCGGCAGCAGGTTGCGCGGCCGCTTGGTCGGCGTCGGCACGGCTTCGGCGACGCGCTCGACGGCGCTCGGCTGCCGCACCTCGGACGAGGCTTGCGGGTCATGGGCGAGGGCAAAGCGCAGGTTGCGGCCGAGCAGGGCGAAATCGACATTGCCGCCGGCGGTGCGCGGCAGGTCGGCGGCCTCGGCGACGATGCGGGCCGACAAGGGCGCCAGTGCCACGCGGGTCTTGTCCTGCAGGAACTCGAAGGCGTCGCGCATTTCGCCGGCCAGCGCCGCCGCCGTCGTCACCTTGAAGTAGGACGAACGCACGGCCTCGGCGGTCAGCGCCGCGTTGTCGACCGCCGGTTCGGCGAAGGCGACGCGCTCGAACTTGGTCGGCTTCTTGGGCAGCGGCAGCGTGTTGGGCAGCGGCCGGGGGGTCAGGCCGGCGTCGTAGGCGGACGCATGCAGGGCGGAGGCCATGTCTCCCATGGTGCCGACGGTCGTCAGGGTCGCCGACATCCAGGACACGGCGGCGATGCTCGCCGCCCCCATGAACAGCAGGTAGGACCAGTTGACGGGCCTCAAGGGGAGGCGCAACGCCGTCGGTGCGTACTCGCGACCATAAAACGCAGCCGTGGAAGTCATCTACTCGTCACTCGAACAGGCACTCGGAGGGGCGCGAACCTAGCGGTCGTTCGCGGCACCCCGATGTCCGAGGCGTGGCGGACGGTCGCTTGTCGCTCCCGATTAAGCAACGATGACAAACTATGGTAATCAAAACCTTTACAGCCGCTGGTGTGCTTTGGCGGCAACAGGAATTTGGCCGGGAAATGGCTGATTTACGGCCAGCAGAAAATGTTGAACCGGGGCTCAGAGCCGCGCCGGCTCATCCGTCGCGGCCGCGGTCGCGGTTTCCTCCGGCGACCGCTTGCGGTCGAACCCGGACAGCAGCACGCCGACGATGATCAGCATGGCGCCGACCAGGGAAGCCGCTGGCAGGCGATCGCCGGCCAGCTTGCCGACAATGCCGCCCCACACCGGTTCTCCGGCGTAGATCAGCGTCGCCCGGGTTGGCGACACCGATTTCTGCGCCCAGTTCATGATCAGCTGGATCAGCGCCGAGGCAACGCCAAGGCCGACGGCGGCGCTCACCCAGCCCCAGGAGAAGTGCGGCAGGCCCTCGCCGGCGATCGGCGCCATGACAAAGGCAAGCAAGCTGGCGGTGAGGAGCTGCGCCACGGTCGACCGGCGGGCATCGACCATCGGCGCGAAATGGCCGATCAGCAGGATCTCGCTGGCGATGGCCAGCGTGCTGACCACCGTGACCAGTTCGCCGAACGACAGGCTCATCTCGCCGGCTCCCGGACCTGCCAGCAACAGCATGCCGCCAAAGGCGGCCGAGACGCCCAGCCAGCTCATCAGTCCCGGCGGTCGCCGCAGTATCGCCCACTGCAGCAGCGGTACGATCGGCACGTAGAGGGCGGTGATGAACGCCGACTGGCTGGAGGAGATGGTCCTGAGCCCCACCGTCTGCAGTCCGTAGCCGCCGGCAATCGACAGGCCGATGCAGAAGCCGGCCAGCAGGTCACGTCGGCTGATCGAGCGGATGTGGCGGCCGAACATGATCAGCGAGGCGCAACCGGCCGTCAGAAACCGCACGCCGACAAAGGTCATCGGCCCGACCTCGCGCATGGCCAGGTGGACGATCAGGAAGGTGGCGCCCCACAGGCAGGTGACGCCGATGAGAGCCAGTTCCTGGATCGACAGCGACAGGGGCGAAGGCTTGCGTGACGACGAATGGTGCAACATAATGCACAGGTCCTAGGGGCAGGGAAGTGTCACGTCAACCCGATAACGACAACGTGCTGGCTCACGTCGCCAGCAACTTGAAGCGCCTGCGCCAGGCGCGGGTCATGAGCCAGGTAGCGCTGGCCGTCGCCTCCGGCATCAGCCGCCGCATGATCGTGGCGCTCGAAGGCGGGGGCGCCAACATCAGCCTGTCCAGCCTCGACCGTCTCGCCGCAGCGCTCGGCGTCACCTTCGTCGATCTCGTCGCCGATCCGGGCCGGTCGAGCCAGCGCATCGAGGCGCTCGCCTGGCGCGGCAACGGTCCGGCCAGCGCCGCCGTGCTGCTCGGTACCGTGCCGGCCCGCAGCGAAGCCCAGATCTGGGTGTGGTCGCTCGATGTTGGCGAGCGCTATCAGGCCGAACCCGACCCGGACGGCTGGCACGAGATGATCTACGTCATCGAGGGTGATCTGCTGGTGGAGTTGCCGGGCGAGACCCGCCGTGTCGCGGCCGGCGATTTCATCGTCTATTCAAGCGCCCAGCCGTATGCCTACGCCAACGCCGCTTCCGGCGTGACGCGCTTCATTCGCAACGTCGTCAGTTGAACGGCGATCAGTCGCCGCGTCGCTGCCGCCAGGCGTTGGCGATGTCGACAAAGCCCTTGACGGCGATCGTCTCGGCTCGCGCCGTCGGTTCGACACCGGCGGCGGCGCACAGGGCGAGCGGATCGTCGCCCAGCGCCTTGAGGCTCTGGCGCAGCATCTTGCGGCGCTGGCCGAAGGCGGCGGCCGTCACGGCCTCAAGATCGGCCTGAACGCAGGCGAGCGGCTGCGGTCGCGGCGCGAAGTGCACCACCGTCGACGTCACCTTGGGTGGTGGCACGAAGGCTTTGGGTGAAATGTCGAACATCGACGTGGCGTAGGTGCGCCAGCCGCACAGTACGCCCAGCCGGCCATAGGCGTCGTCGCCGGCGGCGGCGGTGATGCGGTCGGCCACTTCCTTCTGGAACATCAGCACCATCGCCGACCAGCGCGGCGGCCAGACCGATGGGCTGAGCCAGCCGGTGAGCAGCGGCGTGGCGATGTTGTACGGCAGGTTGGCGATGATGACGGGCGGAGCGTCGCCAAGTCCGGCGGTGTCCACCTCAAGCGCGTCGCCTTCGATGATCTCCAGCCGGCCGGGGTAATGGTCGGCAATCTCCGTCAGCGCCGCGATGGCCCGCCGGTCACGCTCGACGGCGTAGACCTTGGCCGCGCCAGCGGCGAGGATGGCCCGCGTCAGGCCGCCGGGACCGGGGCCGACTTCGACCACGGTCTTGCCGGCAAGCTCGCCGGCCGTGCGGGCGATGCGCGAGGTCAGGTTGAGGTCGAGCAGGAAGTTCTGACCGAGGCTCTTGAGGGCCTGCAAGCCGTGGCGCTCGATGACCTCGCGAAGCGGCGGCAGATCGTCGATCTGGCTCATGGGGCACCGGCCTTGCCGCTGGCCATGCGGCCGGCCAGCCGCAGCGCCGCGATCATGCTGTCGGCGTTGGCGATGCCGCGCCTGGCGATGTCGAGAGCGGTGCCATGATCGGGCGAAGTGCGGATGAAGGGCAGCCCGAGCGTGACGTTGACCGTCTCGTCAAAGGCGATCGTCTTGACCGGGATCAGCGCCTGATCGTGGTACATGGCCAGAACGACGTCGTAATTCTTGCGGGCACGGGCGTGAAACAGCGTGTCCGACGGCAACGGGCCGAAGGCGCCGATGCCGAGCGCCTTGAGCGCGGCCACCGCTGGCGCGACGATGGTCTCGTCCTCGCGCCCCATGGTGCCAGCCTCGCCGGCGTGCGGGTTGAGGCCGGCCACGGCGATACGCGGCGCAGCGAGGCCGAAGCGTTGACGCAGCTCGGCGTCGAGAATGCGGCCGATGGCGACGATCTCAGCGGTCGAGATCGATCGCACCACCTCGGCCAGCGGAATGTGCACAGTGACCGGCACCGTCGACAGGTCCGGCCCGGCCAGCATCATCACCGGCCGGCATGGCTCGCCCGGCCACAGCAATTCCGCCAGCGCGCCGAGATACTCGGTATGGCCGGGAAACTTGAAGCCGGCGGCATAAAGGTTGGACTTCTGGATCGGCGCCGTGACCAGGCCCGATGCCTGACCGGCGCGGACGTGCCCGACGGCCGTCTCGATGGCGGCGATGGTGGCCGGCGCCGTCGCCGGATCGAGTTCGCCCGGCCGATCATCGATCGTCGCATCGAGGGCAACGACGGGCAGAGTGGCCCCGAAGGCGGCGGCGGCGTCCTCGACCGCAACGACGGCCACCGGTACCTCCAGTCCCAACCGGCTGAGGCGCGAGCGCACGAAACGCGGATCGGCCAAGAGGTAGAACGGCGGTACGCCCGGTGTCTCGCGCGCCATCCACGCCTTGGCGGCGATCTCGGTGCCGATGCCCGCCGGCTCGCCGATGGAGAGGGCGAGCGGCTTGAGCGCATGCACGGAGGAGAAGGAACGCTTGGGCATCAGCGGTAGGTGATGTTGGCCTTTTGGCGCAACTGCTGCGTCAGCTTCTTCGACACGTCCTCGGCCTGCTTGGAGAAGGTTTCAGCGTCATAGCTTGAAGAAACGGCGCTTTCGCCCGTCACCTGGATCTTCTGGCAGACGGCCAGCATGGTGATGCCGAGATCGCCCTGTTCGGGCGTCGTCAGGCGGCCGACGTCGGTCTTGTCGAGCTCGGCGCGCAGCGGCGGCGGGATTTCGCCGGCCAGCTTGCGACCGACGTTGATCACCGCCACATCCTTGAGGCTCTTGACCTGGTCGAGCGCGGTGTCGCAACCGCGGAACTGCAGACGGAAGGCGTCGGCCTCGCGCTTGCGGATGGCAACCTCCGTCGGCGTGGCAGAGGCCCTGACGGCGAAGACGATGCGTTGCAGCACGTAGTCGTCGGCCTTGACGTCGTTGGCCGCCTTTTCCTGGTTGCGCATCTGCTTGATGAGGTCCGACTGATCGTTCTTCATCTGCAGATTGACGTTGGCACGGACGATGCGACCCCAGGCCATCTGGGCCTTGAGGCGCGCCTTCAGCGTGTCGATCGGTACGCCGGCGTGGCCGAGCGCCGCGGCGAACTGCGCCGGCGACAGCTTGGATCGACTGGCGATGTCGGCAACGGCGTCATCGACGGCCCGGTCCGGAATATCGAGGCCGCGCTTCTTGGCGTCATCAATGCGCAGGGCCTCGTCGATGAGTTCGTCCTGCGCCGCCTTGACCGCCGGTCCCGGTGCCAGGTGGTTGGCGAGCTGCAACAGCTTGGCCCGGCCCTGGATGTCGAGCGTGGTGATGGCGTGATCGTTGACGATGATCTTGATGTCGCTGGCCAGTGCCGTTGCTGTCAGCCCCGTGGCCAGCGTCACTGACGCCAGCAGCCAGACTCCCGTCCAGCGGCCAATCATCCCTCGCTTGCCCCAATCTGCTTGCCGCATTTTTTGCCCCGTCGATATTCGGTTCCGCCAACATCACGACTGCGCCGGTCGTTTCCCCGAACATCCGGCGGCAATCTGGCAAGTCTGTGACCCAGCCGGGCGCCCGTCAGTCGTTGGCGCTGGCGCTGCCGCTGAGTTTGCCGAGCGTCCGGAAGCCAGCCGAAACGTAGAACGTCTGGTCGGACGGCGTGGTCGTCATGTCGTTGGAATACGAGAAGGAAATGGAGAACTCTTCGGCGTCATAGGCCAGACCGACGGCATCGCGCACGAAGTCGTTGTTGATGAGGTCGTAGCGGACCGATCCGAACAGGCGCCAGTTTTCCGACAGACGCAGCGAGGCGGCCGTTTGGACCTCCGAACGGTCGCTGGTGATGCCGTACTCGGGCTGCGAGCGGATGAAGGCGTAGGTGAGAGCCGACGTCAGCGGACCGCTCATGCCGACCACCTGCGCCTCAACGCGGTTGGCCTCGTAACTGTCCGGATCGATGCGCAGATTGCTGCCGAACTGCAGACCCATGTCGGTCGTCAGGTTGAGGGCGGCGACGTAGTCCGAACGATCCTTTTCGAGGCCCGAGTAGTTGGCCGGGTTGTAGGCGGTCAGCGCCGCGAACGAATTGTCGCCTGCCAGCTGGAACGACTGGCCGAACTGACCGTTGACGCCGATGCCGTAGCCGAAGGTGCCGGAATAGCGCAGGCCGAGGTTGGCGCGCGTGCCGCCTTCGACGCGGTCGTAGCCGGAGAACTTGTCATAGTCGAACAGCGAGTGGGCGTCGTAGACGAGGCTCTGCGCGTCGTCGTTGGCGACGTAGGCGCTCTCCTGCTCGCTGGGACGGGCGATGATCTGGGCCACCGGCTCGAAGATCTGCTGGCCGATGATCGAGTTCACAGCGATGGGATAGCTGTACTCCAGCCCCGCCGCCGGCATGGCGCGCACGAAGGCATCGTTGTCGGCCTGCGGCAGGCCCGAACCGTCGGTCGGGTCGGAATAGAAGGCGTCGCCCTTGAAATACAGGAACGGCGTGAACACCTGGCCGACGCCGTCGACAAAGCGGCGGCGCCACAGGGCGTCGATGCTGGCGCGGTCGAACGTACCGGCAGCGCCCCGCAGGCGCGAACCACCGTCGGCGACGCCGTCGTCGTTGAAGTCGTACTCGAAGCGGTCCGAGCGCGTCCGCGTCAGGCTGGTGACGTTGGAGGTCAGCGACAGTTCGCCGCCCCAGACCGGATCGGGCGCATAGTATTTGTAGTCGATGACCGGATGGACGAACGGCTGCTTCGACTGCAGGTCCTTGTCCTGGACCAGCGCGCCGGCTTCGGTCGAATCCGCCTCCTGGACGAAGAAGGCGTAGGCGTTGATGTCGAAGCGATTGCGACCGTTGACACCCGACAGGTAGATGTTGTTCACGGCAACATCGGATGCGCCGGAGCGCACGCTGTAGTTCTTCATGAACTGCGAGTCGGTGGCGGCCGCCAGATCCCAGCCCCAGGTCCAGCGATCGTTGATGCGGAACGAGCCTGACGTCTGGACCGCGCCGCGATACAGCCGGTCGCCGTCGTAGGACATGGCGCCACGGTCGTTCTGGCGAATGCCGGAAAGCTGGAACTTGTAGCTGCCGTTGTCGAGCTTTTGCCGCCATTCGGCGTCGAACAGCAGGCCCTGGCGCGTGTAGACGGCCGGCGACAGCGTCAGGCCGTAGTCGGGAGCCAGCGCCAGATAGTACGGCACCTTGAAGCCGATGCCACGCGACGACTTGTAGCTGGCGGTCGGCATCAGCAGGCCGGTCTTCTGCGTCACGCTCGGATCGGGCTGCGACATCATCGGCACCCAGGCCAGGGGCACGCCGAGGAACTCGAAGGTGGCGTTCTCCATCACCACCGTCTTCTCACCCTGCTTGTGGATGATGCGGTTGGCGCGGATCTGCCAGATGGGCTTGCGCCCCTTGACGCCGTTGCAGTCGACGCACGGCAGGTAGGTGGCATCCTCGAACGTGGTAACGTCGCCATTCTCGCGCTTGGCATGGCGCGCCTGGAAGGCGATCTGATCGGCCGTCACCAGCTCGAAGGCTTCGGCGACGCCTTCCCTGAGATCGTTGGTCAGGTCGATGGTGTCGCCACGGGCCACCGTGCCATTGGGATCGGTGATCTGGACGTGGCCGGTGGCGGTGACGCGCTTGGTCTTGCGGTTCACGGCCACCTGATCGGCAACGGTGACATAGTTGCCGTAGTAGATGACGACCTTGCCGCTGGCCGTGACGATGTTCTTGTCGAGGTCGTAGACGAGGTTGTCCGCTTCCACCAGCATCTTGGCGTTCGGATCCTCAGGCGCCTTCATCAGGCCGAGCAGGTTCGTGTCGGGGGTCACGCCCTCGCCGGCAGAGACCGCAAGCGGCCAAAGCAGGGTGGAGGCCGCGATTCCGGCGAGTAGGCGCATCAGTAGGCGCCGATGTGATTGCGGATAATCAGAACGGCGCAATCTTATCCATCCTCACGGAACAACAACACGGTAGAACCTAGCAGCAAGGCCACTATGGGCGGTGTCCAGGCGGCAAGGATTGGTGACACCAAGCCCTCGCTGCCGAGCTCACGAGCAATTTCCATGGTGACATAAAGCACGAAGCCGGCGCCGACGCCACCTAGAATCATGCGTCCAGTGCCACCGGAGCGCTGCTGTCCAAGGGATACTGTGGCAGCAATGAGCACCATGGCGGCCAGAAGCAGCGGCCGCGCCAGCAACACCTGATATTGCAACAGGAAGCGATAGGCCGGCAACGACGAACTGCGAGCCTGCTCGATGGCCGCCGGCAGGTTCCAGAACGAAATGGCGTTGGGCGATTCGAGGCCGTTCGACACGTGCTTGGCGGTGAGCCGGGTCGGGATGGAGTAGGTGTCGAGCTTCTGCGGCGCGCCGGAGTGGTCGATCAGCGTCACCGAGCTGAGACGCCAGGCGTTGTCCTCGAGATGGGCGGACGCGGCCTCGACCCGGTGGTCGAGCAGGCCGTTGTCGTTGAACACCCAGAACGTCGGGTTGAGGATGGTGGCGCCGCGATCGGCGATGCCGGTCAGATGCAGCACGGCGTTGCCGCCTTCCATCTGCTGCCGCGTCCAGGTGATGGTCGGGCCGCTCGAAAACAGCGCCGAGACGACCGACGCCTTGGCGCCCTTGAGGATGTCGTCGGACATGGACCGCGCCGTCGTGGCCAGCGGATTGTAGGCGGTCGTCGTCAGCACGCCGGCGATGAAGGCGAACAGGAAGCCGGGCAGGGCGAACTGCCACACCGACAGGCCGGAGGCGCGGGCGACGACGAGCTGGGAGGAGTGCGACAGCATGATGAAGGCGCCGATCGATCCCAGCAGCACGGCGAACGGCACCACCTGTTCCATCAGCACCGGCACGCGCAGGCCGGAGGCCAGCACCAGCATGCCGATCGACAGGTCGTCGCGATCGCCGCTAGAGCGCAACAGTTCGAGGCAGTCGATGAGGAAGACCAGCAGCAGGATGCCGACGAACATGCCGACGATCCAGCGTGCGAAATACCAGCCGAAGTAGGAGCCGAGGGTCCGCGAGATCATTGAGCCTCTTCCTCCTCGTCGGACGCCCGCGAGAAGCGCCGCGCCAGGCGTGCCGAAACGGCGTCGAGCCATTCGCCGATCGACCGCGGCAGCGCCGGGCGGATGCCGAAGATCACCAGCAGGCCGAACAGCACAATCAGCACCGGCGGGCACAGCAGCGCCGCTGGCGCGAAGGCATCGTTGGCCTTGCTGAGGCCGAGCAGGCCGTAGCCGACGATGCGCGTCAGCGAGGCAAACAGCAGCGCGGCAGCGAGCGCCGACGTCTGGCCGCGCCGGTTGGTGCTGGGGAAGCCCAGAAACAGGAAGACCACCAGCGTCGCCGCCAGCGGATAGAATGGCTCGGCGATGCGGTTCATCAGTTCGCTGTCGAGCTCGACCGGCGTGTACTTGCCGTCGCTCTGGTGTTCCGCCGCCAGGATGTCGGAGATGGTCAGCTCGTTGGTGGCGTAGCGGCCGGCATTGGCCGCTGGCGTCAACTGACTGAGATCGAAGGCATAGGAGCCGAAGACGACGAAGGTGCTGGAACGGTCGATGCGGCGCGTCCGCTCGACGGTGCCGTTTTCCATTACCAGCATCGAACGGCCGAGCACGTCGGCGATGCGGCCGCGCTTGGCGGTATAGGTATAGGTGAACTCGCCCTCGCGCTGGTCGGCGATGAACAGGTCGACCAGCGAGCCGTCGCCGGCACGGTCGCGGATGTGGAACGTCAGGCCATCGTCGATCTCGGTGAACCGGCCCGGCTGGATGACGTTGGTGACGATGTCGGCACGGATGGAGGCCCCGATGTCCGATACGGTGCGCGAGGCGATCGGTCCGGCCCAGAATGAGATGATGGCCACGAAGGCGCACACCGTCGCCGCCACCAGCAGGAACGGCACCACCAGCTGACGCTGCGACACGCCGGCAGCGGTGATGGCCACGAGGTTGCTGGACGATTGCAGCTGATGCAGCACGATGACCAGCGCCACGATCAGCGCAAACGGCGCCACGATCCCCAGCACCTGCGGCAGGGTCAGCAGCGTGATGCCGAAATAGAGGGCGATGGCCTGCCCCTTGGCGGTGACGAGGTCGAATCTGCGCAGCGCCTGCGTCACCCAGGCGATCCCGACCAGCGTGAACAGCACGCCGGAAAACGCCGCCAGGGTTCGAATGAAGAGATAGGTTCCAAAACGCCGCATCAGCCGCCCGTATCCCGCCCTGTCCCGTGCCGATCCGCCTGGAGTGGCGGGGAGGGACGACTGTTCGTAACCGAGCGCTCACCGGCCGGTGGCCGAAGGCGGGCGCAACTGTCCCGATACCATAACGCGCGGATAGTGAATCATTTCTCTCTGGCCCGCAAGCGACCGCCACCTGCTCGCCGTGGCTGCGGGCGCCCGAACATGATCGCGCGCCTTTGTCTTGTCCTGACGGGCAAGCCGCGTCACATTGGAGCCATGATGACGCTGGCATGGTCTGTCAGCGTCCCGTCCGGCCGGCAACGGCGAGGACGAACGGAACCGGCCGGCAGACCGGCGGCCACTACCACATGATCAGGATGGAACCATGACTTCGCTCCCCCAAATCAGTTTTTCCAAGTCGCCGGATGACGGCGCGGCGGCCCTGGTTGTCTTCCTCGATGTCGACAACAAGGCCGGTGAAGCCGGGCGCGAGGTTCTGGCCGCCGCTGGCGACGCCATCGATCGGGCTCTTGCCGCCACCGCCTTTGCCGGCAAGCCGGGCGTCGCGCTCGATCTCTTGGCGCCGGCGGGCATCAAGGCCGATCGCCTGCTGCTGGTCGGTGCCGGTGTTGGCGCCGAGGCCGACCTCAAGACGGCGCTGAAGCTGGGCGGCCAGGTGGCCGGCAAGCTCAAGGAGCTCAAGGTCAAGGCCGCCTCGGTTCTGCTCGACATCAACGGCCTGACGGTGACGCCGGAGTTCGCCGCCGAGTTTGCTCTCGGCCTGCGCCTGCGCACCTACGCCTTCGACAAGTACAAGACGGCCAAGAAGGACGATGACGCGCCCGAATCTCTCGCTGTAACGATCGTCGTCGACGGCGCCGGCAAGGCGCGCAAGGCTTGGGCCGACGCCGAGGCGGTGGCCGAGGGCGTTGAGCTCGCCCGCAATCTCGTCAACGAAGCGCCCAACCATCTTGGCCCGTCCGATTTTGCCGACGAGGCCAGGAAGCTCGAGAAGCTCGGCGTCGACGTCGAGATCCTCGACGAGAAGGACATGAAGAAGCTCGGCATGGGGGCGCTGCTCGCCGTCGGCAAGGGCTCGGTGCGCGCGCCGCGTCTGGCCGTGCTCAAGTGGAAGGGCGTCGATGTCGATCAGGCGCCGATCGCCTTCATCGGCAAGGGCCTGGTGTTTGATTCGGGCGGCATCTCCATCAAGCCGGCCGCCAGCATGGAAGACATGAAGGGCGACATGGCGGGCGCCGCCGCCGTCACCGGGCTGTTCCACGCCTTGGCCGGCCGCAAGGCCAAGGTCAACGCCATCGGCATTCTCGGCATCGCCGAAAACCTGCCCGACGGCGGCTCCTATCGCCCCGGCGACATCCTGAAGTCGATGTCGGGCCAGACGATCGAAGTGGTCAACACCGACGCCGAAGGCCGCCTCGTGCTCGCCGATGCGCTCTGGTACTGCCAGGACCGTTTCAAGCCGGCGGCCATGATCGACCTCGCCACCCTGACCGGCGCCATCGTCGTCGCCCTCGGCCAGCACATTGCCGGCCTGTTCTCGAGCGACGACACGCTGGCCGCCAATCTCGTCCAGGCGGGCGAAGACGTCGGCGAGCACCTGTGGCGCATGCCGCTCGGCCCTGAGTACGACAAGCTGATCGACAGCAAGTTCGCCGACATGAAGAACTCCGGAGGCCGCCACGGCGGCTCGATCACGGCGGCCCAGTTCCTCAAGCGCTTCACCAACAACGTCGCCTGGGCCCATCTCGACATCGCCGGCACGGCCATGGGCAGCCCGGACACCGACATCAACCGCTCGTGGGCGTCGGGCTACGGTGTGCGCCTGCTCGACCAGCTGGTGCGCAACGCCTACGAGGTGTGAGGCACGCCGCCGTTGCGGTGGGTCTTGCAATGACAGGGGGAGGGCGGCATGAGAACGCTGATCAAGCTCGCCCTCCTGTTTCTGGCGGTCTGGGGCGGCGGCGCCTGGTTCTGGTCTCGCCTCAGCGGCAAATCGCCGCCGCTCGGGCGCCTGGCCGCGCTGGCGGCGGTGCTCACCCTGGCGGCACTGGTGCTCGATTCGCTGATCGGATGGTAGGACGATGACTGAAGCGCTGTTCTATCACCTTGAGCGACAGAAGGTCGAAGACGTCCTGCCCGTGTTGCTGCTGCGGACGCTCGAACGTGGCTGGAAGGCCGTGGTGCAGGCCGGCAGCCGCGAACGGCTTGAGGCCATCGACAGTCATCTCTGGACCTTCGACGACGCCGCCTTTCTGCCGCACGGCACCAGCGAGGATGGCCGCGACGCCGATCAACCGGTGTTTCTCACCACCGGTCCGGAAACGCCCAACGGCGCTGCCGTCCGCTTTCTCGTCGATCGCGCCGAGTTGCCGCCGCATCTTGAGACATTGGAGCGGGTGGTCCTGCTGTTCGACGGCACCGACGAGGCGGCGCTCGCCGACGCCCGCGCCGCCTGGAAACAGCTCAAGGGGCTGGGGTTCTCCGTGACCTATTGGCAGCAGGACGACGCCGGCCGCTGGACGCGCAAGGCCTGACCGGCGGTTGTCGTTTGCCCAAAAGCCCCCCTGACATTTGGGGCCGGCATGGGCTAGAACGCCGTCATGTCTACCGTCGTTCGCTTCGCGCCGTCTCCCACCGGCTATATCCACATCGGCAATGCCCGCACGGCGTTGTTCAACTGGCTGTTCGCTCTCAAGACCGGCGGCCGCTTCATTCTTCGCCTCGACGACACCGATCGCGAGCGCTCGACGGAGGCGTACGCCGCCGGCATCGTCGAGGACCTGGCTTGGCTCGGCATCGTCCCGCCAGCCTCTTTCCGCCAGTCCGACCGCCTCGACCGCTATGAGGCGGCGCGTGACGCGCTGCTGGCCAAGGGCCTCATCTATCCCTGCTACGAGACGCAGGAGGAGCTGGAATACGCCCGTCGGCGCCGCCTCGCCCGTCATCTGCCACCCATCTACGACCGGGCGGCACTGAAGTTGTCGGCCGACGATCGCGCCCGCCTTGAGGCCGAGGGCCGCAAGCCGCACTGGCGCTTCCTGCTGCCCAACTTCGATGATGACCCGATGCGGCCAGTGCGTCGCGAGGTGCATTGGGACGATCTCTGCCGCGGTCGCGAGACGGTGGACCTCGCCTCGCTGTCCGATCCGGTGCTGATCCGCGCCGACGGCAGCTATCTCTATACGCTGCCCTCGGTGGTCGACGACATCGACAGCGCCGTCACCCACATCATCCGCGGCGGTGATCACATTACCAATACCGGCGTGCAGATTGCCCTGTTCGAGGCCCTTGGCGGTCCGGTGCCGGCTTTTGGCCATCACAATCTTTTGACCGACGCCAGCGGCGAGGGCTTCTCCAAGCGTACCGGTGCCATGTCGCTGCGCCGCCTGCGCGCCGATGGCCTGGAGCCGGAGGCGGTTGCTTCGCTGGCTGTCCACATCGGCACCTCGCACGCGGTGGAGCGCGTCGGCTCTCTCGCCGATCTCGCCGCCGACTTCGATCTCGCCGATACCTCGCGCTCGGCGGCCCGCTTCGACATGGCCGAACTGCTGGCCCTCAACGCCCGTACCGTCCACGCCCTCGATTTCGGTCATGTCGCCTCGCGCCTCACTGCCGCCGGAGTTGCCGCCGACCCTGCCTTCTGGGAAGCGGTGAAGGGTAATTGCTCGACGCTGAACGACGTCGCCGGCTGGTGGCGTCTGGTTACCGGCCCGGTCGAGCCGGTGGCCGACGCGGCCGATGGCAAGTTCCTGTCGCTGGCGCTGGAGTTGCTGCCGCCGGCCCCTTGGGGTCGTGACACCTTCAAGGCCTGGACGACCGCGCTCAAGGAAGGATCGGACCGGCGCGGCCGGGCGCTGTTCATGCCGTTGCGCCTGGCTCTGACCGGTCTCGATCATGGTCCGGAACTGGCGCCGCTCCTGCCGTTGATCGGTGAGGCGGCGGTGCGCCAGCGCCTCGCGGCGGCGATCGCCGGCTGAGGACTGGTGCCTCAAGCGAGAGGAAAGCCATGAGAACACGCGCTGGATTGTTGGGTGCCGTCATGACGGTGCTGCTTTGCCTGGCCGGCTTCGGCCCGGCCCACGCCGACCAGGCCACCTGCGATGCCACCGCCGTGGCCCGCGTCGAAACACCGGCCAAGGTCACCCGGCCGGCATCGGTCCAGAGCACCGACACCTTGCTGGCGGCGGTGCCGGCGTCGGCCGACCTGATGCTGTTTGGCGATTCGCTCATGGCCCGCTGGTCGTCGCTGCTGCCGAAGTTCTTCCCGAACGCCAGCGTCTTCGACTTCGCCGTTTCCGGCGACCGCATCGCCAATCTCCTGTGGCGGCTCGACAACGCCAACCTGACGGCGCTCAAGCCACGCGCCATGGTGCTGCTGATCGGCACCAACGATCTCGGCGCCCGCGCGCCCGGTTGCGCCGTGGCGGCCGGTGTCGACAAGGTCGTTGGCAAGCTCCGCACCGCCTGGCCCGACACGCCCATCTTCGTTTTGGCCATCACGCCGCGTGGTGGCGACTTCAAGGCGTTCGACGCCGACCGACACGTCGTCAACGCCAGCATCGCCACGCTCGGCCAGCGCTTCCCCAAGGTCTACCCGGTGGCGATGGACGACGACATCTTCACCTGCGGCATGTACGGCAAGCCGCCCATCGACAACACCTTGCCAGCCACGCCGCCGGGTACCCGCTACTCCTGTGAGACCTACGTCGGCGACAACCTCCACTACAGCTTCAAGGGCTATATCAAGGTGCGTGGCGCCCTGCAGGGGGCGAGCCTGATGGCGCTCGGCACCAACGTGTTTCGCTGACGGTGGTGGCGCCTCTTTCAATCGCATGAGCCGCCTCCTATCTGATGGCCGACGGATTTCGTCGGTCTATCGGATAGGTTCGGATCATGATTGGTGCCCTGAAGCGTCTTGCCTTTGCCGCCGTGCTGGCGGTTCTGCCGGTCGTCGCTCATGCCGGCGACGATCCGGATCTCATTTTCAAGCGCTCGACGGTCTGGCACTTCCTCACGCCCGACCACAAGCTCGCCGTCTACGCCATCGACGATCCCGTCGTCGACGGTGTCGCCTGCCACTTCACGCTGCCGGAAAAGGGGGGTGTCGAGGGCATGCTCGGTCTGGCCGAGGAAACCTCCGACATCTCGCTCGCCTGCCGTCAGATCGGCCCGATCAGCTTCAAGGAGAAGTTCGAGCAGGGCTCGGACATGTATCGGCAGAGTCGGTCGCTGTTTTTCAAGAAGATGCAGATCGTCCGCGGCTGCGATGAAAAACGCAACGTTCTGGTCTATCTGGTCTATTCGGACAAGCTGATCGAGGGCAGCCCCAAGAATTCCACCTCCACCGTGCCGATCATGCCCTGGGGTGAGGCGTCGGCGCCCAAGTGCGCCGACTATCTCGACAAGTGAGGGGCCCAAAATGCCAAGCCGCCTGCAAGCTGGACTTGGCAGGCGGCTCGGCTGGTCGTCGTGCCGGCAACCGTTGACGGTTCCGGCGCGACGCGACGCCAGACGCGCGTCATGAAGCCTTCTTCTTGGCCTCGTGCGTGGCCGCGGCAGCCGTCTTGGTGAAGACTTCGGTGACCGTGGCGGTGGCCTGACCCTTGGACTTGGCCTTGTCGGCCTTCGGCTTCCGAATCTCCTTGTTGGAGTGCATTTGTCCCTTGGCCATGATTTTCTCTCTGTCTGATCCGCCCGAACTGGCCAGACGGTCATCCGTCATCGGAGGAACCGTCACCCGGTAGCGGGCCATCGCAGGTTCGCCACAACGCTGGGCGGTTCTGCGGCCGCCCCGGTGGCGATCGTCATGCGACAAGGCGTCGCTGGACGCCGGGGCTGCCGGATCAGGGCAGCCCTCGTTCGAAACAATGGACCCGTTGTCGGGCAAGAACAAGGCGCTGCCAGCGGGCCGAAGGTCGAAGCACACCGTTGTCTGGCGCCAGCTTATCGCTTGACGGCCTCTGCTTCTCCCGGCATACATGCGGCCATGCAACGGAACGGCGCTGTCCTCATTTCGACCAGCATTATTATTTGTGGCTGAGCGTTACGCTGGCCGCGGCCGTCCCCGTCTGATCTTCTCCAGAGACCCAAACGGATGACAAGGTCCACCGGCCAGCCGGAGGGCAGGTGTTTGGCATGGGAGAAGGCCGGTGGGTTTGAAGCTCTACAATACGCTGACGCGCTCGAAGGACGACTTCGTCCCGATCGATGACCGCAACGTCCGCATGTACGTCTGCGGACCGACCGTCTACGACTTCGCCCACATCGGCAATGCCCGACCGGTGATCGTCTTCGACGTGCTCTATCGGTTGTTGCGCCACGTCTACGGCGAGGGCCACGTCACCTACGTGCGCAACATCACCGACGTCGACGACAAGATCAACGCCCGCGCCGCCCGCGACTATCCCGACGAACAGCCGGTCAAGGCCATCCGCCACCTGACCGAGACCACCTACGCCCAGTTCGAGAAGGACGTGACCGAGCTCGGCTGCCTGAAGCCGACGGTGACCCCGCGCGCCACTGAGCACATCGCCGAGATGATCGCCATCATCGAGAAGCTGATCGCCGGCGGCTTCGCCTACGTCGCCGAGGGCCACGCGCTGTTCCACGTGCCGGCCATGTCCGACTATGGTTCGCTGGCCCGCCGCTCGCTCGACGACATGATGGCCGGCGCCCGCGTCGAGGTGGCGCCCTACAAGCGCGATCCCATGGACTTCGTGCTGTGGAAGCCGTCCAAGGACGACGAACCCGGCTGGGCCAGCCCGTGGGGCAGGGGCCGTCCCGGCTGGCACATCGAGTGCTCGGCCATGAGCTGGAAGCACCTCGGCGAGACCTTCGACATCCACGGTGGTGGCGTCGATCTGGTGTTTCCCCATCATGAGAACGAAGTCGCCCAGTCTCGTTGCGCCTTCCACAAGGATGTGATGGCCAACGTCTTCATGCATAACGGCTTCCTGCAGGTCGAAGGCGAGAAGATGTCCAAGAGCCTCGGCAACTTCTTCACCATCCGCGAGCTGCTCGACGACTGGCCGGGCGAGGTGCTGCGCTTCAACATGCTGAAGACGCACTACCGCCAGCCCATAGACTTCACCATCAAGGGCCTCGAAGACGGCTGGAAGACGCTCGATGAGTGGTACGCCATCGCCGCCGACGTCGCGCCCGGCGAGCCGTCCCCCGGTCTCATCGAGGCGCTCGGCGACGACCTCAATACGGCCAAGGCGATTGCCGAGCTGCATGCCGTGAAGGGCGATCCGGCGACGCTGTCGGCCTCGTTGCGCCTTCTCGGCTTCCTTGGCGACAGCGCCGCCAACTGGGCGGCCCGTCGCCCGGCGGCCGACATCGACACCGCCAGGGTCGAAGCGCTGATCGCTGCCCGCCTCGAGGCACGCAAGGCGAAGAACTTCGCCGAGAGCGACCGCATCCGCGACGAACTGGTCGGCATGGGTGTCGTCATCATGGACAGCAAGAACAAGGCGACGGGCGAGATCACCACCACCTGGGAACTCAAGCGCTGACCGGCCGCGGCCGGATCGGCGCTGCCGACGGGGAGAGGAGGGAGAGATGAACCAGCTCACCGGTGGCTGCCAGTGCGGTGCCGTGCGCTTTGCCTGCGATCCCGGCCTCGCCGGTACGGCCTCGATCTGCCATTGCCGCATGTGCCAGAAGGCGACCGGCCAGTATTTCGCCGCTCTGGTGCCGTTCCGGCCCGGCGGCGTCACCTGGACGCGCGGCGCGCCGAAGCTGTTCCGTTCATCGAACCACGTGTCGCGCGGCTTTTGCGCCGCCTGCGGCACACCGCTCACCTACCAGATCGACGGCGCCGAACCCTCCATCGCTTGTGGCGCCTTCGATGACCCCACCGCCTTGCCGCCGACCGAACAGGACGGCTGCGAGGCCGAACTGCCGTTCGTTGCCGGCCTGTCGCAGCTGCCGCGCGCGACCACGGCCGAAAGCGTCGTCGAGCAGCCGCTGTTCGCCGACATCGTCTCCCACCAACATCCCGACCACGACACCGCCGTCTGGCCGTTCGAAGAAGATTGAGATCATGAGCGAACTCCGCACCCTCTATCCCGAAATCGAACCCTTCGAGAGCGGCATGCTCGACGTCGGCGACGGTCACCGTGTCCGTTGGGAGCGCGTCGGCACCAGGGGCGCCAAGCCGGCGGTGTTCCTGCACGGCGGCCCCGGCGGTGGCATCAGCCCGACGCAGCGACGCGTCTTCGACCCGGCCAAATACGACGTCATCCTGTTCGACCAGCGCGGCTGCGGCCAGTCGACGCCGCACGCAGGCCTCGAGGCCAACACCACCTGGCACCTCGTCGCCGACATCGAGCGCCTGCGCCAGATGATCGGCGTCGACAAGTGGCTGGTGTTCGGCGGCTCCTGGGGCTCGACGCTGGCGCTTGCCTACGCCGAAACCCACCCCGAGCGCGTGTCGGAACTGGTGCTGCGCGGCATCTTCGGCCTGCGCCGCTGGGAGCTCGAATGGTTCTATCAGCACGGCGCCTCGATGATCTTCCCCGACCTGTTCGAGCCCTTCCGCGAGCACATTCCGCCCGAAGAGCGCGGCGACCTGATCGCCGCCTACCGCAAGCGCCTCATCGCCGATGATCGCGCCGTGCAACTGGCCGCCGCCAAGATCTGGGCGCTCTGGGAAGGCTCGACCCTGACGCTGCTACCCAACCCCGAGGTGACCTCCGGCTTCACCGGCGACGACTACGCGCTCGCCTTCGCCCGCATCGAGAACCACTACTTCGTTCACGAGGGCTGGATGCGACCGGGCCAGATCTACGAGGACGCCGGCAAGCTCAAGGGCATTCCGGGTGTCATCGTCCACGGCCGCTACGATATGTGTACGCCGATGCAGAACGCCTGGGACCTGCACAAGGCCTGGCCGGAAGCCGATTTCCGCATCGTCGACGGCGCCGGCCATTCCCTGTCCGAGCCGGCCATTCTGAGCGAACTCATCGCGGCGACCGATCGTTTCGCCGCTTCCTGACGCCGAGCCGCCCCTCACCGCCTCCAACGCGAGTGCCACCATGCCGCACAAGAGCCGCCTTTACCTCTACGACACGACGCTGCGCGACGGCGCCCAGACTTCGGGCGTCGACTTCTCGGTGGATGACAAGATCATCGTCGCCCGCATGATCGAGGGGCTGGGGCTCGCCTATATCGAGGGCGGCTATCCTGGCGCCAACCCCACCGACGACGCCTTCTTCACCGAGAAACGCACGACCAAGGCCCGCTTCGTCGCCTTCGGCATGACCAAGCGGCCGGGCGTGTCGCTGTCCAACGATCCCGGCGTGGCGGCGCTGCTGGCCGCCGAGGCCGATGCGGTGACCTTCGTCGCCAAGAGCTGGGATTACCACGTCGACGTGGCGCTCAAGACGACGCTCGAGGACAACATCGACTGCATCCGCCAGTCGGTGGCGGCGGCGGTGGCGGCCGGTCGCGAGGCCATGGTCGACTGCGAGCACTTCTTCGATGGCTACAAGGCCAATCCCGACTACGCGCTCGCCTGTGCCCGCACCGCCTTCGAGGCCGGCGCTCGCTGGGTGGTGCTCTGCGATACCAACGGCGGCACGCAGCCGCACGAGATCGCCGCCATCGTCGCGGCGGCGACCACCGTCGTGCCTGGCGACCACCTCGGCATCCACGCCCACGACGACACCGGCCAGGCGGTGGCCAATTCGCTGGCCGCCGTCCGCGCCGGCGTGCGCCAGATCCAGGGCACGCTCAACGGCATCGGCGAGCGCTGCGGCAACGCCAACCTGACCACCATCCTGCCGACGCTGATGCTGAAGCCGGAGTTCGCCAAGCAGTTCGATACCGGCGTCAGCCACGACCAGCTCAAGACGATCAGCCAGCTGTCGCACGCCTTCGACGAACTGCTCAACCGGGCGCCCAACCGCCATGCCCCCTACGTCGGCCATTCGGCCTTCGTCACCAAGGCCGGCATCCACGCCTCGGCCATCATGAAGGATCCGCGCACCTACGAGCACGTGCCGCCGGAAAGCGTCGGCAATCGGCGCCGCGTGCTGGTGTCCGATCAGGCCGGCAAGTCGAACCTCTACGCCGAACTCGATCGGCTCGGTATCGTCTACGACCGCAAGGATCGTCGTCTCGACGGCCTCCTGGCCGAGGTCAAGGAGCGCGAGGCGGTGGGCTATGCCTACGAGGCGGCCGATGCCAGCTTCGAGCTGCTCGCCCGTCGTCATCTCGGCGGCGTGCCGCACTTCTACGAAGTCATCTCCTACCGCACCATGGTGGAGAGCCGCATCAACGCCATGGGCGCCCGCGTCGTGGTCACCGAGGCGGTGGTCAAGGTCAAGATCGATGACGAGCTGATCATGTCGGTGGCCGAAGGCAACGGTCCGGTCAACGCCCTCGATCAGGCGCTGCGCAAGGACATCGGCAAGTACCAGGACGAGATCGGCAGCCTCGAGCTGGTGGACTACAAGGTGCGCATCCTCAACGGCGGCACCGGCGCCGTGACGCGCGTGCTCATCGAAAGCCTCGATCGCCGCACCAACCGCCGCTGGTCGACGGTGGGCGTGTCGTCCAACATCGTCGAGGCCTCGTTCCAGGCGCTCGACGATTCGATCACCTTCAAGCTTCTGAAGAACGGCTACGCCGGACAGTAAGTCCGGCCGGCCTTACCTCGGCGCCTTGACGAAGGCGAGCAGCGACCGCGCCTCGCCGGTGAGGGCGGCGTAGTACGGCTGCTTGGGCAGGTTGCTGGCAAAGCAGCTGCTGTAGGCGGCCATCAGCTTCTGGGCCTTGGCGATCGAGACATCCGGATCGGCATTGGCGTCGGCGTTCTCCGCCAGCCACTGCTGCTTGAACTTGGCGCAGGTGGCGATCGGCTTGATCGTTGTCTTGAGCAGCACCGAGGCGATGGCGATGCGGCCGTCCTCGCCCTTGCGCACCACGGCCAGCGTCTGCGGCGGCGGCAGGTCGGCGATGTCCTGGGCGGTGAGACCGACGACCAGGCGCAGCACGCCGTCGCCCTTGGCCTCCGGCAGGTCGAGATCGGCAAAGCCGGTAAAGGCGGCGTCGCTCGAAACCGACGCGGTGATGATGTCGTCGGAGGTCAGCGTGGCGGCCAGGCCCTGGCTGTAGATGGCGCTCTCGTCCTCGCTCTTGGCGATCCACTGGCGCCAATGATCGACCAGCGCCTCGGTGGTGACGAAATAGGTGCGCGTCAGATCGTCGTTGGCATAGAGCAGGCCGTCGACGCCGTAGCTCTCGATGTAGCCGTCCTGCAGCGAGCCGGGCAGGATGTCCGGTCCGCTGAGGCCGGCGATCGGCCCGTTGCCCAGCACGGCTTCGAGGCGCGACTTGAGGTCGGCGATGGCGGTGCTGTCAGCCGACGCCAGATCGTCATCCGACTTGCCGGCTTCGACGTCCTTGGCGAGGGCGGCGCGATAGCCATCCTCGGCGGCGATGTAGTCGTCGATCGGGCCGGCCGCCGCGACGGCGGGCCAGAGGACCGCGGCAAGACCACAGGCGGCAATGAACGACTTCATCTGACACATCCTCGCGTGGATTGGGCGGCCCGCCCGCCTGCCTCACATCCGGTCGATGGCCTTGACATCGCCCTTGAGCGCCGTGGCGGCCAGACGCTCGGCCGTTTTCTGCACCAGCGGCACGATGGCTTCGGCGCTGTCGGCCACCTGGTACTTCACCGCGTAGCCGTCGCGAACGAAGGCTTCGTCGTGCATGTGCGCGATGAGGCCGATGAGCGGGGCCCAGAAGCCGCCGATGTCGGCCAGGACGATCGGTTTCTTGTGCCGGCCGAGCTGGGCCCAGGTCATCTGCTCGACGACTTCTTCCAGCGTGCCGATGCCGCCGGGCAGGGCGACGAAGGCGTCGGCCTGTTCGAACATCATGCGCTTGCGCGTGTGCATGTCGGGCACGACGTGCAGATCCTTGACGCCCTCAAGCATGATTTCCTTGCGCACCAGGAACTCCGGGATGATGCCGGTGACGGCACCGCCGTGTTCCAGCACCGACCGGGCGACCGTGCCCATGAGGCCGATGCCGCCGCCACCGTAGACGAGGCGGATGCCGGCCTTGGCCATGTCGTGTCCAAGCCGGACGGCGGCTTCGACGTAGGCGGAATCGCGACCGTTGGACGAGCCGCAGAAGACGCAGATGCTGTTGATGTGTACCATGGCGACGTTGTCGCACCCGGCCCTCGGCGCCGTCAAGCGCCGAGGAGGGCGGCAAGTGAGGCATTCTTGCATCGGTCGGGCGCAAAGTGGGACGGTCGCGCCGAGCCGTCCTGTGGAGAAACCGGCGGGTCTTGCTGGCCTAATATCCGACGTATAACGGTAAATCGGCTTTGTGTGTCGTTCGGCGGAGGGTTGGGGGCGACGATCCGCGGCGGACGGGGGATGCGGGCTTTGGCACCAGTGGCGGATGAACCCGCCCGTGCGGGAGTTTGTGTTACCGTTCGGTTTGGGATGACCGCGAATGCAGCGGACCGGCCGGAACGGCGCGGCCGGAAGTTGGCCGACAGGGGCGAGAACGGGTTATGACGAAGAAACTCCAGAAGACTTTGATTTCTCTGATCGTGGCCGTGCTTGTGCTGCTTGCCGGCCTGTTCGGCGGCCTGTTCGACAGCGTCCTCAAGAAGCTCAACATCCAGATTGCCGGTCATCCAGCCATCGAAGCGCCGGTGGCGCCGGTGGCGGTGACGCCGATCGCCCCGGCCGAACCGCAGAAGCCGACCGATCAGACCGTCAAGGAGCGCGTCGTGCCGGTGTTCGATCTGGTCCGCGTCGAGCCGAGCGGCGATGCCGTCATTGCCGGTCAGGGTATGCCTGGCTCGAAGGTCGAAATTCTCTCCGGCAGCGACGTGGTTGCCGCCGGTAAGGCCAATGACGCCGGCGCCTGGGCCATCGTGCTGTCGACGCCGCTCAAGCCCGGCGCTCACGATCTGTCGGTGCGCGTCACCTCGCCCAGCGGCGAAACCATCACCTCGGCCCAGTCGGTAGCCGTATCGGTGCCCGATGGCGGCAACGGCGACGTGCTCGTCGTGCTGAACCGGCCGGGCACGCCGTCGGAAGTGTTGCAGAAGCCGGGTCTGGCTGAGGCTGAGCAGCGCCTCGCCGATGCCGGCGTCGATGCCGCCGCCGTGGCCGCCAAGCTGGCCGAGCCGGTGCCGGCAGCCGACGCCAAGCCCGCCGCGCCGGTCAGCGTCGACGCCAAGGCCGACGCGGCGGCCACGCCCGCCACCACCGCCGAGCCGGCCCCCGTCGCCGGCGGCGAAACCTCCGTCGCGCAGACCGCCCCGGCTGCCGCTGTCGCTGCCGACGCACCCGCTGCCGCCCCGGCCCCGGTGGTCGAGCCCGCACCGGCCGCTGCCACGATGGCGGAAACCGCCAGCCCGGCCGCCGCTGCTGCGCCCGTGGTCGCCGCAGCCCCCACCGAGGCGAGCTCCGCCGCCGTGCCAGCCGGCCCGGTGGTGACCATCGACGCCGTCGAGGTCGAAGCCGGCAAACGTTTCTACGCCGCCGGTTCGGCGCCGGTCGGAGCGGCCATCCGGCTCTACGTCGACGACAAGGTGGTCGGCGACTCCAAGACCCAGGCGCATGGCCGCTGGCTCTTTGAAGGCGACCTCGATCTCGCCCCCGGCAAGCACGTGGTGCGCGCCGACGAGATCGCCGCCGACGGCAAGGTGCTGGCCCGCGCCGAGGTGCCGTTCGACATTGCCGCCGATCTCGCCGTGGCGCCGATTGTCGCCTCGGGCAGCGGTTCGGCCGCTGCCGGGACGGGCGTTTCCGGTTCGGCCGCCGGCCAGCCGACCACCGTCATCATCCGCCAGGGCGACAATCTCTGGACCATCGCCAAGCGGCTTTACGGCCAGGGCATCCGCTACTCGACCATCTATCAGGCCAACACCGATCAGATCCGCAATCCGGACCTCATCTATCCCGGCCAGGTCTTCGTGTTGCCCAAGGGCGATGCCGCCTGGACGGAGGTCGGCAAGTAACAGCGATGGCGCGGCATTCACGAAGGTTTGGCCGCTGGCCGTCTTGTGAATGCCCCCCTCGGACCTCTACATGACGCGAGCCGTCCGGACCTGTGTTCCGGGCGGCTCGATCCGTTTCGGGGCGTGCCGCCGCGTTCGGCGCGACAAGGAGACCCGCACCATCATGTCAGGCCAGCCCACCAAGCCCGCGAACGTCAACGCCGATGCCACGCTGATGTCGACGATCCGCAATCTCTGGCCCTACATGTGGCCGACCGGGCGCTCCGATCTCAAGGCGCGGGTGATGCTCGCCATGGTGTCGCTGGTGCTGGCCAAGGTGGTCACCGTATTGGTGCCCTACCTGTTCGCCTGGGCCACCAACGCCTTGGTGCCCGGCACCCACTCGCCCGAAGCGACGACGCTGATGATGTCGTGGCCGGTGCTGATGGTGGTCGCCTACGGCGTCGGCCGGCTGCTGTTCAACGGCTTCAACAATCTGCGCGACTCGCTGTTCTCGTCCGTCGCCCAGCACGCCGTGCGCCAGCTGGCCCGCAGGACTTTCGTGCATGTCCACGCCCTGTCGCTGCGCTTTCACCTGCAGCGGCGCACCGGAGGCCTCAGCCGCGTCATCGACCGGGGCGTCAAGGGCATCGAGGGCATCGTCCGCTTCACCATCCTCAACGCCCTGCCGACGGTGTTGGAGTTCGCGCTGTCGGCCGGTGTTGTCGCCTTCAATTTCGGCTTGAGCTATCTCGTGGTCGTCGCCATCACCATCGGCGTCTACGTCTGGTTCTCGGTGCGCTATTCCGATCGGCGCATCTCGATTCGCCGCCGCATGAACGACAGCGACAACGACGCCTCGACCAAGGCCGTCGACAGTCTGCTCAACTTCGAGACCGTCAAATACTTCGGCAACGAGCGCATGGAAACCGAGCGCTACGACGCCGCCATGGCTCGCTACGAGCGCGCCGCCACCGAGACCGGCACGTCGCTGGCCTGGCTCAACATGGGGCAGGCGCTGATCTTCACCGTCGGCATGACCATCGTCATGGTCATGTCGGCCCGCGAGGTGATGGCCGGCACGCAGAACCTCGGCGACTTCGTGCTGATCAACACACTGCTGATGCAGCTGTCCATCCCGCTCAACTTCATCGGTTTCATCTACCGCGAAATCCGCCAGGGCATCGCCGATCTCGAGCAGATGTTCGACCTGCTGAACCAGCCGGCCGAGATCGTCGACGCGCCGGGAGCTCCCTCGCTGGTCGTCAACGGCGGTGCCGTGCGCTTTGAGGACGTGCATTTCGCCTACGATCCCGAGCGCCAGATCCTCAAGGGCGTGTCGTTCGAGGTGCCGGCCGGCAAGACGGTGGCCATCGTCGGGCCCTCCGGTGCCGGCAAGTCGACGCTGTCGCGGCTGCTGTTCCGCTTCTACGACGTCACCGGCGGCCGCGTTCTGGTCGATGGCCAGGATGTGCGCGCGGTGAGCCAGGAGTCGCTGCGCGCCGCCGTCGGCATGGTGCCGCAGGATACGGTGCTGTTCAACGACACCATCTTCTACAACATCCGCTATGGCCGCCCCGACGCCACGCCCGAGGAGGTGCACGAAGCCGCCCGCCAGGCGCGCATCGCCCACTTCATCGAGATGCTGCCCAACGGCTACGACACTCAGGTCGGCGAACGGGGTCTCAAGCTGTCGGGTGGCGAGAAGCAGCGCGTCGCCATCGCCCGCACCATCCTCAAGGGGCCGCCGATCCTCATTCTCGACGAGGCGACCAGCGCCCTCGACACCAATACCGAGCGCGAGATTCAGGCCGAACTCGACCGGGTGGCCGAAGGGCGGACGACACTGGTCATCGCCCACCGCCTGTCGACGGTGGTCGGGGCCGACGAGATCATCGTGCTGGAACGCGGTCGCATTGCCGAGCGCGGCACGCATGCCGAGCTGATCAACAGGGGCGGGCTCTACGCCACCATGTGGAACCGTCAGCGTCAGGCGGCGGAGGCCGAGGAACTGCTGGCCCGCGTCAAGGCCAGCGACGATCTTGGCGTCGTCTCGGGCGAGGCCGACGAAGATCTGTTGCCGGCCAGCTGAGGGCAGGGGGCAACGACCGATATGAAAAAGGCGCGGTCCCTGCGGATCGCGCCTTTTTGCTGTGCGGGTTCAGACCGACATGTCGAGCCGTTGCCCCACGCCCTGCGGCAGGCTGGCCTTGGTCGACGCGGCGACGGTCTTGTCGTCGGCATCGCCGTCGTGATCGGGGCCAGGACCTTCGGCGGCTTCGGCGGGAGCCGAGGGACGGTAGCTGGAAACGGCGGTGGTGCCGACGGAAGATACGTTCAAGTTGGGCCTCCAGTGGCGGACCGACGCGAGACTGCGGTCGCCCACGGCAGCATGCCGAGGGCAACCTGTCCAAGTCCTGTCTGGACTGACAGATTGTCGGTCGGTTCAGACGGTAATGTCGACGACCTGACCGACACCGGCGCGAACCGGGGCCTTGGCCGCCTCGGTGGCGGCCCGCTTCTGCGCCTCTTCGTTGGCCTTGGCGCGGCGGGACTCGGCCTCGGCGGTGTTGGCTTGACTTTCAGCGCTCGCTTGCGACCGCAAATGCGAGCTTCTCGATTGCAGCGCCGCGATGGTGGCGTTGATGGATGACACGGACATCAGTACCTCCTGGAGTACCTCCTGGTACTGCGACGGGACCACGCGGTTCCGTCCATGCCACCACCTTGACGTATACGGTTGAAGACCCCACCAAGAAATTCGTTAAAATTGCAAGCATCTCTGTCTGTTTTCGCCTGTGGCAAAACGTGATAAGCCGGCCCGACAATTCAGGAACAGGTCATGGCGCTTCATATCATCAAGCTCTGCGTCGGCGTTGAGAGCGTTGACGAACTCGATCAATGGTATCGGGAGGAAGTGCTGGCCGCCGCCGCGCGCGGCGAGACCTACGAGCGCATGCACGTCACGCGCATGTTTCCCAAGCGCGTCGACGAGGTGCTGGCCGGCGGCTCGCTCTACTGGGTGATCAAGGGCATCGTGCAGGCGCGCCAGAGCATTCTGGAACTGCGGCCGGTGCGCGGGGCCGACGGCGTCGACCGCTGCGGCATCGTCCTCGATCCCGAACTCCACCGCACCGAGTATCGCCCCTGCCGCGCCTTTCAGGGCTGGCGCTACTACGACCCCAAGGACGCGCCGGCCGACATCCGGCAGTCGAGCGTCGATGGCGACATGCCGGAAGGCATGCGCCGGGCGCTGCGCGAACTGGCGCTGATATGACGGTTGCGGCCGACATCCCCAGACTATGGTAGATTTTCGCCGGCCAGCCCCCATTGGTGGTGGCGCCTGCCGGGGCCTTTGAGTATAACCCCCGAGTTTTTATGGGGCGGCGCCGCGCTCCACCCGGCGCGGCGGCTGCGATGAAGCGGAAGTGATTTGTCATGCCGACGACGTGGAAGCCCGATTCCTGGAGAGCTCTGCCGGTTGAGCAGGTTCCCGATTATCCCGATCCGGCCGAACTGGCCGCCGTCGAGGCCCGCATCGCCAAGTACCCGCCGCTGGTGTTTGCCGGCGAGGCGCGCAAGCTGAAGAAGAGCCTGGCCAAGGTGGCCGCCGGCGAAGCGTTCCTGTTGCAGGGCGGCGATTGCGCCGAGAGTTTTGCCGAGCACGGCGCCGACAACATCCGTGACTTCTTCCGCGTCTTTCTCCAGATGGCGGTGGTGCTGACCTATGGCGCCGCTCAGCCGGTGGTCAAGGTCGGCCGCATCGCCGGCCAGTTCGCCAAGCCGCGCTCCAAGCCGACCGAAACCATCGCCGGCACCGAGCTGCCGTCCTACCGCGGCGACATCGTCAACGGCATGGACTTCACGGCCGAGTCGCGCACGCCCGACCCGCAGCGCCAGGAGATGGCCTACCGTCAGTCGGCGGCCACGCTCAATCTGTTGCGCGCCTTCGCCCAGGGCGGCTACGCCAACCTCGACAACGTCCACCAGTGGATGCTCGGCTTCGTCAACGGTTCGCCCCAGAGCCATCGCTATCAGGAGCTGGCCGATCGCATCAGCCAGTCCATGGCCTTCATGCGGGCTTGCGGCATCCATCCCGACAGCGTCGCCGAAATGCGCACCACCGAGTTCTACACCAGCCACGAAGCGCTGCTGCTCGGCTACGAGCAGGCGCTGACGCGCGTCGATTCGACCACCGGCGACTGGTACGCCACCTCCGGTCATATGATCTGGATCGGCGACCGCACCCGCCGTCCCGATCACGCCCACGTCGAGTTCTTCCGCGGCATCCGCAATCCCATCGGCCTCAAGTGCGGGCCCTCGCTTGGGCCGGACGCACTGCTGCGGCTCATCGACGTCCTCAACCCGGACAACGAGCCGGGCCGGCTGACGCTGATCACCCGCTACGGTGCCGATAACGTCGAAGCCCATCTGCCGGGGCTGATCAAGGCGGTGCAGCGGCACGGGCGCTCAGTGGTCTGGTCGTGCGATCCCATGCACGGCAACACCATCACCCTCAATGGCTACAAGACGCGGCCGTTCGATCGTGTGCTGAAGGAGGTCGGGGCGTTCTTCGACGTGCATCGCGCCGAGGGCACGCACGCCGGCGGCATCCACGTCGAGATGACCGGCCGCGACGTCACCGAATGCACCGGCGGCGCCAACGCCATTTCCGGCGAGCAGCTGTCGGACCGCTATCACACCCATTGCGATCCGCGCCTCAATGCCGATCAGGCGTTGGAGCTGGCCTTCCTGGTGGCCGAGAAGCTCAAGAACGCCCCGCAGCACAGCAAGCCGGCGGCTGACGCTTGAGGTTTCCGTCCTAAGCACTTGAAAAAAGAGAGGGCGCCCCCCCGTAGGGCGCCCTTTTTGCTGGCCGGCTTGACGACGCCGGCGCTCCGCAAGGGCCAACAAGGGCTGATGGAGCTTTTTTTGATGCGCTTTCGTGACCGATATACCGCCTCGGCACCTCATTGGCGCACCAGAAGAGACAATTTCCGTGTAGCCCTTGCCGGGTAGGGGCTTGAAATTTGTTGGCCGATCGTCCGGAAGACGAATCTGTTCGGAACGTCAGGCAACCATCTGAAAATAAGCCAAAAATCAGAATTGTTGGCTCTGCCCATTCGATCTTTATCCCTACGGAAAAGCCCGTAGGCGACGCATCGGTGGTCCAGCGGTGCCAGACCGATCACAAAGTCGCGCAAGTTTTCGCGACTGACTATCAAAAAACGGCTCTCGCAGTTGTCAATCCAGGTGGGTTTCGCCGTGAAGGGATTTGGCCCATATACAGTTCATCGAACGAAGCAAGCAGCACAGCAGAGACCGAACAAAACTCTAAACTGCTTCGCAAATACTGGAGAAAGACAATGAAGACTCTTTACGCCGCCGCTCTCGCCCTGTCTGTTCTGACCCCGGCTCTTGCCAATGCTGGCACCCTCTACGATCCGAATGCCGGTTCGAACGACCAGCGCTTCATCGCCTCGGGTGTCTTCGATGACGCTCAGCTGGCCGCCGCCAAGGCCGACGCCCAGAAGTACGCCGGCAACGGCCAGGCCGGTGCCTCCGTCTCGCACGTCTACGATCCGAACGCCGGCAGCAACGATCCCCGCTTCCAGCGCGTGATCTCCTACAACAGCGGCAACGCCGCCGCCGCCAAGCGCGACGCCGCCGCCTACGCTGCCGCGCAGCAGGTTGCCGCGGGTTCGACGTCGTCGGCGCTGATCGGCACCCATGACGCCACCACCGCCGGTGCCCGCATCGTCACCCACTACGATCCGAACGCCGGCAGCAACGACGACCGCTTCCCCTCGGTCGTGGTGCTCGGGCAGTAATCACCTCCCAGAGTGAACAATCGGCGGGTGTCGCTTCAAGCGGCACCCGCCGATTGGCGTTTTGGGGGCAGCTGGTGCCAGGCGCGGGGCGGCGTGGGTGGTCATGTAAAGGTTTTCAGTCGGCCTTGCCGACGGCTATTGCTGAAATTTCCGCTGGCTGCCGCCGATCGCAGCGAATTGTTCCAGCGCGTCGCTACGAGTTCGGCCGGTGCCAGTGCCACCGCCAATCGGCGTCAAACGAACCGCATCCGAAAAAATCAAAGCCGGATCAAACCGGTATGGATGTTCGCTGCCATTTGTTAACTGGCATTACCCGAATTGGCTAGCGTTGCCGCTGTCGGGAAACGTTTTCCAACCTTGACATCCGTGCCAGTTCGCATCTTTGCAGCGTCACAATGACGGGCTATAGAACCGGCGGGATTTTCTATGGAATCCAACCGCACCAACTTGGAGCGTCTCTCATGACAGCCATTATCGATATCGTCGGCCGCCAGATCTTCGACAGCCGCGGCAACCCCACCGTCGAAGTCGACGTCACCCTCGAAGACGGTTCCTTCGGGCGCGCTGCCGTTCCCTCGGGCGCCTCGACCGGTGCTCACGAGGCCGTCGAGCTGCGCGACGGTGGCTCCCGCTACCTCGGTAAGGGCGTGACCAAGGCCGTTGCCGCCGTCAACGACGAGATCGCCAACGCCATCGTCGGCATGGATGCCGAAGACCTGCTGGCCGTCGACAAGGCCATGATCGAGCTCGACGGTACGCCGAACAAGGGCCGTCTGGGCGCCAACGCCATTCTCGGCGTGTCGCTGTCGGTTGCCAAGGCCGCTGCCCAGGCCGCCGGCCTGCCGCTCTACCGCTACGTCGGTGGCCCGAACGCCCACATCCTGCCGGTGCCGATGATGAACATCGTCAACGGCGGTGTGCATGCCGACAACCCGATCGACTTCCAGGAATTCATGATCCTGCCGGTTGGCGCCGACTCGATCGCCGATGCCGTCCGTATCGGCACCGAAGTGTTCCACACCCTCAAGTCGGGCCTCAAGAAGGCCGGCCACAACACCAACGTCGGTGATGAAGGCGGCTTCGCTCCCAACCTCGGTTCGGCCACCGAAGCGCTCGACTTCATCGTCGCCTCGATCGAGAAGGCCGGCTTCAAGGCTGGCAAGGACGTCTACCTCGGCCTCGACTGCGCCTCGACCGAATTCTTCAAGGACGGCAAGTACGTCTACGAAGGTGAAGGCGTGGTCCGCTCGGTGGAAGAGCAGGTTGCCTACCTCGCCAAGCTCGCCGCCGACTACCCGATCATCACCATCGAAGACGGCATGTCGGAAGACGACTGGGCTGGCTGGAAGCTGCTGACCGACAAGATCGGCAAGACCTGCCAGCTGGTCGGCGACGACCTGTTCGTCACCAACACCCAGCGTCTGGTCAAGGGCATCAAGGCCGGCACCGCCAACTCGATCCTGGTCAAGGTCAACCAGATCGGCTCGCTGAGCGAGACCCTCGACGCCGTCGAGACCGCCCACAAGGCCGGTTACACCGCCGTCATGAGCCACCGCTCGGGCGAAACGGAAGACTCGACCATCGCCGACCTCGCCGTTGCCACCAACTGCGGCCAGATCAAGACCGGCTCGCTGGCCCGTTCGGACAGAATCGCCAAGTACAACCAGCTCATCCGCATCGAGGAAGAGCTTGGCCCGCAGGCCAAGTACGCTGGCCGTTCGGTCGTCAAGGGCGCCTGAGCCCCTGACGGTCGCAAACGCTGAAACGAATGTGAGCCCGGGGGAAACCCCGGGCTCTTTTCTTTGGGGGGAGAGTTCACGCACTCCGCGGACGGCAAGGTGTCGGTGTGGCGCAACGAGCCGACGTCGGACTGATGGCGCTTTCCGGCCTGACGGAACCGGCAGGTCGACAAGAAATCGCTCCAGAGTCAATAGTTTGAGCAGCCACTTACCGATCGGGCCGTTTCAACCTGATCGGCGGATGCTCTAGGCGGCGTCGGCGACGCTCGCTCCGCCAGTCTCCGCTCGCGCCGTGGCATCGTGGATGATGCGCGGCACGTCTTCCTTGAGCAGACGCGACGACTGATCGATGTCGGCGGCCACGGACAGAACGGCGTGGGCGAGGTCGTAGGTGCGGGCGACCGCTTCCTCGATGGTCCGAATCTGCGAGGCGACGTCGGCGATTGACGAGTGCGCCTCACGGATCGACGACGAGAAGCTCTCGATGACCGTCCGCTGTTCGGTGATCCGGTCGAGCACATCGCCGGTCACGGCCTCGAGGGAGGAGACCGACGAGTTGATGGCGCCGAGTGCCGTCACCACCTCGCCAGTCGTCGTCCGGATGTCGACCACCCGTGCCGAAACCTCACGCGTCGACTGGCCCGTCTGCACGGCCAGCGACTTAACTTCGCCGGCGACAACGGCGAAGCCTTTGCCCGCCTCTCCGGCGCGTGCCGATTCGATCGAAGCATTGAGCGCCAGCAGATTGGTCCGCTCGGCGACGTCGGAAATCACCGAGATGATCGCGCCGATGTCCTGTGTGGCACGGGTCAGTGCATCAACGCTGTTCTGCGAGGTTCGCGTCGTGTCGATGGCCTGGCGGCTGATGGCAGCGTTCTGCTCGATGCGCTCGGTAAACTGCGCCACGGCACGAACGACGTCGCTGGACCGGCGGGCGGCCTCGTCGTTGCGTTCCAGCGAGTGATTGGCGGCCGCGAAGATCGACTGTGCCGATGCGCGCACCTTCTCCATCATCGCCGACATCTGGCTGGCCTGCTCGCTGAGCATGCGGCTGCCGTCGATGATGCCGGACAGCCCCATCTCGGTCGATCGTTCGACCTCTCCGGCCATAGCGGCGAGGATCCGGCGCCGCTGAACCGCCGCCTCCCGCTCCCGCCGCTCGCGCTCCAGCAACAGTGCGTCGAGCTCGGTGGCTTGCTCGGCCAGCTTGCGCTTCATTTCGGTTGCCGCCGCGAGGCCGCGTTTGGCGCCACGGCAGAGCAGGGCCCAGATGCCGCACAGCAACAGCACGAAGCCGGCGACGCCCAGCTCGGAAACGAGCTCAAACCGATGCAATGACGTCACTTCCGGGCTGTTCCAGAACGCGCTGTCGGGTGGTCCAACCCACAGCGACCAGGGATGGGCGGTGTCGCCGCTCGCGAGCGGCAGCACCTCGGAATAGATCAGGTCGGAAGCAGGCTTGGCGGCATGCACGTCGGCGGTCTTGACGGCTGCCATGCCGGGATCAGGCGCCGTCACCACGTAGCCATAGTCGGGATTGACCAGCGCATAGTCGGCGGCCGGCAGGAGATCGCGCAGAGCGCCATTGAGGATGACAGCCGCGATGACACCGCCAAATGTCTGGTCGGCGGCGTAGAAGGGAACCACGAATACGGCGCCTGTGCGGCCGGCATCGTCCTTGGCAGCGGTCATGCGCGAGTTGTCACAAGTGATCACTTCCGAACCGGCCAGCATCGGCACGTCGAAACCGTTGGTGGCGCCGAGCGTTGGATAGGCGCGTTTCAGCTCTGCCATCTGACGGACGAGCAGCTGATACTCAAACGATTCTTCTTCGGGAACCGTCTCCATCCAGTCCGGCTTGCTTTCCGCCTCCGGCTTCTTCTCCCCACCAGCGGCAATCAGTTCGTCGAACATCAGCGTCGGAACTTCCTTGACTCCCGTCGCCGGATCGATGCGATCCGGGTCGAGCGAGGCGGGAACGATGTAGACTTCCGACACCGATACCGAACTGGCGAGATTGTTGTAGATCTGCTGGATCGACGCCCGGGCGTTTTCGTCGAGGTTGGTGCCGTGCCGATCGATCGAGCGGATGCTCGGCAGGAAAGAGATCGTGCGGATGTTGCGATAGATCTCGCCAAGCGCCGCCTCCACTTTCTGTCCGGCGATCACCGCTGATTCATGGGTCGACTTCCGATAGCTGGACTTCGCCGCTTCAGTGTCTCCGCTCACTTTGGTTTGAACGGCAAACAATGCGGCAAGTCCCAGAACAGCGATCAATATATAGCCGAGGATAGGATGACGAAACATGATGAGATCGATCCCCCAGAAGCTGCCTGATGCCGGAATATGTACTCAACTAACGAGTAGCCGGTATGCGGGTTGAAAAATTACAAATATTTCCGCGAAAGGTAGAAAAATTCTAGAGCGCTTTCCGACCTGACTGAATCGTCAGGTCGACAAGAAATCGCTCTAGAGTCAATAAGTTGAGCAGCCGCTTGTCGATCATGTTGTTTCAACATGATCGGCGGATGCTCTAGCCTGGAGCCTGGCGGTTGGGAAAAGACAAATAAAGCGGTGATGCCCCTGGTAGAATTGCCGCGGGTACGTCGATTTTGTCGAGGCTTCCGCCTGGCACTGGCCCGCCGAACGCGGATGGTCTATTGCAGGGCGACGGGGCGCGAGCCCTTGAGGACAGGATGGGATCGCGGGTGACGACGCAGGGTGAGCGGCAAGTTCTGGGAGTGCGGCGGTCTGTCGGTGATCGCGCCTGGGTCGATCGGCTCGATCTCGCCGGCGCGGGCCTTGCCCGCCGCATCGCTCAGGAAACCGGCTTGCCGGACATCGTCTCGCGTCTGCTGGCGGCGCGCGGTGTCGACCCGCAAGTCGCGGACGAGTATCTCAACCCGCAGATCCGGGCGCTGATGCCGGATCCCTCGCGCCTAACGGCCATGGACGCCGCCGCTGCCCGCGTCGCCGACGCCATCGAGGCTGGCGAGGACATCGCCATCGTCGGCGACTACGACGTCGACGGCGCCACCTCGGCGGCGCTGCTGAGCCGCTTCCTGCAAGTCATCGACCGCGAACCGCGCGTCTTCATTCCCGATCGCCTGGTCGATGGCTACGGACCCAACCCGCGCGCCATCGGCGAGCTGCAGCAGGCTGGCGCTCGCCTGCTCGTCACCCTCGATTGTGGCACGTCGAGCTTCGAGGCCTTCGCGGCGGCGCGGCGGCTCGGGCTCGACGTCGTGACTTTCGACCACCATCAGGCCGGCGTCGAGTTGCCCGACACGGTGGCGCTGGTCAATCCCAACCGCCAGGACGACCTCTCTGGCTTCGGCTATCTCGCCGCCGTCGGCGTGACGTTCCTCGGCGTGGTCGCCATCAATCGCGAACTGCGCCGCCGGGGGTTCTATAGCCGCCGCGGGCTGACGCCGCCCGATCTGCTGGCGCTCACCGACCTTGTCGCCCTCGGCACGGTTTGCGACGTCGTGCCGCTCGAAGGCCTGAACCGCGCTTTCGTCACCAAGGGCCTCGCCGTCATGCGCGCCCGCGCCAATCGCGGATTGGCGGCGCTCGCCGACGTCGTGCGCTTGTCAGGACCGCCGACGCCCTATCACCTCGGCTTCATGATCGGTCCGCGCATCAACGCCGGCGGCCGTATTGGCGATTCGACGCTCGGCGTGCGGCTGCTGACCACCGACGATCCGGTGGCGGCCCAGCGTATCGCCGTCGATCTCGACCGTCTCAACCGCGAGCGCCAGACGCTGGAAGCCGAGGCGGTCGATCAGGCCGAGCTGATGGTGGCGGCTGGCCTGGCCGCCGCGCCGTCGATCATCGTCGCCGCCTCGACCGAATGGCATCCTGGCATCGTCGGGCTGGTGTCGGCTCGCCTCAAGGAGCGTTACGGCTGTCCGGCCTTCGCCATCGCCCTCAACGGCACCGGGCAGGGCGCCGGCTCCGGCCGCTCCATCCCCGGGGTTGATCTCGGCGCCGTGGTGCGCGCCGCCGTCGACGCCGGCTTGCTGGTCAAGGGGGGCGGCCACGCCATGGCGGCCGGACTGACCATCGCCGAGACCGGCATCGATGCCTTTCGCGCCTTCGCCGAACAGGCTGTAGCCGGTCCGGTGGCCACCGCCCGCGCCGTGCAGGTGCTGGAGGTCGATGGCGCGCTCACCGTCGACGGCGCCAGCGTGTCGCTGGCCGAAACCATCGAACGGGTCGGCCCGTTCGGGGCCGGCCAACCGGCGCCGCTGTTCGTCTTTCCCGCCCATCGCGTGCTCTACGCCGATCCGGTCGGTCAGGACCATCTGCGCCTGACGCTCGGCTCGGCGGCCGGCGGCAAGCTCAAGGCCATGGCCTTCCGCGCCGCTGGTCGGCCGCTCGGCGACTTTCTGCTCGCCAACCGTGGCGCCCCCATTCACATTGCCGGTCATCTCGACATCGACCGTTGGCAGGGCGAGCCGCGCGTGCAGATCCGCGTCGTCGACGCCGCCGAGATCGACCGCCGGCAAGGTTGATCTTTGCCTGTGGGTGTCGACTCTAGGTTTGATTGAAGGCCCCGCCGATCCGTGACACACTGCCTGCGGGTTTTTCGGTACGACTGACAATTGCGGTGCCTCGGCGTCCGGCGAGTCGGAGCTGGTTGGCACGCAAGTGCTTTTGGGGGGCATCGATCATGCTGGCTGACGGACGGTTCTTGAGGCTTTGCTCCCGTTGGGGCGCCCCCTTGGCGCTGGCTCTGGGCCTGCTTGCCGCCGCGCCGGCGCTGGCCGCTGAACGCAGCATCGTCATCACTCAGGATGCCGATTATTTCGGCCGCGACATCGGCACGGTGAAGGACGTCAGCCTCGACGACTGTCAGGCGGCGTGCATCGCCGACGACACCTGCAAGGCCTTCACCTACAACGCCAAGGCGCGCTGGTGCTTCAAGAAGGCCAGCTTCGGCGATCTCCGGGCCAGCGTCGGTGCCGTGGCCGGACGCGTCGTCGAGACGGCGGCCCCGGCCGAGAATGTCGCCGATACCCGGCTGGCCGAACTCGATTTCCTGCCCGGCGATTACGTCGACGAGGCCAGGCGCTTTGAGGGCGCCGTCGCCGATCAGGACGTCAAGGGCAAGCTCGCCGTACTGCTCGGCAACGTCGACAAGGCGATCGCCGGCGAGAATCATCTCGAGGCGGCGCGTTCGTTGCGTCTGGCGCTGAAACTGGCGCCGCAGCGCAGCGACCTCTGGTCGCGTTTCGCCGATCAGGCCATCCTAGTCTCGCCTGACTCCGACGCCCGTTCGACCATGCTGAGCGAGTCGACCGGCGCCGCCGTGCTGAGCTATCTGCGCGCCGTCAGCCTCGATGATCGCGTGCGCGCCCTCAATTCGCTGGCCAACTCGCTGGCGACGCGCGAGACCTGGGATCAGGCCATCCGCGTGCTGCGCTACCGCCTGTCGCTCGCCGACGACGCGACCTGGCGCCAGGCCTACGAGAAGTGGATTTCCGAGCACGGCTTCCGTGTGAGCGACAACTCCGTCGACACCAACTCGTCGACGCCACGCCTGTGCGTCGAGTTCTCGGCGCCGATCAACCGTGGCGATCCGCAGATTGCCAGCTACATGAAGATCGACGGTGGCGACCAGCTGGAAATCGAGGCCGAGGACAGCCAGCTTTGCGCCGTCGGCGTCGAATATGGCAAGCGCTACCACGTGACGCTGCGCCAGGGCTTGCCGGCCAAGGCGCCGGAAGACAGTCTGATCAAGTCGGTGGAACTCGACGTCTACGTACGCGATCGCGATCCGTCGGTGCGCTTTGTCGGCAAGTCCTACGTGCTGCCGCGCATCGACAAGGCGACCATCCCCGTCGTTTCGGTCAACGTCGACACCATCAAGGCCCGCGTCCTGCGCATCGGCGACCGCAGCCTCGTCACCGCCATCGGCGAGGATCGCTTTCTCAGCCAGCTGGACAACTGGGATGCCGACGGCATCAAGGATCGCTCCGGCACCGAAGTGTGGACCGGCACGATCGCCGTCAAGCGCGACACCAACCGCGAGGTGACCACCGCCGTTCCCGTCGGCGAACTGGTCAGCAAGCTGGAGCCGGGCGTCTATGCCTTGGTGGCCAAGGCTGAAAACGACAAGAGCGACTGGGGCGCCGACGCGACGCAGTGGTTCATCGTTTCCGATCTCGGCCTGTCGACCATGACCGGCAACGACGGCCTGCACGTCGTCGTGCGCTCGCTCACGTCCGCCAAGGCGGGGGGCGACATCGAGCTCAAGCTGCTGGCGCTCAACAACGAAATCCTCGGCACCACCAAGACCGACGACAAGGGCTACGCCCACTTCGACGCTGGCCTGATCAAGGGCACCGGTGGCATGGCGCCGTCGGTGCTGATGGCCAGCGCCGCCGACGGCGACTTCGCCTTCATCGATCTCGGCAAGGCCGCCTTCGATCTCACCGATCGCGGTGTCGAGGGCCGCGATCCGCCCAAGCCGGTCGACGTGTTCATGACGCCCGAACGTGGCGTCTACCGCCCCGGCGAGACGGTGCATCTCACCGTGTTGGCTCGCGACCCCAAGGTCGTGGCCACCGAGGCGCTGCCGCTGACGCTGGTCGTCAAGCGCCCCGACGGCAACGAGTTCATCCGTCGCCTCGTCGACGATCAGGGCGAGGGCGGCCGCGAGCTGTCGTTCGATCTGCCGGGCGAGGCCATGCGCGGCACCTGGCGCGCCGAGGCCTACACCGATCCCAAGGCGCCGCTGCTGCAGGAGGTGGCGTGGAAGGTCGAAGACTTCCAGCCCGAACGCATCGACTTCGAGGTCAAGACCGACGCCAAGGTGCTGAAGTCGGGCGAAAGCGTCGATGCCACGCTCAAGGCATCGTGGCTCTATGGCGCGCCGGCCGCCGGTCTCACCATCGAGGGTGAGGTCTACGTCAAGCCGGCCGCCGGCATTCCGACGGCGCCGAACTACAGCTTCGGACTGGCCGACGACGACTTCTCGCCGGTGGCCGAGGACGTGCAGTCCGATGGCACCGATGACGACGGCAACGCCGTCGTGACGCTGACCACGCCGGAGTTCGACCCCACCACCCAACCGCTCGAGGCGGCGGTGCACGTGCGCGTGCTCGACACCAACGGCCGGCCGGTGGAGCGCCGCATGACGCTGCCGGTGTCCAATGGCGACAGCCGCGTCGGTGTCGATCCGCAGTTTGACGGTTCGGTCGATGAAGGTGGCAACGCCCGCTTCAACGTCATCGTTCTCGACGGCGACAACCAGCCGACCGCCGCCAAGGGTCTCAAGTGGGTGATGTCCAAGGTCGAGACCCGCTACCAGTGGTATCGCGAAGACGGCTCGTGGGACTATCACGCCGTCAAGTCGACCAAGCGCATCGCCGACGGCCGGCTCGACGTCGCCGCCGACAAGCCCGCCGTCGTCGAAGCCAAGGTCGACTGGGGCGAATACCAGCTGTCGGTCACCGATCCCAACGGCGTGGTGCTGCCGGTGTCGAAGAATTTCGAGGCCGGCTGGTACGTCGCCAACACTGCCGAGGAGACGCCCGATCTCCTCAAGCTGTCGCTCGACAAGCCGCGCTATCGCATCGGTGACACCATCAAGGCCCACATCGAGCCGCGTTTCCCTGGCGTGGCGCTGGTGTCGGTGGTCGATGACCGCCTCATCTCGATGACGACGGTGGAGGTGCCGGCCGGCGGCACCACCGTCGATCTGCCGGTGACGGCCGACTGGGGGCCGGGCGCTTACGTTACGGCGACGTTGCTGCGGCCGCTCGACATGGGCGAGAAGCGCATGCCCTCGCGCGCCCTCGGTCTCACCTGGGCCAGCGTCGATCCCGGCGATCGTCAGCTCGGCGTGTCACTCGATGCGCCGATGGAAATGCGACCGCGCAATGATCTCGACGTCGCCGTCAAGGTCGACGGCATCCGGTCCGGCGAAGAAGCCTACGTCACCATCGCCGCCGTCGACGTCGGCATTCTCAACATGACCGGCTTCAAGGCGCCGGCACCGGAGGATTGGTATTTCGCCCAGCGCCGTCTCGGCATGGAGTTCCGCGACGTCTACGGCCAGCTCATCGACACCACCATCGGCGCCCTCGGCGAGGTGCGTTCAGGTGGTGACGGCGGCGGCATTTCGCGCCTGCAAGGCCCGCCGCCCACCGAGAAGCTGGTGGCCTACTATCAGGGGGTGACCAAGGCCGACGCCGACGGCTTCGTCCGCGCCACCTTCAAGCTGCCCGACTTCAACGGCACCGTGAAGGTGATGGCCATTGCCTGGTCGAAGTCCGGCATCGGCCACGGCTCGCGCGACGTGCTGGTGCGCGATCCCGTCGTCATCCAGGCGTCGTTGCCGAACTTCCTCCAGCCCGGTGATCGCTCGCGGCTGCGCCTCGACTTCACCCACGTGCAGGGGCCGAGCGGCACCTTCAAGCTTGCCGTCACCGCCGCCGGCACCTTCGTCGGCGTCGAACAGCCGGCCAAGGCGACCACCGTTACGCTGGCCGACAAGGGCAAGGCGGAAGTGCTGATCCCGCTGGTCGGCAAGGCCATCGGCGATGAGACCATCACAGCCAGTCTCACCGGGCCGGACGGCACGGTGCTGGCCAAGACGCTGACGCTCGGCGTACGCGACAACGCACCGGAGGCGACGCGCGTCTCCGACGTGTCGCTGGCCGCCGGCAGCGGCGAGGTGCGGCTGTCGCCGAGCCTGCTGGCCGACTTCCGGCCGGGCACCGCCGTCGCTACGCTGACCGTCGGCACGGTGGCCGGCATCGACCTGCCGGGGCTGGTGCACGCTCTCGACAAATATTCCTACGGCTGCTCCGAACAGATCACCAGCCGGGCCCTGCCGCTCGTCTATCTCGACGACGTGGTGATGGCCGCCGGTCTCGAAAGCCAGGAGCCGGTCAAGGAACGGGTGCAGAAGGCCGTCGAGCTGCTGCTGGTCAACCAGGGGCCCGACGGTTCGTTCGGTCTCTGGGGGCCGGGCTCGGACGACCTCTGGCTCAACGCCTACGTTACCGACTTCCTGACCCGCGCCAAGGAGAAGGGCTATACGGTGCCGGCCGTTGCCTTCGACATGGCCGTCGCCAACCTCAAGAACCGCGTCGCCTATGCCTCGGACTTCGACAAGGGCGGCGAGGATGTGGCCTATGGCCTTTACGTGCTGGCCCGCAACGGCCGGGCATCGATCGGCGATCTCCGCTATTTCGCCGAGACCAAACTCGAAGCTTTCGGCTCGCCCCTGGCCCGGGCCCAGCTCGGCGCGGCGTTGGCTCTTTACGGCGAAACCGTCAAGGCCGGCACGGTGTTCCAGTCGGCGTTGACCATGCTTGGCAGCGCCGGCGACAAGAAGCGTGACTGGCGGGCCGACTACGGCTCCGATCTGCGCGACGGCGCCGCCATCCTGACGCTCGCCTCGGAGAGCCACGTCAAGACCGTCGACTACGACGCGTTGAGCCGGCAGGTTGGCCGGCTCTACAAGTCGAGCGCCTACACCTCGACGCAGGAACAGTCCTGGCTGCTCCTGGCTGCCCATGCCGTCCTGACCGACGGCGCCAAGCCGAAGCTCGAGGTGGGCGGCCAGTCATACGAGGGCGTCTACTCCGCGCGCTACGGCGATCTGGCCTCCGGCGACGTGGTGGTGAAGAACGTCGGCGGCAACACCGTCAATGCCCGCATCACCGTGCGGGGCGTGCCGCGCACGCCCGAGCCGGCCGGCGGCAACGGTTACGAGCTGACGCGCGCCTACTACGACCTCGACGGCAACGAGGTGGATCCGTCCACCGTGCCGCTCGGTCAGCGCATGATCGTCGTCCTCGAGGCCACCTCGACCGAGTCCGGCTGGGCCCGTCTGGCCGTCGATGACCCGCTGCCGGCCGGCTTTGCCATCGACAACCCCTCGCTGGTCCGCGCCGGTGAGGTGCCCAAGCTCGACTGGCTGCAGCCGGTCGACGCCGTCGCCCACAGCGAGTACCGCACCGACCGCTTCGTCGTGGCCATGGACGTCAAGGACGACGCCACCAGCTGGCAGTTCGCCTACATGGTGCGCGCCGTGGCGCCCGGCAGCTTCGCACTGCCGGCGGCGACGCTCGTCGACATGTACCGGCCGGACAAGCAGGCCCGCACCGATGCCGGCAAGGTGGAGGTCGTCGGCCCGCTGCAGTGAACGGGGGCTGATCAGCATTGGCGCAGCCGCTGGGGAGAAAACCTCTCCGGCGGCCGACGCTCGCGAGCCAGGCGCCAAGACATCGGAGAGCCCGGCGATGTACGTTCTGAAGCCGGCAATCAAGGCCGATCCGGCTGGGCGTTGCCCGACCGGATCTTCTTCGGCCACGGCGCCTGCCACATCCTGGCAGGTGCGTTTCTCGATGCGCCGCCGCTCGCCGGCTTTCACGCCGAGCGGCTGATCCCCGGCGACGGCTTCTCTAGAGCATCCGCCGATCAGATTGCACCAATCTGATCGACAAGCGGCTGTTCAAGCCTTTGAATTTGGAGCGATTTCTTATCGACCTGACGATTCAGTCAGGTCGGAAAGCGCTCTAGCAACCACGTCTTCGTCACCGACGGCGTCATCGCTTTCGATGACCATGGCTATAGCCGCCGCCTCAGGCTGTTGAACTTCCTCACCAGCGGCTGGGCCTACCGCTATGCGACGGGCTGGTACGGCAGGCTGGAAGGCGTCGACTTCGATCTCCTGAGTCCCGCCGATCTCAACCGACGCAAGATGCTTGGTCCCGACCAATCTGGCGGCGACGTGCTGACCCGGGCGCCCGCCAGCCGGTCCGGCCAAAAGAAAACCGGCGAGCCCTTGCGCGCTCGCCGGTTCGTGTTCGTCAGTTCAGGCGGCGATGGTCAGAGGTTGACGCCCCAGACATCGTGCGAGTAGCCGCGGATGGTCCGGTCGGACGAGAACCAGCCCACCTGCGTGGTGTTGAGGATCGACCGCTCCGTCCAGCGCTGGGCATCGCGGTAGTCGATGTCGACGTTGCGCTGGGTCTGGAAGTACGACTGGAAGTCCGCCGTCACCAGGAACCAGTCGGTGTGCCACAGCCGGTCGGCAACGCCGTGGAAGCGGTTCGGGTCGTCGTGGCTGAACGTGCCGTTGACGATCGAATCGATGGCCGCCTTCAGCGTCGGATCGCCGTCGATGGTGGCGACCGGGTTGTAGCCCTGCTGCCGGATGGTGGCCACATCCTGGGCGGTGAGGCCGAAGATGTAGATGTTATCCGGACCGACGCGCTCGGCGATCTCGACGTTGGCGCCATCGAGCGTGCCGATGGTGAGCGCACCGTTGAGAGCCAGCTTCATGTTGCCGGTACCCGAGGCCTCCATGCCGGCCGTCGAGATCTGCTCGCTGAGATCGGCGGCCGGAATGATCACTTCGGCCAGCGACACGTTGTAGTTCGGCAGCACCGCCACCTTGAGTCGATCGCCGACGATCGGGTCGGCGTTGATGACGCGCGCCACGTCGTTGGCGAGCTTGATGATCAGCTTGGCCAGATGGTAGCCGGGGGCCGCCTTGCCGGCGATGATCTTGACGCGCGGCGTCCATTCGGCGCCCGGCGTCCGCCGGATCGCGTGGTAGAGGGCGATGGTTTCCAGGAGGTTCAGCAGCTGACGCTTGTACTCGTGGATGCGCTTGATCTGCACGTCGAACAGCGCCGACGGATCGACCTTGAGGCCGATGCGGCGTTCGATTTCGCTGGCCAGACGGATCTTGTTGGCCCGCTTGGCTTCGGCGAAGCGCTCGCGGAACGAGGCGTCCTTGGCGAACTTGGAAGCGTCCTGCACCTTCTCGAGATCATCGACCCAGCCATCGCCGATGCTGTCGAGCAGCAGCGTGCGCAGGCCCGGATTGCAGCTATACAGCCAGCGGCGCGGCGTGATGCCGTTGGTCTGGTTGACGATGCGATCCGGATACAGGGTGTGGAAGTCCTTGAACACCGTCTGCTTCATCAGCTCGGTGTGCAGGGCCGAAACACCATTGACGCGCCGCGACCCGATGAAGGCCAGGCTGCCCATCTTGATCTCGCTGCCCCACTCGATGATGCGGATGGCGTCGAGATTGATCGGCAGGCTGCGGCCCTGCACTTCGGCGAGGTGATGGTAATCGATCCACTCGACGATCTGCATGTGGCGCGGCAGCACCTTGCGGAACAGACCGGTGTTCCAGCGCTCGAGCGCTTCGGGCATCAGCGTGTGGTTGGTGTAGTTGAGGCACGAGCGGGTGATCTCGAAGGCCTCGGGGAAGGGCAGGCGGAACTCGTCCGACAGGATGCGCATGAGCTCGGCCACGGCCACGGCCGGGTGCGTGTCGTTCATCTGGATCGACACGTACTTGGGCAGGTCGCGGATGTTGTCATGCACGTCGAGGTGACGGCGGATGATGTCCTGCAACGAGGCCGAGGTGAAGAAGTACTCCTGCTTGAGGCGGAGTTCCTTGCCTTCGGCCGTCGTGTCGTCGGGATAGAGCACGCGGCTGATGGTCTCGGCGCGGATGGTCTTTTCGGCCGCCGACATGTAGTCGCCATGGTTGAAGCGGCTGAGGTCCAGCGCTTCGACGGGCTTGGCCGCCCACAGGCGCAGCGTGTTGACGTGCTTGCCCTTCCAGCCGGCGATCGGCGTATCGTAGGCGACGGCGTTCACCGTCTCGTCGGCATGCCAGAACGTACGGCCGTGGCCATCGAAGGAAATGTGGCCGCCGAACTTGATCGGGTAGGCCATTTCCGGCCGCTCGAACTCCCAGACGCGGCCGGACACCAGCCAGTCTTCGGGTTCTTCGACCTGCCAGCCGTCGTGGAAACGCTGGCGGAACAGGCCGTGCTCGTAGCGGATGCCGTAGCCGTGCGCCGGAATGCCGAGCGTGGCCATGGAATCCATGAAGCAGGCGGCCAGACGGCCGAGGCCGCCGTTGCCGAGCGCCGCGTCGCTCTCCTGTTCGATCTGGGCCTGATAGTCGAGGCCGAGTTCGGCGCAGGCCTGACGCACGGCGCTCTCGAGGCCGAGGTTGGCGACGACGTCGTTCAGCATCCGACCGATGAGAAATTCCATCGACAGGTAATAGACGTTCTTTCGGGTGTCCGCCTGCGTGCGAGCCGTTGCCTTGAGCCAGGCAGCGACGACGTGGTCGCGCACGGCAAGCGAAACGGCGGTGCTCCAGTCGTGCTGCGTGGCGCGCACGGGACTCTTGCCGACAAGGTAGGTCAGCTTGTCGAGCACGGCCTGCTTGAATGCCTCAGCGGTGATGACTGGCACCGACGCACTGTGATCGGCTTCGCCGGACTTGTCTGGTGTGGCGTTCATAGAAACCCCTAGCATGAATGCGCGCCGCATTCGGGACCGAATGTCCCCGTCTGACGGCACACAAAATCTCGCCCGGATGCAGCATTCCCCGTCGAATGTCGCTCCAGGCCGCAAGTGAACTCTGGGCAGCTCATGCGGCGAAATCTGGCCTTCGGCGCATTCCGTGTCTAGCGCGAAGACGCAACACCTCGCCTAATTGCGCATTTTAGCTCAAAAACAAACGGCAAAAATGCATGGCTGACCAGGAAAGTGACGGGTAGCATGCTTAATTTGCATGGCGTCAGTTGGTGCGTTTCAAATCGGCGGCGGTGATCCAGAACACTTCACCCTCTGACTCGGCCGTATCGAGCCACTGGAATGGCAGCGAGGGATAGCTGAGTTCGAGCGCTTCGCGCCCGGTTCCGATCTCGCACAGCAGGCCACCGTCATCGTTCAGGAAGTTCGGCGCCTGGTCGATTAGCCGTCGCACCAGGTCGAGCCCGTCGAAGCCGCCGGTCAGCGCCATCTCCGGCTCGGCCCGATACTCGTCGGGCAGGTCGGCCATGGCTTCGTCGTCGACGTATGGCGGGTTGGAAATGATGATGTCGTAGCGCCGGCCCTCGAGCGGCGCCAGCAGGTCGCCGCCGAACAGGTTGACGCGGCCGCTGGCCAATCGGTCGACGTTGATGGCGGCCACTTCCAGAGCGTCGGGCGACAGGTCGACGGCGTCGATCTCGGCGTTGGGGAACACCTGCGAGGCCAGGATGGCGAGGCAGCCCGAGCCGGTGCAGATGTCGGCCACTGCGCCGACAGCCTGGCGGTTGGGGATCAGCGCCAGTTCGTCGTCCTCGCCGAAGCGCTCCGAGAACAGGATTTCACCGATGAACGAGCGTGGCACGATGACGCGGCGGTCGATGTAGAACGGCACACCCTGGATGTAGGCCTTGTTGACCAGATACGGCGTCGGAATGCGTTCGTCGACGCGCGTGTCGATGCGCTCGACCAGCAGGCGCCGCTCGTCGAGCGTCAGGCGCGCTTCCAGCCAGGGGTTGATGTCTTCGATCGGCAGATGCAGCGATTCAAGGATGAGGAAGACGGCGTCGTCCAGTGCCGAGGAAGTCCCGTGTCCGAACGTCAGATCGGCGGCGTTGTAGCGGCTGACGGCGTAGCGCAGCAGGTCGCGCACGGTCAGGAATTCAGTGGCGATATCGGTCACGGCGGTCTCTCTTTTCATTGCTCGGCGAGCTATGACACGGCCGTGCCGAGGCTGCAACGGCTGCGAATGGTTGGCAGTTGTTCCGGGCCCGTTGGCTGCCCGTTCAAGCCAGGCGCGACCGGGACGGACGGGTTGGGATGAGCGGCAAGGCAAAGCGTTCGACGGCGATGGCGACGGCGACGAGCAGCAGCGCGGCGCCGATCTGTCCCGACACCGTTCCAGCTGCCCGCCAGGTGATCAGCAGCGGATAGTGGAACAGGTAGATCGCAAACGAAATCGAGGCGAGGAAGCGCCATAGAGCCGGGGTCAACGCGGCAAGTTCGACAAAGCCTTCGCCGGCCGGGCCGAAGAAGATGACGAGTAGCAGCGCCGCCGAGATGAAGTGCTGCAACAGCAGGCAGGGAAAGGCGTTGACGCTGACAAAGTCGAACTGGCCGAAGGCGACGGCGGCGATGGCGCATTGGGCGAGCAGCCAGCCGAGCGGCACGGCGAGGGCCCGGACGCGACGCTGGCCGTTGAGATAGGCGTCGGCGGCCATGGCGCCGCACCACCAGCTGAGGAAGTAGGCGCCCACCAGCGCGAAGTGGTTGGGCGCCAGAATATAGACGACGGTCAGCACGCAACAGGTGGCGCCGATCAGGTGGTTGGCGCGGCGCGGCGTCCGGGCCCAGAGCCGCAGTACCCAGGGAAAGGCCAGATAGAAAGTGATCTCGTACGACAACGACCACAGCGGGCCGTTGCCGAGAAACGGATCGACGATGACGCCGGGCTTGCTCTTGCTGAGGTCCTGCAGCGCGGCGAGCGTGCCGAACAGTTCGGCCAGGCTGAACTTGTCGCGAAAGGTGCCGTCTTCGAGGCAGAGGATGGTCGACAGCGCCAGCGTGGCGATCAGCATGGGATAGATGCGGCGCAGCCGGCGGACATAGTAACCACTCGGCTGCAACGCCCGCTGCCGTTCGTTGGCGAAGATGACGAATCCGCTGAGCAGGAAGAAGACCACCACCGCCTGCTGACCGAACATCACCAGCACGCCGAAGGTGTTTTCGATCTGGTTCTTTTCGGCCACGTGGTGCAAAACGACGTAGATCGCCGCCAGCGCCCGCGCGGCGTCAAGCCCGACTTGAACCCGGCGGCTCAGTTGCGTTGCCAAGGTGACCGTTCCGTTCGTTGCGGTGCTTCACGACCGAGCAGGATAGGCCCCCGCCGAGGCTCGCCGGGCAGGGCGGTCCGGTCGTTTTCTGCCATTGATCTCGCCCAAGGAGATACCAGTCCGCGCTTAACGGCCAATGAAAGGTGTGGTTCCGCGCGCCTTGCCAGCCGGTTGGGCCCTCCGGTCCGCCTCGGCGACGACGGCAAGCTCAGGGCATAGAGACGGCGAAGGCTTGCAGCCTGTGCTTCCTAGAGCGTTTCCCGACCTGATGGAATCATCGGGTCGATGAGAAATCGCTCCAGATTCACTAAAGAGAATGCCATTTGGCCCGCCTCAAGGCTTTGGCTATCGGCCAAGGCATCTGTCCCTTGCGGTAGATGGCCCAGCTCGAAATGCTCTGCACTTCAATGTGGCAAAGAAGTCTCCACGTAAGGAGGCGCTTCACATGGCAGAGCCATGTCATAAGTCACTAAAATGAAGGAAAATGTTGGGTGGTACGGCCTACGGGAATCGAACCCGTCTCTCCAGCGTGAAAGGCTAGTGTCCTAACCGATAGACGAAGGCCGCCCAACGAGGGGCGCTTATAGTGGCGTTCTTCGTGAAGAGCAAGACCCCACGGCCATATTCTCCATCGTTTTTCTCCGCCCTTCCAAGCCGGGCCTGGAAAAGCCCGGAAATGCAGCTCTCTCCGCACCTTGCACCGCCTTGCCGGCTATCGGAAAACGGTGCCGGGAAAGGGATTTCAGCCCGGGCGGCGACACGACCAGCGCCATTCGCGCCGCCGGCCGGTGTCGACGTGAATCGACTTGGTGTGGCAGTAGAGGCCGAGGCCGCCACGGTCGGGCATGTCGTAGAAGTAGCGGGCCAGCGTGTCGCGGTCGACGCCGGGCATGTAGAGATCGAGGGCGTTGCAATAGAGGTGCTGCGAATGCAGTGCGCCACGCACGCGGCGATTGTGGCTCGGCGAGCGATAGCCGGACGTGACGATGACACGGTGGCCGAAGTGCATTTCGGCCCGCCGCACCATGCCAACCAGATTGGGCTTGATGCACGACACGTTGATGGCGTTGTGGGCCAGCAAGAGGCCGTTGGCCGCTTCCACCACCTCGCGCGGCATGCCCGGCACCAGATGGGCGAACGGGTGGTTGTCGCCGCCGAACAGGTCGAGGCCGTCGGGCCCGCGCGAAGCCAGGATGATGTCGTTGTTCCATTCGACACCGGGCAGGCCGGGAATCTTCTCGGTCGGCGCGCCGGGCTTGGAGGTGTAGACGTTGACGAAGTCGTGCTTCAGTCCGTCGTCGATCGGCTCTTTCGGGATGGCCACCTTGCTCGGATCGGCCTCGTCCTCGCCGACGAAATCGGCTTCGGAAATCTCGCCGTCGTCGTCCTCGGTGGCCGCGGCCGGCGGGCTGGGCTTGGCCTCGGCAGCCACGGCCGCTGCCGTCGCGGCCACGGCTGGCGCCTCGGGCGCGCTCGTGAACATGGCGAGCAGCCCGCGCCGGGCGGCCGGCGGTTTGGCGTCGCCGGTGGTGGGCTTGTCGTCGGCTGGCTGAGCCTCGGCCGGCGGCGCCTTGGCATCCGTGGCAGCTGGATCGCTGGCCGCCACCTTGTCGCCGGCCCCCGTGTCGTCGACCGGCTTGCCGTCGGCGATTTTGGCCTTGTCCATCTCAGCCGAGATCGAGGCGATCGTCGCCTTGTCGAGCGGAGCGAACTCGCGCCCGTCCACCACCGGCATGCAGCACGCCAGCAGGCAGGTCAAGAGCAGGGCGGCAGTCGGTCTGGCCTGCATAGGCAGCAGATCTCCGTCGAGGCTGAGCGCTCTTTTGGCAGACCGGCGACGCCGACCGGTTGCCTCCCCCCGGATTGCGCCGACAGCGGCGCCAAGCGCCCGCCGATATGGCTGTCGACGGAATACTGACGCCACCGCCGATGCAAGCGAAAAATGCAGCCATACCCGGCCGTTGGTCGAACGGCCGGGAAAAAGCCTACCACTTGCCGGTGTTGGCCATCGACGCCCAGGGTTCGGCCGGCGGCAGCGCCGCGCCCTTCTGCAACAGCTCGATGGAGATGTTGTCGGGCGAGCGGATGAAGGCCATGTGGCCATCACGCGGCGGCCGGTTGATGGTGATGCCGGCGGCGGCGAGCTTGTGGCAGAGGGCGTAGATGTCGTCGACCTCGAAGGCGAGGTGACCGAAGTTGCGGCCCTCGCCATAGACTTCCGGGTCCCAGTTGTAGGTGAGCTCGACGAGCGGCGCGTCGGTCGCCGGCTTGTCGACCTCGTCGCCCGGGGCCGCCAGGTAGATCAGCGTGAAGCGGCCGGCCTCGCTGACGTGGCGGCGCACTTCGCGCATGCCGAGCTTGTTGCAGTAAAAGTCGAGCGACACGTCGGGATCGGTGACGCGAACCATGGTGTGGAGATAGCGCATGCCTTGGCTCCGCTGGGATTGAACAGGGAGCGCCAGCCTAGAACATTTGCCGCAGCCATGGAAACACGAGAAAGCACAACAGCCCGTCCAGAGCGGTAGCCGGGGTATGGCTTGGCAGCGCGCTTCAATTGTCACCAGATCGTTGCCGGACGGTCGCGGACGCTAAGATTTGCTTGTTCCGGCGGCGGAAAATTGCGCAAAAGGGTAAACGGTGGCCGTATGGGACTTGCGCCTCCCACCCTTGTCAGTGGTAACGTATCTTTCAGAATCACGAATAGTCGGGGCGCGATTCCCTTCGCGCCCGTGGTCAGTGCGATCGTGGGGGCTGGCTCATGGCCAAGGCTCAGGCAGTTCCGGAAGAGCTTGCTGTCGGCGACGAAGTTGGCGTCGAAGTTTTTGAAGTTGCGGGCGTCATCAAATGGTTCGACGTTGCCAAAGGGTTCGGCTTCATCGTTCCCGATGAGGCCGGGCTGCCGGATGTGCTGCTGCATGTGACCTGTCTGCGCCGCGATGGTTTCCAGACCGCCTATGAAGGCTCGCGCGTCGTCTGCGAAGTGATGAAGCGTGCCAAGGGCTTTCAAGCCTTCCGCGTGCTGTCCATGGACGAGAGCACGGCTGTCCATCCCTCGCAGCTGCCGCCGTCGCGCACCCATGTCCAGGTGACACCGTCGAGCCCGCTGGAGCAGGTCGAGGTCAAGTGGTTCAACCGCATCCGGGGCTTCGGCTTCCTGACCCGGGGTGACGGCAGCGACGACATCTTCGTCCACATGGAGACGTTGCGTCGCTACGGCATCACCGAGCTTCGCCCTGGTCAGAAGGTGCTGGTTCGCTATGGCGATGGCCCCAAGGGCAAGATGGTGGCCGAAATCCGGCCGCTGCAACCCGGCGGCATTCCCTCGTCGCACTGAGGGCCGTGTCGGTCCGGGTTCGGTGCTGCGCTGGCGGCGCCGATCTTCGGCCGTGAGCCCCACATCGGGATCGGTTCCTATGTCCCACTGCTTTTCACCGAAGCTGGCGCTGCGGTCTTTCGCCGTTGCTGCCGTGTTGTGTCTGGTCATCGCCGCCGCCTTGGGGCGGGCGACGTCGGCCGGTGTCGGCGAACAGGCGACGTCGCAGCTGACGCTCGAGACGTCGGCTGGCAGTTACGCCTTCAACGTCGAGATCGCTGCCACCGACGCCGAACGGCAGCGTGGCCTGATGTATCGCACGTCGATGGACGGCAATCATGGCATGCTGTTCGACATGGGCCGGACGGCGCTGGCGACGTTCTGGATGCGCAACACCTTCTTGCCGCTCGACATCATCTTCATTGGTGATAACGGCCGGGTGGTGTCGATCGCCGCCGAGGCCGAACCCAAGTCCGACAAGCTGATATCGTCGGTGGCGCCGGTGCGCTTCGTGCTCGAGCTCAACGCCAAAAAGGCCCGGCTCATGCACCTCAAGATCGGCGACACCGTCCGCAACGCTCTGATCGACGCGGTGGCCGGCCGGACGTGAGCCAAGATGTGAAGCCTCAAGAGGTTGTCGCAGGTTAGGTTGGTGCAACCTGATCGGCGGATGCTCTATAGGCTCGCCCGCCAGCAGCGGCCAACGGAAAAGTCTCAGAAAAAGAAGGGAGCCCGACCTGGCGATCGGGCTCCCTGTTTCTTCGTGGGTATCCGGACTGAACGGTTACTGGCAGACGGCCTTGTAGGTCGTGCTGTTGCAGATCCTGCTGACCAGCGCCGCGATGTTGGTCGAGGTGAACAACGAGGCGCCCTGTTCCTGTACGGCACTGTTCGTGTAGCCCCAGCTCGTCACGCCGACGACGCGGTTGCGCGCCGCTTCCTGGCCAGCACCGGCGTCGCCGGTGATGGTCGGCGCCATGCCGAAGTTGACCAGCCACGGGCCGCCGCTGGAGCCGCCGGTCTGCTGCGAGCCGATGACGGTGTTGTTGACCGCCGTCGAGTCAACGAACCCGGTGGAATCCGTCCGCTCCATGCGGCCACCGTAGTTGAGCGCCACGGGATAGCCGAGCTGCGTGATCTGCGCCGTCTTGTTGTCGGCGTAGCTGTACGTGCCGTAGGCGTAGCCGAAGTAGCCGGTCTTGGTGCCGGGATAGGCCGAGCTCTGTGACTTGAGGGCGATCACGGCGACGTCGTTCTGGCAGACGACGCCGGTGGCGCCATCGGCGCAGACGTCGGTACCGTTGAAGTAGGCGCTGGGCGCGACGATTGCTGCCGCCTTCCACTGGCCGAACGGGGCATAGGCGGTGCTGCCGCTCTCATAATAGCCCGGCACGAACACGTGACCGGTGTAGTAGGTCTTGGAGCCGTACTGCATGACGCAGTGGGCGGCTGTGACGACGAGGCCACGCTTGATGAGCGAGGCCGAGCAGACGTAGGTGTCCGTGCCTTCCTTGAAGAACAGCTTGCCGGCGGCGCTGTAGGGATAGGCCGAGGTGACGCGCAGCCCGTTGGCATCGGCAAGCGCCGTCGTGTAGGGGTGCTTGCTGGTACCGTAGGCCTGCGACGAGAAGCCACCGTCGGTGGCAACCGGCGTCTTGGGGGCCGGGAAGGTCACCGGGCTGGTCTTGCCATTGCCGACAAAGCCCGCGGTGGCGCCAGACGGGCCGGACGCCACAGCCGCCTTGGCGGTCGCCGCCGCGATCGTCGCCGGCGCATTCGTCGCGGTCGGCAGCGGCATGGCCTTGGCGTTGGCGTAGTCGATGGTAGCCGACTTGGCCGGTTTCAGGACTACGTCGTCAGCGGCAAGGGCGCCGGTGGTCATGGTGCTCGCAGCGATCAGCCCGAACACAAACTTCATTCGCGACATCGTTCCGCTCCTCCCCAGCATCGGTGGAAACACGCACGGGACCCAACTGGTTGATGACTGGGTGCCGAGGGGCGCAGTTTATGCCAATTGCAAATGATTGCCAACAGATTGCTTACGATGCGGAAACAAAGTGCACGTTGAGGGTTAATGCTCCGGTGATGCAAGCACCAGCCGTTGGCCGACAATGGCGATCGCCATGGCGAAGCCATGCCATGCAGGTGGCGAGATCGGACAGGGCACCGGCGCGGTTGCCCGGAACAGGTAAGCTGTTGCGAGATGTGCCATGCCGTCGGAAAGGGGGGCGCTGCTGCCTGTGCCGGACCGAATCCCTTCGCTCCATGCGGCATGGGAGTACGCCGCTACGCGCAAGGCGAGCAACGCGGCATCCTGGCAATTGGGTATGTGGCGGGTTGGCAATGCCGGCGGAATCACCGGCGGCCGGAGAGGCCAGATCTCCGGGCGCTTTCCATGATTTTCTGCGGAAAAGGCTGGTGTGGCGCCCCGGTTGGTTCCGATTTCGCAAATACGGCCTATTGCGCATGCCCGCCTAACCAGCTAGGAAACCAGCGCGAAATCGGTCGCGGGGCATAGCGCAGTCTGGTAGCGCACCTGCTTTGGGAGCAGGGGGTCGCAAGTTCGAATCTTGCTGCCCCGACCATGTTTTCGCCTGGCGCCGACGGACGGCGCCGCTCTGTTCTGCGAGGGTGCAAACCATGGTTGCTCGTATCTTCCGCCCGGCCAAGAATGCCATGCAGTCCGGCCGAGGCAAATCGGTCAACTGGGTGCTGGATTTCGAGCCGGAATGCCCCAAGGCGGTCGAGCCGCTGATGGGCTATACCTCCTCCGGCGACATGCGCCAGCAGGTGCGGCTGACCTTCGAGACGCGCGAACAGGCCGAGGACTACGCCCGCCGCAGCGGCATCCCCTTCCGGGTCGTCGAACCCAAAGAGCGGTCGGCCAAGCGGCTGTCCTATTCCGACAATTTCAGGTATGCCCGCGCTGAGACGTGGACGCATTGATCCGCTGATCGATCGACGCGACGGCTCCATAGCTCAGCTGGATAGAGCAGCCGCCTTCTAAGCGGCAGGTCGCAGGTTCGAGCCCTGCTGGAGTCGCCATCTTTCAAAAATATGGCGATATTTCAATTGGTTACGGGCGAAAATTCCCAAACTTGGTTTTGGGTTGGGAATCAACCGTCCCTGGAATGTTCTTCCAGCCTGAGAATGGCGGCCTTGGACATGGCGCCCTGGCGCGCCTCGCGGGTGTAGCGCTCGACTTCCGACAGCGTCTTGTGGCCGGTGATCGCCATGATCTCGTTGGCGCTGCAGCCTGCTTCGGCGAGGCGTCGGGCCGCGGCCTTCCTGAGACCATGAAGAACGCAGCGGTCCGGCAGGCCGGCCTCGGCGATCGCGTCGGCCATCCAGTTGCCGTAGCCGGGCACCGTGCGGGCCTTGCCGCTGATGGTGGGGATGACCATCATGTGTCGGCGCGGCGTTGCCTCCAGGACGGCCCTGAGGTTCCTGTGGGCCGCAATGGTGAGGTGCGTCCCCGTCTTGTCCTGGACAATGTCGATCGTGCCGCCGGCCGCGTTGTAGGCGGCCCAGGTCATCTTGCAGACGTCGGACCGGCGCTGGCCGGTGTAGAGGTGCAGGGCAAAGGCCGTCCGCTCGAGCGTTCCGATGGGCCACCTGGCCTCGAACTGGGCGATCTCGTCCTCGGTCCAGGTGTGGTAGGTCCCTTGCTTGAACTTCTTGACGCCAGCGGCGGGATTGTCGGCGCGGTAGCCATTGGCGACGCCGAACCGGATCAGCATGTTCAGGATCTTGAGGAGGTTGTTCGCTCCGGCCGGCGTCTCCGCCTTCTTGCCGATGATGGCCGACACGTGCTGCCGCGTCATCTGTCTGACAAGGCGGCGGCCGTGCCCTTCGCAGAAGCGATCAATCAGCCCTCGGTTCTTGGCCTGGGTCGACGGCTTCAAGCCGAGAAAGTCTGTGGACCGGTAGTAGTCGAAAGCCAGTCGGTCGAACGTGCCTTCGTCGCCGCGAACGCGGGCTTTCTTTTCGATCGGCTCGGCAGCGGCGACGGCCGCTTGGTAGGCGGCCAGGAAGCCACGGTCGTTTTCATCGGGCAGGGCAATGCGCTTGCTTCCCGGCGGCCGGTAGTAGAGGCGGATTTTGCCGTGCCGGTCCTTGAACCGGTCGATGTATTTGAGCTGAAGCGTCATTCCACGTCGGCCCATGTGTCGACTTCCTCCACCATGGGTTCATGGGGGAGAGCTTTGAACGCCAAACGGAGTTCGTCAACATCGTAGATCTTGCGGCCGTCGACGCGCCGTGCCGTCGGCATGCGCTTCTGTGTCACCAGATCGCGAAACTTGGTCTGGCTGATGCCGACGGCCGCCGCCGCTTCTTCCTCGGACAGCCCGAAGACGATGGGCAGCGACGCAGCGATAACTGCGCGCGGCCGGCTCATGGCAGCCTCACCGGCATGATGACTTGAGTGACACGCGGCAGGGCGTCCGAGGTGACCACAACGGCGCCGGCATTGTCGGCCTGCAGCGACAGGATCGCCTCGGCGCCGCCGATCGGCGCCAGGATGGTCCGAAGGTAGTCGGCGTTGAGGCCGACGCGGCGCGGCGGACCGTCATAAGTGGCGTCGGTCTCGCTTTCCGCCTCGGCGTCGCCGAGTTTGGCCGTGACGGCGAGGATATCGCCGCCGACGTTGGCGCCAATTTCCAGGGCAATGCCGGTTGCCTCGCCCTTGAGAACGACGGCGGCGCGATCGACGGCGGCGGCGAGCCCCTTGGCGCTGGTCGTCAGCGAGGCGGCGAAGTCGGTCGGAATGATGCGTTCATAGTCGGGGAACTCGCCGTCGATCAGCTTGGAAAGATAGACGGTATCGGCGGCGCGGACACGCACGGCCGACGTCGAAAACTCGATCTCGACGTCATCACCCTTGACGGCGCCGGCAATGCGCGCCAGCTCGACGACGGTCGCTTCGGGAATGATCCGCAGCTCGAGGCCGCCAGCATCCTCCGGCATGTCGACGGCCACGCGTGCCAGCGTATGGCCGTTGGTGGCCACGAACACCAGTTCACCCTGGCTGTTTTCGCCAACGGCAACGCCGGTGAGGTAATAGCGGATCGTGTCATCGGAGACGTGCGGCAGGCACAAGCCAAGATGGCGGGCGAGATCGGCGCCGGGCAGGGCGAAGGCGACATCGATCGGACCGAGGTCCAGAACTGGAAAGTCGTCGGCCGGCAAGGCGCCGACGCGAAAGCGGCTACGCCCGCACGTGACCTTGCAGCGGGCGCCGCTATCCTCGGTCTCGATCTTGACCTTTTCGCCCTCCGGCCAGCGCTTGATGGCGTTGGCGAGCGTCTTGCCCTCGATGCAGATTTCACCCGCCTCAACCACCTCGGCAGCGACGGCGACATCAATGCGGCGATCGAAGTCGGTGGCGGAGATCACCAGACGGTCATTGTAAGCGGCCAGGAGCACGTCACCCAAAATCGCAATGTCGGTCTTGCGCTTCATGGAGCGGATGACGGTATTGAGCGCTGGCTCGGCCGCGTCGCGGGTGAACACGACTTTCATGGTTCTTCGTCCTCGTCGCTGGTGTCGGTGGTGGAAGCCGCCTCAATGGCGCGCACGCGCTGCTCGATCGCCAGCAAGGTGGCGATGATGCCAATGCCAATGCCGGCGACCAGGCCGACGATGGCGATGATAGTGGCGAGCGTCATGTATCGCTCCAAAGCGGACAAAAGCATCCGGATAGCCGGTGCTGGCGCATCGGCTGTCGTGAGGCTTTTGCGTGGTGTGATCAGCGAGGCCGGGCTTGATTCCGGTTCCAACCAGCTACTGACGGATCACCAAGAGGATCGCGGTTTCCCTGACCTTTGTGCCCGGATTTCGCGTTGGCCTCCAAGGCCCGTCCTTCCGGGCTGCTCGCTGACGCCGCACGTGCCACGAGGCTCATCCTCGATCTCGTTTGGCACCGGCCCCTCTTCCTGCCGGCTTACGACCCACGTCTGACGGTGTGAGCTTCCGAGCTATCTGGCGCTGCCCTCCGGCTGGGTTTCGGACCCCGGACCTCTCCCGTGACCGCTGAGAATGCGCCGTCACCGACCATTGGGGTTGCCCTTCGGGGCGAAGATCACTTGGCGGTCGGCGGTGCGCCGCGAGGCACCATCGCCAGCCGGCGGGTCAGATTGATGAAGCCGGCACCGGCCGGCATGGTGGCGAGGATGGCGGCAGGGGAGGCCTGCGACAGCAAGGCGGCTCGGAGCGCGGCAAGGACGGCGGTCGGCTGGTGCGATGCGGGATTGGTCGTCGAGGCGGTCATCGGGTGTCGTGCTCCTGAAAGGTGGTTCCCCGGCAGCCGTTGCTGGCTTAGCGGTCCGGTTGTTATCGGCCGCCGGGGATATGCCGCGTCCGCATCGAGGGGGCGGACACGGACGCGGAAGGGTCAGGCGCCGGCGATGACTGGCAGCCAAAGAAAGACGGCGCCGAGGAACAGCGCCAGGGCGGCGAACTCGACGCTGGCGCGCAAGGCCTCGATGGCCATGGCTCTGGCGACGGCCAGGTGGTCGACGATCTCGCGGGACGTGAAGCCGGCGGCCGACAGCGGCAGATAGAGCCCGCTATCGTCGGGGTCGTCGTGGCCCGTTGCACGGGCGACGACGATGGCCACGCCAGCTGCGGCGGCCATGCCGGGCAGAATATCGGTGGTAGGAACGGTGCTGGTCATCTGCCGGCAGCCTCCGTCAGGTCGACCAGCCAAACGCGGGTCCCCGATCCCTCCTTGCGCATGGCAAAGCGGAATCCTTGGCGGCGCCAGTAATCGCGAAATCCGCACAGCGATCGCCGATCGCGACCGGCGAGGAAGAAGCTCTGCCCCACCACCATCGACCGAATAATGGTGTTTGGCGATCCGGCGACGCTCGCTGCTGGAAGTGGAATGTGGTCGTCGATGCTCTTGATGATGATCATTATGGCCCAATTGCCCCGATCTGGCGCAGTTCATGAAAGGCCTCCACCAACCCGCTTCTTCGTGCCGCAAGGGCGGCGGATCGGCTGCACGAGGTGGAAAATAGGTCGCAGATTTACGACTGTCAACACAAATATCGCATTTATGCGACTGCCGCGTCGCACAGATACCGCGCGCGCATAGCGTGCCGAAGAGATATCATTGCCGCGTTTGAGGGGGAAAAGATGGATATCTGGCTGGTTGTGTTGGCGTTTTTCTGCCTTATTGGTGGATTTCTATTGCTCAAGCAAAGACGTCTAGATCAAGAGGTGAACGAACCGAACGGCGAAGGTGCCGATGAAAACCCGCTTGCTAGACGGGCAAATCGGCGTCGTCTTCAAAGCGATCATCGCCGTACAGATTTTTCAGAAGATAAGTATATTATAGATGTCTCAAAGAGAATATCGAGGCCAAGCGTTGTTGGCACAAAATATATTATCGAATATGTTGATAGAAATTCTAATGTATCGAAAAGAAAGATAGAATTAAAATCTGTAAATATCGAGTTTGGAAAAATTTATATTGACGCGTTTTGTTTTTCATCAAACGATAGCAGGTGTTTCAGGGCGGATAGAATACGAAAAATTGTTGTAGAAAAAACAGGTGATGTAATAGAGAATCCGAGTGATTATTTTTCGGTTTTTGCAAAAAAAGATGACGCCCATGATAATGTTATGAAGCGAGCTAGAAACGGCATCAATATATTGAATTACATATCTCGTATTGATGGTATTATTTGCGAAGATGAAATAAACATGCAAATAGAATATATCTCAGACCGGGTGTTGTTGCATAGTGGATCGGTAGATTTTAACAAGAGCGCGGCAAGGCAATTTCTGAAGTCGTTTCAATCTACAGATGATGTAGCCATAAAATCGGCAATTGCAATTTCCGGAAGTAGAGAGGCAGCTTTGGTAAAACAGTATGTTGAAAAGATTAAAACATTTTCTAATGTGCACGACATAGTTTCTGATGAGAAGATATCAAGTATCATATCTATTCTTGATGGAGGTAAGAAATGAAAATAATTTCCATTATATTGATGTTTGTTGCTTTTATATCTACAGCATGGGAAAGTCAAATAATGTAATCATATGGAATAATTAGGCTGATTATTCCGCTGGTCTGGCGATAATTCGGTCGGGATTGATGGAAGAAAAGATCCGGTGCTCATGCGCCTCGTCTCCTGCTTGGCTCCTCCAAAGTCTGAAGCGACAGTCATCACGGATGGTTGGATGACAAAAACAGTTTTGGTCACAACTGGAAAGACGGCCGGTAGTCGGTGCCTTGTTCCATCAGAGGAATTCAAAGCGCTTGTTCGGTGAATTATATTCCAAATAGTTCGCGTGTTGTCAAAACACGGTGAACAGACCTGACGTACTTTTCGGGAATTTTGATAGTTGCCTCAGGGTTTATTTGTCGAAGTTCAAGAAATCCACCATGCCGGCGTATAAGTAACTTGATATAGGCTTGACCGGGGTCGTCATCCCAAACTCTCGTTTGGACGATTACGGTGTCGCCTGGTGTCGCTGGCCGGTGCGGGCTGACAAAGCGCAGTTCTCCGGGGGAATGTTGCGGCGACATGCTTTCTCCGGAGATGAAAACGGCATAGATGTCGCGCGCTCCTTGCAGGGCCGGTGGTCTGGCAATGTACTCGATCGGATCGCTGTTGATGACGAGGCCTGAAAACGAATTGGCAATTACCGATCCATAAGCGACACCTAAAACTGGAACGAGATCAGCCGTAGGGACTGCGCTGGGTGACGCCAGCGTAGTCACAGGCGATTGGCTGCTGGAAGTACCGCTCTCGCTGTGGCCTATGCCGTGAGAAGTGGGGCCCGCTTCAACAGTGTCGCCCTGTCCGCGCATCAGTGCTTCAATCCGGTCGACGCTGGTTTCGAGCGCTTGGGCAAAGAGCACGACACGGTCAGAGCGGATGCTTGCCTTTCTTGCGGCGACAAGATCGCGGATGAAGTTGCGCGGCAGGCCTACTGCGGTCGCAGCTTCGACGGGCCCCTTACCGAGCTCCTGTAGGCGCGCCGTCGTATAGTCCTGAAGCTTTGTCACATCTTCCCCCCTAAAATCCTGTCGCAATTTTGCGATTTTTTGTGGTCGTAAAACAAGTCGCATCTATCCCATTGACAAAGTCGCAAAGATGCGACATGCCATGGGCCATGGAACATATTCTCACTGCCAATTTGCGGGCCGTCGCAGACGAGTTCTGTCGCGTCACTGGCCTATCGATCGGAACCGTTGCCCGACGCATGTTGGGCAGTGACCGCTTTTTTTCGTCTGTGGGTCAGGGCGCAACATTCACGGTCCGCCGTTACGACGAAGGATTGCGGCGGTTTTCAAAGGCTTGGCCTGATGGTGCGATTTGGCCGTACGGTGTCGATCGTCCCGAAGACATCGGTGAACCTGATGCCATAGAAGCCGTGTGTGAAAATTCTGGGTGTCATCATGCCCCCTGACTGTGGGCGCGCGCTGCGCCCGACACCCGCAAATCTGACGGCTTTTGCCCGCGTTTCGCATCGAATTCGCCGGTCTCCGGCTGGCGGCCGTGGCCGACGCGCTCGCCATCTCGTTGGGCGTCGCCGCGGCCTCCGGTGTCGTGTTCATCCTTGAGGCGCTGCCATGAGCAATCACCTTTCGGCCGTCCTCGTCGATGCTTGGCTGTCGCTGTCGGCGCTCGGCTTCGGCTTAGCATCAGCCCTCCTCAATCTCTGGCTCACCATCGACCGCCATTTCGAATCCAGGGCGCAACAGCGGAGTTCACGTGATGAATGATGATCTGATCTCTCTCTTGCTGGCCGTTCTCACAGCTCAGGCGGTCGTCGCTGCCTTTCGGGTCGTCGTCCTGATGGTGAATTCGGCCCGGCTGTCTGAAGCAAACCGGCACCTCGCCAAGATCACTATCTCGTTGGCAGACCTGGCCGCCGCGTCGTGGGCCAACAGCCAGCAGGAAGTTCTGACCGAGTGCGACGTCGACACGTGGCGACCGGCCGTCCCTGGCCAGGAAATGGACGGAGAAGCGGAGTCGACATCGGGTCGTTCCGGCGTTCGCTCGACCGCATAGCCGCGGTGTTTCCATCTGTTCGACCGTGGCAGAGAGCGTGCCAACTCGACTTCGCTTTCCGAGGAAATCGAAAGAATGTCAAAGGGTTTTGAGGTGGCTGGGCCGACAGTGATGGCAATCTGCTGCCATCCGTCCGTTCTCACATCGCCAAGGGTTGCCATGATCGAAGGAAGCGCTGCGGCCCGCCGGGCGCGGTCCTCGCGAATTTTGTCGATGCGATTCCAGATGCCCAACGATGTGCCGATGAGGCCGAAACACAGTCCCGCCGACGCTGTGAGGATGGTGAGATCAAACGGCAATGCACAATCCCTCCCTGTTCTCCGGGGCAATTCCTTATGACCGCGCGTCTCTCCATCATTGCCGAGGCGGCGCTGATCTATCTGCGCGAAGCGGGCGGCACCGCGTCGGTGGCGCGCGATGGCGTCGTCTTCGTGGCGGCGCGGCCGGCGCCGTTCCTGTTCGGGGCCGTCGAGAAACTGGCCGATGCCGGTCTCGTTGCCCTGGCGCTGCCGCGCGATCCTGGCCGTGGGCGCCTGGTGGCAACCGTCACGTCCGAGGGCGAGGCCTATCGCGCCGGTCTGATGGCGGCGCAGAAAGCCCGATCGTGGGGGCGGCGCTATGACGACTAGGCCATCCCTCATCTTCCTTGCGGCCCGGCGCGCCTTCCTCCCCGCGTCCGGCCGTGGCGCGCGCCCCTGCGGCGCGCGGAGCGGGGCCAGTGCGGCGGCTGGCTCCGCTCGGTTCGCTTGGGTTGTGCTGTTTGCCACTGCTCTGCCTCCCGCCACCGGGCCGCCGTAAGCGGCCCCGCTCCACCTGTCGCCATCGATAGTCGTTCAAAACGCGGTTTCCCGCCACGGGAAACGCTTGCCGTTTTTCCCGCCACGGGAAAGCTCACGAGGTCCGTCATGGCAATTTCCGAAGCGTGGTTTCACCGGCTCAAGGCCGCCACACGCGATCTGGTCAAGGTGTGTGGCGGCGTCGTCCGTTCGGGCGAGGTGGCCGGCTATTCCAAGACGGAAGTCGGGCGCTGGCAGTCGGCCACCGACACCGACATCATTCCCATTCCCGCCGTGCTGGCGCTCGAAGCGGACAGCGGCCGCGCCTTCGTCACCGCCGTCATGGCAGAACTCAACGATCGCCGGCTGGGCGAGCCCGGCGCCGACGGCCGCGAAGCCGCCAGTCTGGCCCGGACCCACGCCGAGATTTCGCGCGCGGTTGGCGAGGCCAGCATTCAGCTGGCCATTGCCCAGGAAGACGGCGTGATCACGCCGACGGAAGCCGAGAAGGTCGACCGCGTCTATGCCGATGCCGAGCGCTGGCTCGGTGATGCGCGGCAGACGCTGGCCAACGCCCGGGTGCGGGTGGTTGGAGGCGGGCGATGATGGCCGACCTCTTTGAAACCGCCAACCGACCGCCGCCCAGGCCGCCCGCCGCCCCGGCGCTGCAGCCTACCGGCCGCTTCGTGGCCGACCCGCGCGGCGGCGCTGCCCATTTCACCCACCATTGCGCGGTGTGCGGCGTGCTCGACGCGCCGTTCGGCCGCGACGTCCATCTCCGGGACGCCATTGCTGCCGGCGACGCCCGGCGGGCCGGCGTCTGGTTGTGCTTCGGCTGCTGGACCGAAGCCGGAAAGGTCTGACCATGAGCTTCTTCGATACGATGACCGATGCCGATTTCGTCGACCTGCCGGCGCCGCGCAAGCGCAGCGATGATGCCGAGGTGGTGCTCGGCCTCATCCCTGACGGCCGTATGGGCGCGCTGCAGGTGATGCTGTCCGACGCTGTCGCCCGCCAGGTGGCCGGCGAGCATCGCCAGATGTGGGCGCGCTATGCACCGGCGGTTGGCGTGCTGCGGCTGGTGGCCCGGGCCGCCGGTGGTTACGCCTTGCGCGTCATGCCGCGCTCCGGCCGGCGGCTGGTGCGCTTGCCCCGCCCGGATGGCGTCACCGCGCCTGTGTCCGACGCGCGCTTTGTGCCGGAGTGGCGGGTGGGCGACGGGCATATCGATATCCTGTTGCCGCCGGAGCTGCGGGGCAGCGCTGGCGCGGTTGCTGCCGCTGTGCCGGCCGTCGACAGTGAGGAAGACTACGTCAACCGCCTGTGCGCCGACCCTGAGCCGCAGGAAGCGACTGCGGCCGGTTCTGCTCCTGCCGATGATCAGCCGACCGTCATCGCTACCGTTAACGCCACGCTGATCGAGGCGCGGTCGATCGAGGTCGAAGCACGGCCGATCATTGCCGCCACCGGCGATGCGCCGGATGTCCCTGCCATCGATGCCAAGAGCGTCACGGCTGGCTCGGTGCTCGCCGAAGCGGTGTCGGCCACGCGGCGCAAGCCGGGACGGCCGCGCGCCGCCGCGAAGGCCCCGGAATTTGAGGTGATCCGCCTCGGCGCCGCGCGCGTGCGCACGACGGATCTGCCCTGGCTGCGCGACCTCGCGGCCGGCAAGACGGTGACGACGGACGACGGCGACGACTGGCGGCGCGTCCGCGAAGAGATGCGCGACGTTGACGTGCTGATGCCGGTCGGCTGCGGCCGCCTGGCGCCGCAAAGTCGCGCCGTGCTGGCCAAGCTGCTCAAGACCTACGACGCCAGCAAGGTGGCGGCGGCGGCAGGTGTGCGGTGACCGGCTCGCTGCGCCTCAGGCGGGGACGGGTGATTTTGGCGGTGTCGCCGTCCTTCGACCCAACCGGCAAGCACGCGATCGACGCCATCACCCTCGGGCCGCTCGCCGTCACGCCGTCGCTCGGTCGGGGCGGCTGGTGGCGGATTACCCATGTCGGCACCGGCCTCAAGGTCTCCGACGGCCCTTACGGCCACTTCCGCACGCGCCGCCGCGCGCTGGTGGCGTTGCGCAAGCTGGTGGCAATCGACCCGGTTTGGCGCGTGGATGCCTTGTCCAAGTGCCAACGGCTTGCCTTGCGCAACGCAGCTGGCAGGGTTTTCCGGCGTATGGCGGCAATCGGGCCGTTGGAGGCGGATTGGACATGATCCTCCAGCCTCATCCCTTCGCCGACCTGTTCCCCATGCTGGACGCCGCCGATAGCGCCGAGCTGCGGGCCGACATCGCCGCGCACGGGCTTCGCGATCTCGTGACGCTCTATGACGGGCAAATTCTGGACGGGCGGAACCGTTTCCGCGCCCTGATGGACATCGCCAAGCTCGGCATGACCTACAAAGGTCGTGCGCTGACGGAAGTCGATCTGCACGACGATGTTATGCCGGCCGTCGAACTCGGCAGCGGACACTTTTTCCGGCGTTTCCGGGGGAGTGAGGCCGAAGCCCTCGAATACGTGCTGTCCAAGAACCTGCACCGCCGCCACCTCAACGAGGCACAGCGGGCGCTGGTGGCGGCCAATCTGGCGACGCTGGGGCAGGGCCGACCAGCGGCCGAGAAAACCCGCCAATTGGCGGATTTATCGCAGGGCGAGGCGGCGGAACGCCTGCATGTTTCCGAACGCTCGATCCAGCGCGCCGCCGTCGTCCGCGATCATGGTGTCAGCGAACTCAACGCCGCCGTCCAGCGCGGCGAACTGGCGATCTCGACGGCGGCACAGCTCGCCCGTCTGCCGGCCGACGAACAGGCGCGATTGATCCGCGAGGCGGCGGACCCGAAGGCGTTGGCCAAGGTGGCCAAGGAATTCCGCGCCGAGAAGCAGGCGGCCAAGGCCGAAAAGCGCGAGGCTCGGGAACGCGACCTCGGCGGCCGCATCGCGGCGCTGCCGGAGCAGCGCTATGGCGTCATCATCGCCGACCCGGAATGGCGCTACGAGGTCTGGAGCGAGGCGACGGGGCGCGATCGCTCGCCTGACAACCACTATCCAACGTCGGACCTCGACGCGATCCGCGCCCGGCCGGTGGGCGACATCGCCGCCGACGACTGCGTACTGTTCCTGTGGGTGACGGTGCCGTTTCTGGCGGCGGGGCTGTCGGTGCTCGCTGCCTGGGGCTTTGCCTACGTCACCCACATCGTCTGGATCAAGGAACGGACGGGCGGGGCGCACGGCACCGGCTACTGGTTCTGGGGCGAGCATGAGGTGGTGCTGGTCGGCAAGCGCGGCGCGCCGCCGGCGCCGACGCCCGGCTCGCAGTTTCCAAGCTACTTCGTGGCGCCGGTTGGCGAGCACTCGGCCAAGCCGGCGAGGGTGCACGAGATCGCCGAGGCCTATTTCCCGACCCTGCCGAAGATCGAACTCAACGCGCGGACGCGCCGCGCCGGCTGGGACGCCTGGGGGCTGGAGGCACCGGACGCGGTGCCGGATGAACCCGTGGCGGCCGAACCGGTGGCGTTGGCGGTTGCTGTGCCGGAGCTGGTCGATGTCGCCGCCGTCGTGCTGTCGCTGCCGGACGCCGATGTCGTCCACCTGATCGGCGAAGCAGTAGCCTCGGCGATTGGCAATGGCGCCTCGCTGCGGCTGGGCGACAGCCGGCTGCACTCGCCGGAAGAGCGGCTGATCCGCCGGCATGTCATCCGCATTGCCTTCGGTCTGGGAATGTCCTTTCCCCGCATCGGGGCCGTGCTGGGCGGCAGCAAGCAGGCGGCAGCGCAGCTGCGTGCAGCGGCGATCAGCGAAATCGAGGCAGACGCGGTGTTGGCGCAAAAGCTCGCCGGCGTCATGGCGGCAGTCGCGGGGAGGGTGCAGCAATGAGCACGCACCCCATGCGAATTCTCGTCGGCTGCGAGACCTCTGGCGTTGTCCGGCGCGCCTTTGCTGCTCGTGGCCACGACGCCTGGTCGGTCGATCTGTTACCTAGTGAGGATGGCAGCAACCATCACATCACGGGCGATGTCCGCGATCACCTTGGCGACGGCTGGGACTTGCTGGCCGTCATGCACCCGCCGTGCACGCGGCTCTGCAACAGCGGTGTCCGCTGGCTGAAAGTGCCGCCAGCCGGCCGAACTCTGGCGCAAATGTGGGCCGACCTCGAGGCGGGTGTGGCGCTGTTCGCGGCTTGCTGGCAGGCGCCCATCAGCTGTGTGGCCATCGAAAATCCAATCATGCACCGGTACGCGCGGGAGCGGCTGCCGGCCGATCTGCCGCGTCCGCAGATCGTGCAGCCGTGGTGGTTTGGCGATCCGGCCTTCAAGGGGACGGGGCTCTATCTGCGCGGGTTGCCGCCGTTGCGGCCCACCAACAGGCTCTCGCCGCCGCGGCCCGGCACCGCCGAGCACCGGTCATGGTCGCGCGTGCACCGGACACCACCCGGACCGGACCGCTGGAAAATCCGCTCGCGTACCTACGCCGGTGTCGCCGAAGCCATGGCCAGCCAGTGGACGCCGGACACGCTCGATGAGGTGGGGAGGGCGGCAGAATGACGCTCAGCAAACGACAGGACGACATGCCGCTTCGCGTCGCTCTCCTCTCGCAGCCAATTTGCGCTTCCGCCCGAAGGGCTCTGCACTCCGGGCATCACTTCGTGTTCGATGAAAAGAGCACAGAGGTAGTGTGGAGCGTTTGCAAATTTCTAGATGATGAATCTCAGCATGGTTACCATTACGAAGAGTTCGCACTGCATCCATATCGAGCGATGGGCATAACCTTTTTCAGGGATGGGGGTGAAGATGGGGGTGAATTTGTATTCCTCATGGAAAAAGGCGCCGTATCTTGCTACTTGCGTAAGCCAGATGGATCAGTAGGCGTATGTTACGAAGACTATGGCCCTGATGATGGGGTTGACTACCTTCGCACCCAGGCTAACCAGCTGCTGCATTTAGCCCTTTGCGCCTGCCTTCTTATTCTGAACCAGCCCGCCTCGCTTCTGATCAGCGAAGTTCCGGCTGCTCGCCGCTTCGTGCGCGGAAAGATTCGCGCCTTTGCTGCCCACCATGTCGTTTCGATCAAGCTCGACCGACAGCGGCTTGTGCGTCTGATCAAAGGCGCGGCGTCCGGCATCAAGCAACGGCGACACGAGCGACGCGGCCACTTTGCCCACAAGGGCGGCGACGGGTTCTCATGCATCCACGAATGGGTTCATGAGGACTGCGCGACCAATGACCACTGGCGCTGCTCGCTATGTGGACGGCTGCGGTTCTGGATCAAGACATACGAAGCCGGCGACGCCGGCATAGGCTATGTGACCAAGCTCTATGACGTTTCAGCCGGCCGCTCATCGACCATGATGGGGAGGGCGGCAGAATGACGGCCGCCCTCCATATTCCCGCTTCACACGCTGGCGCGGACCTTTTCCATGGCTGCCGTTGCCAGGAAGGCCGACCGCGTCATGCCGCGCGCCGTTGCCGCCTCGTCGATCGCCGCCAGCGTGCCGCGTTCCAGCGTCACGTTGACGCGCACCGTTGCCGCCTCGTTCGGCAGGAACGGGACGCGGATCAAGATGCCGCCGCGCTCGCGCGCCTCGATGACGTCGGGGTCGGCCATCAGGGCTTCGGCGGCCGATGCTGTTGGGGGTTCCAGCCCCTCCAGGTGTTCCCGCAGGGCAGATACGGCCTTGCGCGAGGCCTCGTCAGCCGTTTCCCCGGCCGTGATGCAGCCGGGTACGTCGGGAAACCACACGCCCCACAGCGTGCCCGGTTCCTTCTCCATGATGCCGTAATAGGCGGTTGCCATTTGCGTTTCTCCGTTCTCGCAGATGAGCGGGGCGGCTCAGCGCCACCCCGCCTGTTTCTCGATGCTCCGGATCGTTCCGATCGGAAGATCGCCGCGCCCCTTGGGGACTGTGACTCGCTTTCCGGGTTTGTCGGGGTGGGTGAAGATCGTGTGGTCTCCCTCGCGCTCTATCACCCAGCCCTCGGAAATGAGCCTGCGGCGTATGTCCTGGATGCTTCGTTCTATCTGCGACCTCCGTTGTTCATGTGTACGTTTATACACACTTTCGCCGGGCGCATCAAGTGCCGGTGTGTATTAGCATACACATTTTGCAAGTTGAAAGGCCTCGGCACATGATTGCCACCAGCCCGCCCGGCCCGCTGCTGGCCGCTGCCCGCCGCTGTCTCGCCTACGTCCCCGGCACTAGTTCCATTGCCGACTGGCGCTGTGCCTTCGACGACCTGGCCGGCCTCAAGCGCGAGGCGGCGCGCGGCCTTCTGCCGAGCGATCGCGGCCGCATCGCCGTCATGGTCGGCGATCTTGCCGTGCTGGCCGCCAATGCCGGCGATGACGCCGCGCGCGCCGCACTGGTGACGCTCGCCCACGGACTGGCCGACTTCGCCGAAGACGGCCACCACTTCCGCGCCGACGGCAACTTCCGGAGGGTGGCCGATGACTGACGCCCGCAAGAAGCCGACGCTCGACGACATGATCGCGCTGGCGCGCCACGACGCCGACCGATCGACCAACTACCTGCCGGACCGCGTGGCGTCCGGCCGGCTGTCGCAACGCACCGCCGATTTCGAGCTCGATACGCGCGAGGCCATCGTCGCCACGCTCAAGCTGGTGCGGACCTATCAAAATCCATTCCGCGATCTGATCCGGATGCGGGCAGAGGCTGCCAAAGCCCAAGGGGGCAACACATGAGCGTCGCAGCCGTGACATGGGCGCTGAGCCAATGGCTCGACCCGGCGCCGAAGATGGTCCTGGTCGCCATTGCCGATCGCGTCAACCACAAGGGCGGCGACGACAGCGGCTTCCCCTCGCTCGATGATATCGCCGAGACGGCCTGCCAAAGCCGTCGCAGCGTGCAGCGGCACATTGCCACGCTGGCCGATATCGGGCTGTTGGTCAAAGAGTATCGGGCCGCTGAGGGCGGCCGTCAGACCTCGAACCTCTATCGCATCAACATGGCCGTGACCGTGCGTCGCGACGGCGCCGATGCCGGGGGGGAGGGTGACAATCTGACACCCTCGGGAGGGTGTCAATCTGACACCCTCGGGGGTGACACAGGTGACACCCTCGGGGGTGCCACTGGTGACACCCCTATGAACGGGAAGAATAACGGGAAAAGGAACATCTCCCCCCAAGCCCCCCAGGGGGCGAAAGAAACGCGCGCGGACGAAGAAGACGCTGATGGCTTCGGCCGGTTTTTCGAAATCTGGACGGGCTCCGATCCGGCGATGCGGTTCGACAACCGGGGGCGGGCGTTTGCCGTCTGGAAGCAGCTGACGCCCGCCGAACGGCAGGCGGCGGCGCTGCCGGCGACGATCATGGCGGTGATCGCTGGCCAGCGGCGGGCGAGACGCACCAGCCTGATGAACGCGGCCACCTATCTGCGAGACCGCGCATTTGAGCGGGTGGATGCCGCTGCGGCGCCAGCGGGAGCGGGGGCGCTGGTGCCGCTTGCCCTCTTCGGCCGGCCCTGGTGGTGCCGGTTCTTCGAGTTTGCGAAGGGCGGTGACCGCACGGCCACGGCGGGCAAGGCGAAGTTCATGGCGCAACTGGCCGATCGCGGGCAGGGCGTTGGTGTGCCGCTCGCCGAAGCTCAGGCGCTGGAGGCCTCGGCGGCGAACTACGTCTACGTGCTGGTGGCCTCGCCGGAGTTCATCGCCTGGCGGGACTGGTTCGCCCTGCGAGGCTTCCAGCTGCCGCGCCCGGCCAAGGCCGACCGGATTTGGCTGCCATCAGTGTTGCCGCCGGCGGCCGACGTTGGGGAGGCGGCGCAATGATGGACATCGATATTGCCGATCTCATCTCGTGGGCGCTGATCGACCAGAACGCCGGCTATTTCTGCGAGCGACCGACTGAGAACAGGAAGGCGCTCCTGAGCAGCACGGCCATCGTCACGGGTACGCTGATGCTTGGCGTGCAGGTGGATTGCCAGCCGGGGTTTCTCAAGCGCCTTGGGGCCAAGTGCCACCCCGACGCCGTGACCGTCTACGAGGCAATCATGAGCCTGCCGAGCTTGGACTTGCGGGCGCTTTTGCTGGCGCATGGCCGATCGCGGACGCAGCCGGATTGGTCCATATGGCCAGAACTCAAGCCTAAGCGCCACGTCGGCAATCATCGCGTGGTCGTCGAATCGTCTTATGATCAATCTGGTACGGTCACGGCGCAATGGTGCCCGCTCGAAGGTTATCCGAGCATGGAGGTCGTAGCAGAAACGCGCGCGCGCTATAGCCGGTGGCGAGCCGGTCTGATCGAGGTAAAGCGCTATGTGTCTGGCTATTTGTCCGCCCATCGGGTGACCGGACCATCGGCGCCGTCGTGTCCATGGCTTGGGGAAAACGCAACACCAACCGAAAAGCCCCCATTGACCAAAGCCTAGAACATTGACACATTGCCTGCGGAACGAGTTGCGCCCCGAGTCGGGCGCTCTGAAGCCGGGTTGGACCTCCAGCCCGGCTTTTTTCATCTGGAGCGGGCGATGGCTGACGATGTCCTGGTGCGCGTCGACGTTTCGGCGTTGGCGCGGTGGGATAATATGATCGCTGCCGCCGGCGACAAGGCGCCGCGCGCCATTCGCAGCGCCGTGGCGTGGACAGGAGACAAGGGCCGGACGCAGGTCAAGCGGGCGCTGGTGCAGCAGACAGGACTGAAATTCGGCTTCATCGGGAAGTTCATCAAGGTCAAGCGGCCTTACGTCAATCCGAAGAATGCCGGGGACTTCAGCTTCTCGTATGAAATACACGGCAAGGGCTCCGACCTGCCGCTCAAGTATTTCAGGCCGAAGCAGAACAAGGGCGGGGTACGTGCCTACCCGCGCAATGTCTCGACGCTGTACGAACACGCCTTCATGGGGCCAAGGCCTGGAGTGGTTGCAGCCAAGCTGCGGGGGCATGTCTGGAAGCGCACCAGCGATGACCAATTCCCCATCGAACTCCAGAAATCAGGCATCAACGTCGCGGAAGAACTGGTCAAGGGCGACAGCCGCAAGCTGTTTCTCGAGGTCGCCAACCGCGATCTACCGGACCGACTGACCCACGACCTGCTCCGCCTATTGTAAGTGATCCAACCATCGCGCGGGCAGGTGATGATCGACAAGCGGTTGGGCGCCGGTCAAATGCGAGGGAGCGCGGTGGGGTAGGGGATGCTACCGATGGCCGAAGGCCAGACCGGTGGTGAGGGGTGCCACCTACCCACCCCCCCGGTGCGGGTCCTCCCAGGCCAAACCCGCCCGCCACGACCACAAATGGGCCTGAAATCTTGCCAGTTGGGCGGTGTGCAGCCGGTACACGTGATGAACGGGTTGAACGGGTGATGCACGGATGACCGAATGGGTATCGATCACGGCGGCGGCCGAGCGTCTGACGGCCGCCGGTGATCGCGTCAGCCGGTCGACGCTGTCGCGCTACATCGCCCAGCACGCGGAAGCACTGTCGCAGCGCATGGCCGGGCGTGAACGTCTCGTCCAGTTCGACGAGGTGCAGCGGCATCGGCGGGAGAACGTCAATCTGGGTGGTGGCGGCGCCTTCGAGCCGTCGCCCCGACCGGTGCCGGCGACCGAGGCCCGCTACACCCAGGCGGATGCATCGGCGCGCGAACGCATCGCCAAGGCCGGCCTGAGCGAACTGGAGCTGGCCCGCCAGCTGCGCCTGACGACGACGGTGACCGAGGTGGAGCAGGCGGCGCTCGACGCGGTGACGCTGATGACGACCAGCCTTGATCAGGCGGTCGACGTGGCGGCCGAGCGGGCGGCGCTCAAGTACGGCTGGGACCCCAAGAAGGCGCGTCTGGCCTTCAAGGATTTCGTGCAGGCAGGTCTGGCGATCTTCAATTCCGAGCTGATGGGCGCTGTCGACAGGATGAAAGTCAGCATGGCAGAGCCGCAAGAGGAGCAGTCGTGACCGCCTACGTCAGCCCGGAAGCCGCCAGCCGGCTGGTCACCGAGCTCAGGGCCAACCTGCAAGGCATGCCAGATGGCCGCAGGGTGCTGTTCGAGGCGCTGATCCGGGCGACGAAGCCGGTCGATGACCTGACGATTTCGGAGTGGTCCGACCGGTTCCGCAAGGTCTCGGCCGAGTCCGGTTCGCCCTGGCCGGGCGATTTCCGCACCGAACGCACGCCGTACCTGCGCGAACCGCAGGATTGCCTGCATCCGGACCACCCGGCCCGCCGCGTCACGGCGCGGTGGTCGGCCCAGCTGGGCAAATCGACGGCGATCGAGAACTGGTTCTGCTACGTCGTCGACCGGGCGCCGGGGACGATGATGATCGTCATGCCGACGCTCGACGAGGCGGTGAAGTTCAACCGCGTCAAGCTGCAGCCGACCATCGACGCGACGCCGAAGGTCCGGCACAAGGTCCGCGCCCTGAACAGTCGCGACGAAGCGGCATCGACGGCAGCGTTCAAGCGGTTCGGCGGCGGCTGGTGCCAGATCGTCAATGCCGGCTCGTCGAAGGGGCTGCAGATGGTGTCGATCAAGTACCTCGCCATGGACGAGGTCACGGGTTATCCGCGCGACGTCGACGGTCGCGGCAGTCCGCGCGATCAGGCGCGGGCGCGTCAGAAGGCCTACGGCGATTTTGCCAAGGAATGGCAGGGTTCGACGCCCGGCATTGTCGGAGCCTGCGCCGTTTCGGAGGACTTTGAGGCCGGCGATCGCCGGCATTTCTATGTGCCGTGCCCGCACTGCGGCGCCTATCAGGCGCTGGAGTTCGAGAACATGCGCGGGCCGGAAGGGGACAACCCGGCTCATTTCGTCTGCGTCTCGTGTCTTGGCCGGATCGTCGACGGACACAAGGTCGATCTGCTGCCGGCCGGTGTCTGGATCGCCCGGCGCGTGGCCGAGGACGAAGAGACGGTGCCGATCGTCATCAAGCCAGACGACCTTGATCGCTGGCGCGCCGCGCCCTGCGAGGGGCGGTGCCGCGACTGGCAGCCGAGCTATCATCTCTGGAGCGCCTACGCGCCACGGGAACGGTTCGGGGCGATCTGGCAGCGCTGGAGCGAGGCGCAGGGCAACACCACCAAGATGATGGTGTTCTACCAGCAGGATCTGGCGCTGCCCTACGATCCGTCGGGTGTGGCGGTCGAGCATGAAAAGCTGATGGCGGCGCTGCAGTCCTATCCGGCGCGGCGCATCCCGCGCCAAGCGGCCGTCGTCGTTTCGGCCGCCGACGTGCAGGGCTACGGCATCAAGTGGGCGGCGTTCGCCATCGGACCCGGCGGCCGCCGCTGGCTGATCGACCGGGAAATATTCGTCGGCGATCCCTCGGCCAGCGATGATCCGTGGATCGCGCTGGCCGACGCGCTGCAGCGGCGGTATCCGGCCGAGAACGGCATCGAACGCGGCATTGATCTGTCGGGCGTCGATTCCGGCTACGCCACCAACCGCGTCTATCTGTTCTGCGCCAGCCGGCCGGGCTGCCTGGCGCTCGATGGCCGCAAGAGCCTCAACGATCCGCGCCATCCCTGGCTCGGCACCGGCAAGAAGGTGACGGCCAAGGGCTATCGCGGCAACATCGTCGGCAAGACGGTGCTCTACCCGGTCGGCAACTACGATGTGAAGTGCGAGGTCGTGGCGGCCATGGCCAACCTGGTGCAGGGACCGGATGCCGCCGGCCAATGGCCGCGCAACGTCTACTACCTGACGAGCGAACTCTGCGATGCCGACATGGCGCTGGAGCTGACGGCCGAGCGCCTCGTCGACGTGGCCGAGGAAGCCAGATCGGCCAATGCCAAAGCCAGGAACTTCGTGGCGCCGACAGATCGACGCGAGTGGCGCAAGATCGCTGGGCGGGCCAACGACTGGTTCGACGTGTCGGTCTACGCCTTCGCCATCGGCTGGCAGCTGACCAACCGCTGGACGCCGGCGCGGTGGGAAACCGAGCTTGCCGACGTGCATGGCGTCGAGGCCCCGGCCGATCTGTTCAGCCGTCCGAGCCCGGTGGAACGTCAGGACACATCGCGGCGGGCGAATGACCGGTCGGGTAAGTCGTTGCGGGAAATTGCCAAGGAAAAGTGGAAGCGCACATGAAGAAGAGCAAGAAGGCCGAGGCCAAAAGCAAGGCGCTGGTGCCGGCAGCTGGCCTTGCCCGGCGCTCGACGGCACAATACCTGCGCGACACGTCGTCCGGCATCCTCGCCTCGCGCCTGGTGACGCTGCGCGAGAGCCGTGACGACATCCGCCAGTCGTGGCGGCGTGTGGCGGCGCTGGCCGCCGACATCATCCAAAACTCGGGCACGCTCAAGGGCGCGGTCGATCAGGTGCTGGCCGACACGGTCGGGACGGAACTCAAGCTGCAGTGCCGCCCCGATCTGGCCCAGGCGGGCTGGAGCGAAGTTGAGATCGACCGGTTTGTCGATGTGGTCGAGCGGCGTTGGCGCCGCTACGCCTGGACGCCCGGCGAGTGCGACTTTCGCGGCAAGTTCACGCTGCCGCAGCAGGTCGATGTCGGGTTACGCTGGCAGATCGCCTTCGGCGAGGTGACGGGGCTCATCGACTATTTTTCGACGCCGCTGCGTCAGCGCTACGGTGTCGAGACCGGCACCAAGCTGCTGCTGATCCCGCCTTATCGCCTGAAGCAGGACACCAGCGAGGCGGAGGGGCTGTTTCAGGGGGTGTTTCACGACGAAAACGGCCGTCCGGTGCGCTACCGCTTCCAGCGGCGGCAGAACGGCATCGAGACCGACGCCGAGTTTCCGGCCTTCGATGGCGACGGGCGGCGGCGGGTGATGCATGTGTTCGACCCGGTCGACGCCACCGATGTGCGTGGCATCTCGGTTCTGGCCGCCGCCATGCGGAAATACGTGCAAGCCGAGACGCTGGACGATGCGACGTTGCAGACGGCCATCCTGCAGACGGTGTTCGCGGCGACGCTGACCTCGGCTCAACCGTCGAAGGATGCCTTCGAGGCCCTCGACCTTCTGGAAGATGAATCACTCAAGGACGAGTTTGCCGGGTACTTCACCAAGGCCCTTGATCGCGTGCGGCAAGGTAGCGTGACGATCGGCGGCACGTCGCAGATCAACCACCTGGCGCCGGAAGAATCGCTCAAGTTCCACACGGCCGAGACACCGGGCGCCCAGTATCTGCCGTTTTCGACCGCCCTGAAGCGCGAACTGGCCCGCTGTCTCGGCGTCACCTATTCGTCGCTGGCCATGGATCATGGCTCGATGACCTATTCATCGGCGCGCATGGAAACAGCGTCGATCTGGCCGGTGGTGCTGCGCCGGCGCGAGCGGATCGCCGCCACCATGTGCCAGGCGGTCTACGAGGCCTGGCTCGACGAGGAAATCGGCGAAGGCCGCATCGCCTACAAGGGCGGGTACACGGCGTTCCGGCGTCAGAAGCCGCTGGCGACGTGGACCGAATGGCGCGGCCCGGCGCGGCCGGTGGCCGACGACGAGAAGGCGGCACGCGCTTCGACCGAGCGGCTTTACAACTGTACGACGACGCTGGCCGACGAGTGCGCCGAACTCGGCCGCGACAGCCGCGACGTCATCAATCAGCGCAGCCGCGAACAGGCGATGCTCGCCGCCGCCGGCCTGCCGTCGCCGTTCCGCCGCACGACGGGCGGCGGCGCCACGGCGGACAGCGGCGCCACGCCGGACAGTGGGTCAAGTCAGGGAGCGACGCCATGAGCGATGAGGACCACGCCGCCGAGGCACAGCGCCTCCGGGCCATCCGCACGGCCATAGCCACCGGCGACACGGTGCAGATGAGCCGCTTCAAGGACAACGAAGTCGCTTACTTCGCGGCCAATCTGCCGCTTCTCGAGCGGATGATCGCCGAGGAGGAGGCGCTGGCCTCACCGATGCCGGTCCGCCGGCGGTACGCCGCCGGCCTCAGGTTCCGGCGCTGCTGAACAAGGACACTCCATGACAGCCCAGATCATTGATGGCGAACTCGTCCTGTACGGGTTCGTCGGCGACAGCCTGTGGGAAGACGGCTTCACGGCCAGCGAAGTGCTGGCCTGTCTCAGCCAGCTCGGTTTTGAGAGCGACATCACGGTCCGCCTCAACTCGCCGGGCGGCTATCTCGATGATGGCGTCGCCATCTACAACGCCTTTGCGGCGCGCAAGGGCAAGACCCGCTGCGTCGTCGACGGCGTCGCGGCCTCGTCGGCGTCGATCATCGTCATGGGCGCCGACGAGCGCGTGATGCGGCGCGGTGCCCTGCTGATGATCCACGATCCCTCGACGATCGGTTACGGCACCGTCGAGGACTTCCAGAAGGTGATCGGCCAGCTCGAGGCCGGCATCGGCGCGATGGTGTCGATCTATTCGGACCGATCCGGCGAAAGCGCCGACATCACCCGCGCCACCATGAAGGCGGAAACCTGGCTGGACGCGGCCGCCGCCGTGGCGCGCGGCTTTGCCACGGCCTCGGAAGAGGTCGCGGCGCAGTCGGTGGCGGCGTTCGACTACCGCCTCTACGCCCACGCGCCCGACGATCTCAAGAAGCTGGCGGCGACCAAGGGCTGGTCGCTCAAGGCCGCCGGCCGCCCGCAACGCAACACGCCCCTCTCCAACCCGCAGGATGCATCGACCATGTCGAACCTCAACCCGCAGACCCCCGCCAACCCGCCGGTCGACGCCGGCAAGATCAAGGCCGACATCACGGCGCGCATCAAGGCCATCATGACGGCCGATGCCGCCAAGGGCCGCGAAAGCCTGGCCGAGTATTTCGCGCTCGAAACCGACATGCCGGTCGAGCAGGTGCTGGCCGCCCTCGGCAAGGCGCCGGCTGCCGTCGCGGCGGCGGCGACCGACCCGACGACGCCCGGCTCGCCGGCCCCGGCCAGCGGCTATGAGGCCGGCCGGCTCGCCGCCGCCGGTCTCGCCCAGCCCGGTGGCCAGCCCGCCGGCGGCGGCAAGGCGGCCGACCTGTCGCCGATGAAGGCCGCCGTCGATCGCTACAACAACCGCAAGCACTGACCGGAGGACATGACATGCCCGTCCTGACCCAGAACCTTCGCACGGCCGCCGCCTACCTGGTGTGGGAAGCCGGCTACATCAGCCGCGACGTCGGCATCATCGCCGCCGGCGCCGGCAAACTCGACGCCGGCACGGTGCTCGGCCGCATCACCAAGGGGGCGCTGACGGCGGTCGGCGCCGCCGGCTCGCCCGCCCCGGCCGGTGCCACCATCACGGCCGCCCCCGCCGTCACGGCCGGCCTGACCAAGGTCGGCGTTCACACGTTCACCTGTGATATCGCCGGCGCCACCGGCAAGTGGCGCCACGAAGACCCCGATGGCGTCTACATCGGCACCGTCACCACCGGCACCGAGTACACCGGCCAGGGTCTGACGCTGACCATCACCGACGCTGGCACCGACCCGGCCGTCGGCGAGGTGATGAAGGTCACCGTCAGCCAGGCCGAAGGCTCGGGCAAGCGGGTGCCGCTCAGCCTGACGGCCCATGACGGCTCGGAAGTGGCCGAGAGCATCCTCTACGAAGGCTGCGACGCCACCCTTGTCGACGTGCAGCGGACGCTGACGCGACGCCTTGCCGAAGTGACCGGCGACGAACTCGTCTGGCCGGCCGGCATCACCCCCACCCAGAAGGCGGCTGCCCTGGCGGCGCTGGCCGACCACCACATCATCGCCCGCTGAGGAGCTGCGACCATGGCCATCGTTGCCGACATCTTCAATCAGAACGCCTGGGGTGCCGTCGAGTTCGACGAGAACATCGTCCAGCGCGTGGATTTCAAGCCGCAGCTGCTGGGCGGCCTCAACCTGTTTGAGCCGATCAATTCGCGCTCGCAGTCCATCGCCATCGCCAACCGCGACCAGACGCTGGCGCTGATCCCGACGTCGGCGATGGGCGAAGCGCCGGCCGAGCTGATCCCCCAGGGGGCCAAGGTGCGGGATTTCCGCGCCGTGCGCCTGGCCAAGGGCTCGACGGTGTTCGCCCACGAGCTGGCCGGCATGCTGGCGCTGCCCTTCGACCAGCAGACCAAGTCGGTCACCGACGAGGTGACGACCCGCACCGGCCAGATCATGGACGATCTCGAACTGACCTGGGAGCACATGCGCCTTGGCGCCGTGCTTGGCCAGGTGGTCGATGCCGATGGCAGTTCGATCCTCTGGGACTGGTACGACGAATGGGGCATCTCCCAGCCGGCCGAAGTCGATTTCGCCCTCGATGATGCCACCACCGATGTGCGCAAGAAGTGCCGCGACCTCAAGCGCGCGGCGCAGAAGGCGGCCAAGGGCGTCTGGACGCCGTCGACCCGGCTCGGCTCGCTGGTCGGTGACGAGTTCTTCGACCTGCTGGTCAACCACCCGCAGTACAAGGAAACCAAGCTCGGGACGGCGCAGGCGTCGAGCCTTGAGGGCATCGAAGGCTATTCGGTGGTCGATTTCGAGGGCATCTCGTTCATCAATTACCGCGGCACCGATGACGGCTCGACGCTGTCGATCGACAGCGCCAAGGCGCGGTTCTTCCCGATCGGTGCCCGCGGCGCCTTCAAGGTCGGCTGGGCGCCGGCGAGCGAGTTCAAGGCCTATCTCGGTCAGGCCGGCAAGGACTACGTCGGCCTGCTGCTGTCCGACCCGTCGGGCCGCGACCAGTGGGACCGCGTCGAGCTCTACAGCTACCCGCTCTACGTCTGCACGCGGCCGGAAATGCTGCTGCGCGCCAAGGCGGCCTGACGTGCCGATCCGGTCGGACGACCTGCGCCGGCGCACCCTTGCCGACGTCGACGCCGCCCTCGGTGTCGACGTCGCGCTGGTGCCGATGGTGCGCGAGGGCGGCGGCCGGCCGGAACCGGATGCCAGCCGGGCGACCCTGACGACGCGCGGCCGGTTCGACGTCAGCGCCCAGTCGGCGACCTTGTTCACCCGCGATGCCACCCGGCCCTCCGGCGCCGAGTTACGGACCGTCAGGATCACGCTGTGCATCGATCGCTGGCGTTGTCTCTGGCGCCCCCGCGCCGAGGACATCGTCGTCATCGATCCCGATGGCGAGGCGACGCGCCATCGTCTGGCCGAGGCGGCGAGCGATGACGGCGCCGGCTCCTGGCGGCTGGTGCTCAACCGTCTCGACGATCAGGGGCCGACATGAGCCTGATGAGCTTCGCGCTGTCGCTGGCGGCGCTGGCCACATTGCGGCCGCCCGTCGCCGCCGGCGCGCCGGCGCGCGGCCGCTGGCCGACCATCGCCGGCATGGCCGTGTTTGACAATGAACTCGGCCGCGTCGACGACCTCGGCGCCG
>CALMMQ010000064.1 GCA_937868725.1 uncultured Pleomorphomonas sp.
CGCCGATCAGCACCGGATTGTTCTTGGTCCGCCGGCTCAGCACCTGGATGGTGCGACGGATCTCCTCGTCGCGGCCGATCACCGGGTCGAGCTTGCCGTCACGCGCCGCCCGCGTCAGGTCGCGGGCATACTTCTTGAGCGCGTCATAGCCGCTCTCGGCCGAGGCGCTGTCGGCCGTCCGGCCCTTGCGGATGTCGTTGATGGCGGTGTTGAGGGCGTTGGCGGTGACGCCGGCGTCCTTCAGCATCTTCGCCGTCGCCGCGTCGGTCTCGATGGCCAGCGCCAGCAGCAGCCGCTCGACGGTGACGAAGCTGTCGCCAGCCTTTTCGGCCAGTTTTTCCGCCTGGGCGAACACCTTGGCCGTGGGGCCGGCCAGATAGAGCTGACCGTTGCCGCCCGACACCTTGGGCAGGGCCGCCAGCGACCGGTCGACGGCGGCGAGCGCGTCGGCCGGCCGGCCGCCGGCAGCGGCGATCAGGCCCGACGCCATGCCCTCGGGATCGTCGAGCAGCACCTTGAGCAGGTGTTCGGGCAGGAATTGCTGGTGACCGGCGCCGAGCGCCATGGTCTGCGCCGACTGGACGAAGCCGCGGGCGCGTTCGGTGTATTTCTCGATGTTCATGCCTGGATATCCCTTGTTTCAGCCCGTGCCGATCGTCCGTAGCCCGGTCGGCGCGTCCTGGACATCTGGCGGCTGTTCACCGCCGTTCGGTCTCCATATGGGAAGGGGCGAGGACGAGGAAAAGGGCAAGCCTGTTGTTTCGGCTGGGTATATCGGCACCCAAACGACAAGGACCGCCAAACCCTCGGCGGGCTGGCGGTCCTTGATCATCTGGTCGCGCGGCCGGAGCCGGGCTCACTCCTCGGTCTTGACCTCGGCGGCCGGCTCGCTGTCGGCACTCGCCCGGGTGCGGCGGGCGCGCGGTCGCGGCGCCGCTTCGCTGCCGGCTGTCGTGGCGGCAAGGCCGGCGCGGCGGCGCGGAGCCCGGCGACGGGTCGCCTCGCCCTCGGCGGCTTCGCCTGCCGGCATGTCGAGCGGCAATGCCGCCGGAACCTCAGCGGTCCGAACCGGCGCTTCGGCTTCGGCCATCACCGGACGTTCGACGACCACCGGTCGCTCGATGACGACGGGACGCTCGACCACCACCGGCGCACTGATGTCGGGAAAGCTGACGTCCGGCTGCGGCGCATCGGCCAGCGTCGGCACGATGGCCGGCGGGACCGGCGCCCGTTCCTGCCGGTTGTTATTGTTGTTGTTGTCCTGCGGCGCCCGCTCGCCCCGCTCGCCGCGACCGAAGCGGTCGAAGCGCGAGCGGCGATCGCGCCGGAACTCGTTGTTGCGGCCGTCCTGGCGCTCGCCGCCGTCCTGCTGGCGCGACTGATAGCGCTCGCCGCGATTGTCGTTGCGGTTGTCGCTCCGTCCACCTTCCGGCCGTTCGCCTTCCTGGCGCGGCTGATAGTCGCGGTTCGGCTGGTTGTCGCGCTCGGGGCGCACTTCCTGCGGCTGGCGATTGTTGTCGTAGGAGCCCGGCGCCTTGATCTCGATCTGGCGCGGCTCGAAACGATCGGAGCCGATCGGCTCGAAATCGTCGTCGGATTCCTCGTCCTCGCGCCCCTGGGCGGCGGCGAGTTGGGCCGCCTGGGCGGCGGCGATGATCCGGTAGTAATGCTCGGCGTGCTGAAGGTAGTTTTCAGCCATGACACGGTCGCCGGCCGACGAGGCGTCGCGGGCGAGCTGCGTGTACTTTTCGGCGATGTGCAGCGCCGTGCCGCGAATCTTGATATCCGGGCCGTTGGAATCGAACGACCGGGTCAGCGGGTTCGGGGCCTTGCGATTGGGGCGGCCGCGCATCCGTTGCTTGTTCTGCTGATTTTGCCTCATAAGTCCGCTATCTCTTGCATTCGCGACGTCTGACAAGCACGCGCGCCTCGCATTCCGCCGATTACTCGGTCTGCCGGAGATGCAATGCGCCTTGTTCGACCATCGTCAACGCGGAAATCCGTGAGCCGGTGTTCCGCTCGATGTAACCTGCCGGCGCCGATCGGCCCTTCCTCAATGGAACGACCGAACGCCGCCCGCGTCCGTCGGTTCTGTTTCATTTACTGCGGCACGGCCGCGACAAGCGCGGCCGTTTGCCGAGTGACCTGCAAATCCCTCATGTCTTCAATAACATGAGCAACTCGCGATTGGTTTGCCGTCGCGCCTTGCTGCTGCCACGGCGGGACGACGTCAAGCTCTCCCTCGCGCAATGCCTCGGGGAAACCGCTCAAAGAAAGCCGGGGATGTCTCGACTATCCCTCGGACCTGGCCGGCACCTTGCCTCTCCGGCCCCGACAACGGACCGCCCGGCTGCGCCTGACGTCTTCCTCTACGACTGAACGTTTCGAGAACAGGTTCATAAAGGGCACCGTTGTCACGACGATCGGCAACAGGCTCATCTTCCGGGAAACACCCCGGCATCGCCCTGCCGATATGACCGATCACCCCTTATGGGCACGACTCTCCGACGCCTAACGTCGGCTCAAATCGCCCTTCTGTGGTCAGACCCTAGCGTTTCCCAGCGCGTTTTCCAAGTGCATTTTTCATTCGGCCACAAAAAACCACACGGATTCAGGGATTTTGCCCGGGGGCCCGGCCGCTGACCAGCCGATCGCAACCGGCGAGATCGGCGGTAACGGCGATTTCCGTGAGGCCAGCGGCGGCCAACAGCGACGCCACCACCGCGCCCTGATCGAAGCCGATCTCCACCACCAGCACCCCGCCCGGCACCAGATGGGCCAGCGCCCCGGCCGCCAGCGCCCGGTAGGCGACGAGCCCGTCGGCGCCACCGTCGAGGGCCAGCATCGGGTCGAACAACCGCACCTCCGGCGCCAGCGACGCGATGACGCCGGTGGCGATGTAGGGCGGATTGGCGACGATGAGCGGCCAGCGCCCGGGCACCGGCTCGAGATAGCTGCCGGCCGCCAGTCGCAGCCGGTCGCCGACGCCGAGCTGGTCGGCGTTGGCACGCGCCACGGCGAGCGCTGCCGCGGCGACATCGGTGGCCAGCCCCCGCGCCGCCGGCAGTTCGGCCAAGAGCGTCACGGCAATGGCGCCACTGCCGGTGCCGATGTCGACGAAATCAAGACCAGCTCCATCCGCCGCCACGCCCGGCAGGCCGCCATCGGCGACGAGGCGCAGCACCAGATCGATCAGGCATTCGGTATCGGCGCGCGGCTCCAGCGTGGCCGGACCGAGGCTGAACGACCGGCCGTAGAAGGAGCGGACACCGGCGATGCGCCCCACCGGTTCGCCGGCGAGACGCCGGGCGAGATTGGCCTGCAACCGCGTCGCCTCGGCCACCGTCACCGGCCGATCGGCATCGGTCATCTGGACGAGACGGCCGCAGCCGGTCGCCAGCTCGACGAGCCAGACGGCGTCGAGGCCGGCTTCGGCGATGCCGGCGGCGTCGAGCGCCTGACGCGCCGTTGCCACGAGGTCGCCGAGCCGGATCACGCTTCCGCCTCGCTCAGCAGTCGCGCCTGATGGTCGGCGATCAGCGCCTCGATCACCTCGTCGAGGTCTCCCTCCATCACCTGCGGCAACTTGTAGAGCGTCAGGTTGATGCGGTGGTCGGTGAGGCGCCCCTGCGGAAAATTGTAGGTGCGGATGCGCTCCGAACGGTCGCCCGAGCCGACCTGGCCGCGTCGTTCGGCCGCCCGCTCGCTGTCGACCTTCTGCCGCTCCATCTCGTAGAGCCGGGCCCGCAGCAGCTTCATGGCCTTGGCGCGGTTCTTGTGCTGACTGCGTTCTTCCTGGCAGGCCACGGCCAGACCGGTGGGCAGGTGGGTGATGCGGATGGCGCTGTCGGTGGTGTTGACGTGCTGGCCGCCCGAGCCGGAGGCACGGTAGGTGTCGACGCGCAGGTCGCCCTCGTCGATGGCGATGTCGACCTCTTCGGCCTCGGGCAGCACGGCGACGGTCGCCGCCGAGGTGTGGATGCGGCCGGAACTCTCGGTCACCGGCACGCGCTGCACCCGGTGGACGCCGGACTCGAACTTGAAACGGGCGTAGACGCCCAGACCGGTGATCGCGGCGATGATTTCCTTGAAGCCGCCGAGCTCACCCTCTGACACCGACAGCACCTCGGTGCGCCAGCCGCGTCCCTCGGCATAGCGCTGGTACATGCGGAAGAGATCGCCAGCGAACAGCGCCGCCTCGTCGCCACCGGTGCCGGCCCGCACTTCCAGAATGACGCCGCGATCGTCGGCCCGGTCGCGTGGCAGCAGCGACAGCCGCACTTCCTGCAGCAGGCCGTCGCGTCGGGCCACCACCTGCGGCCGCTCGGCCTCGGCCAGCGCCCGCATTTCGTCGTCGGTGGCCGCGTCGGCGATCAGACCGTCGACGTCGGCGAGTTCGCTCTCGGCGGCCCGGAGCGCCCGCACCCGCGCCACCACCGGCTCAAGCTCGGCGTAATCGCGCGACAGGCGCACGAAGGTCTCGGTATCGGGCTGACCGGCAAGCCGCGCCTCGATGATGGAAAAACGGTCGATCAGGGCGTCGAGCCGCGCGTCAAGTTTGGTCATGGGGTCTGGTCAGCAGCTCGGAACGATCAGGTGAGCGGAATGTCGCGCGCTTCGGCGAAGTCCTGCAGCAGCTTGCGCACCGGCGGGCCGTCCGGCCGGTTGATGGCCGGCGCCAGTTGCGCCTCGAGTTCGCCGAGGTTGACCGACCGGATCATGTCCTTGACCGGGCCGATCGACGTCGCCGCCATCGACAGCGAGCGGAAGCCGACGGCCATCAGCGCCATGGCCGTCACCGGCGTACCGGCCAGCTCGCCGCACAGCGTCGCCGGCCGGCCGTACTCCGACGACTTGCGGGCGATCGTCCTGAGCGCCCGCAGGAACGGCGGCGCCAGCGGGTCGAAGCGGGCGGCCACCTTGGGATTGCCGCGGTCGACCGCCAGCATGAACTGGAACAGGTCGTTGGAACCGACGGAGACGAAATCGACCTCCGACAGCAGCTCGTCGAGCTCGAACAGCAGCGCCGGCACCTCGATCATCGCCCCAAGCTTCAGCGACGACGGCAGGGCGTGACCGTGCTTTTCGAGGAAGTGCATCTCGCCGTGCACCGCCTCGCGCGCCAGGCGGAACTCCTGCGTCGAACCGATCATCGGGAACATGATGCGGCATTCGCGGCCGCCCGCCGCCCGCAGCAGGGCCCGGATCTGGGTGCGCAGCAGCGCCGGCCGGTCGAGGCCGATGCGAATGGCCCGCCAGCCCATGGCCGGATTCTCTTCCTGCACCGACCGCGTCACGTAGGGCAGCACCTTGTCGCCGCCGATGTCGAGGGTGCGGAAGGTGACCGGCCGGCCGGTGGCGCCGTCGAGAATCTTGGAATAGAGCGACGCCTGCTCGTTCATCTTGGGGAACGACGAGGCGATCATGAACTGCAGCTCGGTGCGGAACAGGCCAATGCCGTCGGCGCCCGATTCATCGAAGTGCGGCAGATCGAACAGCAGGCCGGCGTTGATGTTGAGCGTCATGCGCACGCCGTCCAGCGTCACCGCCGGCTTGAAGCGCAACTGCCGATAGCGTTCCTGCCGCCGGGCCCGGAAACGCACCTTGGTGACGTAGGCCTGCTCGACGTCGACCGGCGGCCGCAAGTGCACGTAGCCGCTCTCGCCGTCGACGATGATCGGATCGCCGTTCTCGGCCAGCGACACGACGTTGGCCACCTGGCCGACGGCCGGAATGCCCAGCGCCCGCGCCACGATGGAGACGTGGCTGGTCGAGGCGCCTTCCTCGAGCACCAGGCCGCGCAGCTTGTTGCGGTCGTAGTCGAGCAGCTCCGCCGCCCCCATCGAGCGGGCGACGACGATGGCGTTGTCGGGCAGATCGGCGTTCTTGTCGCCGGTGCCCATCAGCTCGCGCAGCAGCCGGTAGGTCAGGTCGTCGAAATCGTGCAGGCGCTCGCGCAGCAGCGGGTCGGTCTGGCGCTGCATGCGGGCGCGGGTGTCCGACTGCACGCGCTCCACCGCCGCCTCGGCGCTGAGGCCGGACCGGGTGATCGCCTCTTCCATGCGCCGCGCCCAGCCGCGGTCGTAGGCGAACATGCGATAGGCTTCCAGCACGTCGCGATGCTCGCCATGATGGGCCACTTCGCCGCGGTCGATCATGTCATCGATCGACAGCCGCAGCTTGGCGATGGCGGCGTTGAGCCGCTTGACTTCCTTGTCCGGGTCCTCGGCGATGAAATTGGTGACGACGACGCGCGGCTCGTGCAGCACGACGCGGCCGAGACCGACGTTGTCGGACAGCGCCACGCCTTCGAGGTGCATGGCGCGATTGAGGTCGAGCACCGCCTCCGGCGCCGCCGCCAGCCCCGACACCTCGCCCGAGGCGATGATCTCGGCGATGATCATGCCGACGGTCTGGAGCACCTCCTCCTCTTCGTCGGAGTAGCTCTTGCGGGCGCTGTTCTGCACCACCAGCACGCCGAGCGTGCGACCGGCGCGCAGGATCGGCACGCCGAGGAAGGAGTGGTAGGCCTCTTCGTCGGTACCGGGAATGTAGGCGAAGGCGGGGTGATCCTGGGCGTCGGGCAGGTTGAGCACCGTCGCCTCGGCGGCGATGACGCCGACCAGACCGTGACCGAGGCGCAGCGTCGCCTTGTGCACGGCATCGCGGTTGAGGCCCTCGGTGGCAAACAGTTCGAGCACGCCATCGGAACGCAGGACGTAGAGCGAGCAGACCTCGGCGACCATGCTGGCCGCGATCGTCACGACGATCTTGTCGAGGCGTTCCTGCGCGCTGATCAGCTCCGCCATCACCTCGCGGAGGCGGCGTAGCAACACCCTCGTTCCAGACTGTGCCCCCCGCATGTTTCGCTTCCCGGATGCCGGCCGGGCGACTGGCGAGCCGCCCGGTGTCGATCTGTGAGAATCAACTCAACGATCAGTTCCAGGATGTGTTGTAAAATGCAACACGGCGTCAACGCGAGGATTTTCGTCAGCACATCCCGGCAATTCGTCTCAACGACATCCTAAGGATCAAGCCTTGTCGAGGCCATACACCGAATGGAGCGTTCTGACGGCAAGTTCCGTATACGCCTCGTCGATCAGCACCGAAATTTTGATCTCCGAGGTGGTGATGGCGCGAATGTTGATGCCCTTGGTCGACAGGGCCTTGAAGGCCTGGGCGGCAACGCCGGCGTGGCTGCGCATGCCGACGCCGATCACCGACACCTTGCACATGCCGGTGGCCGCTTCGAGGCTCTGGTAGCCGATCGCAGCCGCGCGCTCCTCGATCACCGCCTTGGCGCGATCGCAGTCGATGGCCGGACAGGTGAAGGTGATGTCCGTCTCGGCGCCGTCGGCGGCGATGTTCTGGACGATCATGTCGACGTTGACGTTGGCTTCGGCGAGCGGCACGAACACCGCCGCCGCCACGCCCGGCTTGTCGGGCACGCGACGGATCGAAATCTGCGCCTCGTCCTTGGAATAGGCGATACCGGTGACGACTTCCTGTTCCACGATCTCGTCCTCATCGCAAATGAGCGTTCCGAACGGGTCGCCGTTCGGCTGGGTCTTGGTGTTGTTGGGGTCTTCGAAGGAGGAGCGCACGAAGGTGCGCACCTTGTGCACCATGGCCAGTTCCACCGAGCGGACCTGCAGGACCTTGGAGCCCAGCGAAGCCATCTCGAGCATTTCCTCGAACGAAACCTTGTCGAGCCGGCGCGCCTTGGGCACGACGCGGGGGTCGGTGGTGTAGACGCCGTCGACATCGGTGTAGATGTCGCAACGGTCGGCCTTGACAGCGGCGGCGATGGCAACGGCGGACGTATCCGAACCGCCGCGGCCCAGCGTGGCGATGCGCCCGTCCTTGTCGACGCCCTGGAAGCCGGCGACCACGGCAACGCGGCCCTCTTCCATCTCGGCGATCAGGCGGCTGCCGTCGATCGACTGGATGCGGGCGGCGCCATGCGCTTCGTCCGTGATCAGCGGGATCTGCCAGCCCTGCCACGACCGGGCATCGATGCCCATGGACTGCAGGACGATGGCGAGCAGACCACTCGTCACCTGTTCGCCGGAGGCGACCACCGCATCGTACTCGCGTGCATCATGCAGCGGCGAAGCACCACGGCACCAGGCGACCAACTCGTTCGTCTTGCCGGCCATGGCGGAAACGACGACGGCCACCTGATGGCCAGCGGCCACCTCGCGTTTGACATGAGCCGCCACGTTGCGGATCCGATCGAGGTCGGCGACCGACGTGCCGCCGAATTTCATCACCAAACGCGCCATTTTCTGACTTCGCGCCTTGAGGGGCCAGGCCCCGTCTAGAGTATCGGAAACCGCGACCGGCAAGCCGGCCGCAGGCGGGCCCTCATTACATGAACCCTCGCCCCGTCGCAACGGCGGATGATCACGACCGCCGGGATTTTGGCCCGGCCGCCCTGGCTGGGCCGCCCTCTAACGCCCGAAATGGGCGTTCAGCCAGGCGACGATGAAGGCGTGCATCGGCGCGACGCAGGCCACCGTGCCGGCCAGGCCGAGACAGCCATGGTTGAGCCCGGCAAAACGCTGCGAACGCACCGATACACCCGCCGCCGCGAGCCGGGCGGCGTAAGCCTCGCCCTCGTCGCGCAGCACATCGCATTCCGCCGTCACCACGCAGGCTACCGGCAGGCCGGCAAGGTCGGCGGCCCTCAGCGGCGACACCCAGGGCTCGGCCGCACGGGCCGGCGGCACGAACTGGTCCCAGAACCACACCATGTCGCGATCGGTGAGACCGTAGCCGTCGGCGAACTCGGCATAGGATGGATGACCGGCGCCGTAATGGTCGGTCACCGGGTAGACCAGCACCTGACCGGTGAGGATCGTCTCGCCCGCCTCGCGCAGGCGCAGGGCCACCACGGCGGCGAGATGACCGCCGGCGCTGTCGCCAGCCACCACCAGCCGGCCGGGGGCGCCACCGATGTCGGCGAGATGCCCGGCCACCCAGCGCAGCGCCGTCACCGCGTCGTCGGCGGCGGCCGGGAACGGATGCTCGGGCGCCAGCCGATAGTCGATCGACACCACCACCGCCCCGGCGTCGGCGGCGATGTTGCGACAGATGCCGTCGTGGGTGTCGAGATCGCACAGCACGAAGCCGCCGCCGTGCACGTAGACCACCACCGGCCACGGCCCGTCGCCGAACGGCGCATAGACGCGCGCCGGCATCGCCTCACCGTCGTCGCGGGGAATGGCAAGGGTCTTGACGGCGGCCACCGCCTGGCCCGGCGGCGACGGCTGCTCGCTGACCATGCGCCGGGCCGTCGGCGCGTCGAGCGTATCGAAAGCCGGGCGGTTGAGCGCCGCCTCGGCGGCGAGCATGGCGGCGATATCCTGATGAAGCGGCATGTCCTGACCCCGAAGCATCCTGGTGGTTCCCTCGCCGCGAGTTTCGCCCTCCGCTCTTCAAATGCAAGTCACAATGGCCTAATGATCGGCGCATCGTCGCCCCGCCCCGGGTCCGGAAGGGACTTGCCAGACGCCGGCGCCCGTGCGATCCGAATCCCCCTCGCAACGCCCCTAACGGGAGAATGCCATGTCGCCGACGGCCGGAACCGTGGATCAGTCAGAGGTCGACCGCTTTTCGGCCATGGCCGCCGAATGGTGGGATCCCAAGGGCAAGTTCAAGCCGCTGCACAAGTTCAACCCCATCCGCCTCTCGGCGCTGCGGCGCGAGATCGCCGGCCACTTCGGCCGCGATTCCAGGGCGATGGACCCGCTGACCGGCCTCCGTCTCATCGACATCGGCTGCGGTGGCGGCCTGATCTCCGAACCGATGGCCCGCCTCGGCGCCACCGTCACCAGCATCGATCCCTCGCCCGTCAACATCGAGGTGGCCAAGCTGCACGCCGCCCAGTCCGGGCTCGAAATCGACTACCGCGTCGCCACCGCCGAGGACATCGCCGCCGCCGGCGAGCGCTTCGACGTCGTGCTCGCCCTCGAGGTGGTCGAACACGTCGCCGACGTCGACGCCTTCCTGCACCTCGTCGCCGACCTGCTGCGTCCCGGCGGCCTGCTCGTCGTCGCCACGCTCAACCGCACGCTCAAGGCCTACGGTCTGGCGGTCATCGGCGCCGAGTACGTACTGCGCTGGCTACCGGTCGGCACCCACGACTGGAAGAAGTTCCTGAAGCCCGAGGAAGTGGAAGCGCCGCTGCAGGCCGCCGGCCTGACGCTGCTCGACCGGCGCGGCCTGTCGTTCAACCCGCTCCTCGACAGCTGGCGCGAAAGCCGCGACGTCGACGTCAACTACATGGTGTTCGCCGCCCGTCCCAAGGACTGAGCCCGGCTCAGTTGCGTTCGCCCGGCAGCACCGGCAGCGCCAGAATGTCGATACCTTCCTCGACCAGCGCCCGCGCCTCCTCGGCGCTGGCCTGCCCGTGCACCGGCCGCGCCGGTGTCTCGCCGAAGTGCATGCGCCGCGCTTCTTCGACGAAGCGGGCACCAACGTCTTCCGATCCCTCGATCAGCTTGGCCTTGAGCTCCTTGAGCCGGGTCAGCATCTCGCGCGCTTCCGCGCTCACCGCCGCCACCGGCAGCTGTTCGCCCGGCTGCGTCTCGGCCGGACGCGGCGCCGCCTTGTTCTCCGAGGTGACGACGCGTGGCGCCATCAGCGCCTTGCTGACACGGGTGTCGCCGCAGTGCGGACAGACCACGAGACCGCGCTCCGCCTGATGGTCGAAATCATCGGACGAACGAAACCAGCCTTCAAAGGGATGCGCGTCGGCGCAGACGAGCGAATAGCGGATCATGAACCCAAGATGGCGTCTTCCGGCAACGAACACAAGAGGCGCCCAGGCGGCCCCTCAGGTGGGCTCGACCAGCGCGAAACGCCGTTCGTTGCGCAGGCTCGGGATCGAGCGCCGCGCTTCGCCGGCCGCCGCGGGATCGATGTCGGCGACGACGAAGCCCGGTTCCTCGTGATCGAGCTCGGCAACGATGCCGCCCCAGGGATCGACGACGAGAGAATGCCCGAAGGTGTCGCGGCCATCCTCGTGATGACCGCCCTGGCCGGCCGAGATGACGAAGGCGCCGTTCTCGATGGCCCGCGCCCGCTGCAGCACGTGCCAGTGCGCCTCGCCGGTCTGGCGGGTGAAGGCGGCCGGTGCCGACAGCACCTCGGCGCCGGCGTGGGCGTAGGCGCGGAAGAGGTGAGGGAAGCGCACGTCGTAGCAGATGCCGAGCCCCAGTCGGAAGGCCGGCGTATCGGCGAGCACCGCCAGGTCGCCCGGCACGTAGGTGTCGCTCTCGCGCCAGCTTTCGCCGTGGGCGAGATCGACGTCGAACATGTGGATCTTGTCGTAGCGGCCGATCACCTCGCCGTCCGAGCCGAACACCAGCGCCCGGTTGGCGATGCGGCCATCGTCGCGCCGAAGCGCCAGCGAGCCGAAATGCAGCGTGATCGACAGCTGCCGCGCCAGCGCCACGCCGAGAGCGACGAAACCGTCATCGGCCTCCGGCCGCAGCGTGGCGGCCAGCGCCGCCCGGTCACGTTCCAGGAGATTGGTCATCTCCGGCGTCTGGATGTAGGTGGCCCCGGCGGCGGCGGCGGCGCGCACCAGCCGTTCAACCGTCTCAAGGTTCCGGCCCGGATCACGGCCCGACCGCAACTGCACCACGGCAACTCGCATCGACGCCATCGTCGGGTCCTCCAAAAATTGTCCGGCCGCTGTCAGTCGGCCAGCAGCCCGTCGAGCCGACCGGCGGCCTCGAGGGCATGCAGATCGTCGCAACCGCCGACATGCGTGTCGCCGATGAAGATCTGCGGAAAGGTGTTGCGGCCAGAGCGGGCCTGCATTTCGGCGCGCTTGGCCGGATCGGCACCGGCGTTGATTTCCTCGAAGGCAACGCCCTTGGCGATCAGCAGGGCCTTGGCCCGAGCGCAATAACCGCAGAAATCGCGCGTATAGACGAGAACGGGCCGCATCGCCAACTCCTTGCCGGAAAAATCGCTTCGGCCGTTATACCCCGCTTTCCACCGCCCCCACAACCCGCGCCAGCGTCAGCACGTCGACGCGGGCGGCGCCGGCGGCCAGCAAGGTGCGGCTCACCGCCGCCAGCGTCGAACCGGTGGTGAAGACGTCGTCGACCAGCACCACCGCCTTGCCGGCGACCTCCGCCCGCCGCCGCGCCGGCACGGCGAAGGCGGCACGCATGTTGGCGAGGCGCTCGGCCCGCTTCAGCCCCACCTGCTGCGGCGTCCGCTTGACGCGCCGCACCAGATCGGTGCGACAGGCCACGCCGGCCCGCGCCGCCACGCCGTGGGCGAGCAGCGCCGCCTGATTGAACCGCCGCGCCGCCAGCCGGCTCCAGTGCAGCGGCACCGGCACGACGACATCGGCGTTGGCCAGGAGCTCGCCCGACACCCGCAGCATCCAGGCAACGAACATCGGCGCGAGATCGGTGCGGTCGCCATATTTGAACCCGTGGACAAGATCGATCACCGGTCCCTCGAAGGCCACGGCCGAACGGGCGCGCTCGAAGGGCGGCGGCTCGGCCAGCGCCGCCGCCGACAGCACACCCGGCCCGAGATCGAGTTCCATCGGCGTGCCGAGCCGTTCGCACCACGGCCGCTCAATGAAGCGCACCCCCTGCCAGCACGCGGCGCAGAGCCCACCGGCCGACCCCAGGCGCTGGCGACAGGCCGGACAGGCCGGCGGCAGCACGAGATCGACGAGTTCGCGCCCCACGGTCGCCACGCCGGCCCGCGACATCGCCAAGGCGCGGCCGAACAGCGGCGCCAGACGCGCCGGCCGCTCGCGCTGCCCGCCCTCGGGCCACCACATGTCGCCATCGCTCGTCATCGGCCACACCCCGTTTCAACGCAGGATAGTCGAGAGCGCAGCGCAACACCAGCCAAGGCCCAGGCATTTGACGCCGACCGACGCAGCGCCTATTGACGAGGCAACCGAGGCGAGGAAACCCCATGCCGCCCGAACTGATCGATCGCCAGCAACTGGCCCGCCGCCGCGCCCGCGCCCTCGCCGCTGCCCGTCCGGGCGCCGACTTCCTGCTGGACGTCGTCGCCGACGATCTTATCGACCGCCTGGCCGTCGTGCCGCGCCGCTTTGCCCGCGCGCTGGTCATCGGCGACCCGACGTCGCGCCTCGACCGGGCGCTCGTCGCCTCCGGTCAGGTCGACAGCGTCGTCGTCGCCGATCTCCTGGTGCCAGGCCCCGTCAGCGGCCGACCGGTCATCGACGACGAAGCCCTGCCCTTTTCGGCCGAGAGCTTCGACCTCGTCATCTCCTGCCTGACGCTGCAGTGGGCCAATGACCTGCCGGGAGCGCTGGTGCAGATCCGCCGCACCCTCAAGCCGGACGGCCTGTTCCTCGCCGTCCTCGTCGGCGGCGACAGCTTCACCGAACTCAGGCAGTCCCTGATCGCCGCCGAAAGCGACATCGCCGGCGGCGCCAGTCCACGCGTCCTGCCCATGGCCGAAGTGCGCGATCTCGGCGCCCTGCTGCAACGGGCCGGCTTCGCCATGCCGGTGGCCGATCAGGACCGCATGGTGCTGCGCTATGGCAATTTCTTCGGTCTGGCTGCCGACCTCGCCGCCATGGGGGCCACCAACTGCCTGACCGCCCGCCGCCGGACGCCGACGGCCAAGGGCCTGCTGATCCGGGCAGCCGAGATCTACGGCCGCGACCATGCCGACGCCGACGGTCGCGTCCGCGCCAGTCTGACGCTGCTGTCGCTATCCGGCTGGGCACCGGCGCCCGGCCAGCCCAAGCCGCTCAGACCCGGCAGCGCCCAGATGAGCCTTGCCGAGGCCCTCGGCAAGACCAGGACTTGAAACGGCAGTGAAGGCGATCAGGCGCCGAGCGCCGGTTGCAGTTCCGCTGCCGGACAGTCGCTTTCAGCGGCATCCAGTCCCAACATCCCGCGGATATCGACGCGGTCGCGGGCGATGTCGGCCACGGTGTAGCGATCGAGCACCTCGAAGAAAGCCCCGAGCGCCTCGCGCAATACCCGGTTGTATTCGCAGCTCAGCGTCAGCGGACAATTCTTGCCACCTTCGCCGGCAAAACAATCGGCCATGACGAAGCTTTCCTCGGTGGCCGCGATGACATCGCCGAGACGAATCTCTTCGGCCGGCCGGCCGAGCTTCAGGCCACCGTGGCGTCCACGGATGGTCTCGATGAACTTGTTGTCGACCAGAACCTTGAGGATCTTGAACAGATGCGTCTCCGACATGCCGAACGTCGCGGCGATGTCAGCAACACGGCTGGGGCGATCAGGGTTGACTGCACAATAGAGCAGAACGCGAATGGAGTAATTCGTGGCCTGGGTTAGTCGCATGACGCATCCAGATTAGGGAGTTGACCCAGGAGGTCAAGTTAAAACCAGCCCGAGAATGCGCTTTCTGACAAGACAATATAATCCGGGCAATTCCTGATCGTCTTTGGTCGGAAAGCTATTGACGGATTTCGCCGCCGGAAACCGGGCTTTTTCGTTGCCGGCCGCCGGAATACCTTGCCGCCCGCCGCCGACAGGCGGTTGCCACAACGGCCCTGACAGGACAGCAAACCGCCGGTCAGGTGGGCGACCTGACCGGCGGGTTACGGCTGAGCCTCGTTGCCGGTGTTCGCTCAGGCGAACTGGCCGTGGCAATGCTTGTACTTCTTGCCCGAACCGCACGGACACGGCTCGTTGCGGCCGACCGATCCCCAGGTGGTGGGATCGTTGGGATCGCGGGCGCCGTTACGCGTGCGAGCCATGGCCGCCTCGAGCATCTGCACCGCCTGCACCGGCGACAGCTGATCCTCGCCGGTGACCGGATCGGCGTGGTGGCCGACCATCTGGCTGGCGTCGAAGGCCGGCGTCGGCGCCGGCTGTTCCTCGCGGCGGATCTCGACGCGCATCAGGCTGGCCGTCACCTGCCGGCGCAGTTCGTTGAGCAGCGCCTCGAACAGGGCGAAGGCCTCGGTCTTGTATTCATTGAGCGGATCGCGCTGGGCATAGCCGCGGAAGCCGATCACCGAACGCAGGTGGTCGAGCTGGGCCAGATGCTCGCGCCAGAGATTATCCAGCGTCTGCAGCAGAATGGCCTTCTCGACGCGGCGCATCAGTTCGGCGCCGAAACGCTCTTCGCGCGCCTTGGCCTCATCGTCGCCCGCCTTGAGCAGGCGCTCCTCGATCTCCTGATCGGCGATGCCCTCTTCCTTGGCCCAGTCGGCGACCGGCAGATCGAGATTGAGGTACTGCGCCACCGCCGCCGTCAGGCCGGCCACATCCCACTGTTCGGCATAGGCGTTCTCGGGAATGTGCTTGGCGACGAGGTCGCCGATCACCGTGTGGCGCATGTCGGTCACCGTCTCGGCGACGCTGTCCTCGGTCATCAGCTCGATACGCTGCTCGAAGATCACCTTGCGCTGATCGTTCATGACGTTGTCGAACTTGAGGAGGTTCTTGCGGATGTCGAAGTTGCGCGCCTCGACCTTCTGCTGCGCCTTTTCGAGGGCCTTGTTGATCCACGGATGGATGATGGCCTCGCCGTCCTGCAGGCCGAGCTTCTTCAGCATGCCGTCCATGCGGTCGGAGCCGAAGATGCGCATCAGGTCATCCTGCAGCGACAGATAGAAACGCGACTGGCCGGGGTCGCCCTGGCGGCCGGAGCGGCCACGCAGCTGGTTGTCGATGCGGCGGCTCTCGTGACGCTCGGTGCCGAGCACGAACAGGCCGCCGGCGGCGAGCGCCTTTTCCTTGAGGCGGGCGACGTCGGCGCGGATCTTCTGCTCGCGGGCATCGCGTTCCGGTCCCGGCGGCACCTCGCCGAGCTTGCGCTCGATCAGCATGTCGGCGTTGCCGCCGAGCTGGATGTCGGTGCCGCGGCCGGCCATGTTGGTGGCAATGGTCACAGCGCCCGGCAGACCGGCCTGCGAGATGATGTAGGCTTCCTGCTCGTGATAGCGGGCGTTCAGCACCTGGAACACCGGCTTGTCGCCGTCCACCAGCACGTCCGGATCGCTCTGGACGAAGCCCTGGCGGGTCAGCAGCTCGGCCAGCGTTTCCGACTTCTCGATCGACGTCGTACCGACCAGAATCGGCTGCCCCTTGGCCTTGCAGGCCCGGATGGTCTCGATGATCGCCGCGTACTTCTCGTCGACGGTGCGGTAGACCTCGTCGTGATCGTCGATGCGCGACACCGGCCGATGCGTCGGAATTTCCACCACTTCGAGATTATAGATGTCGGCGAACTCGTCCGCTTCCGTCGAGGCCGTGCCGGTCATGCCGGCCAGCTTCTCGTACATGCGGAAATAGTTCTGGAAGGTGATCGAGGCCAGCGTCTGGTTCTCGGGCTGGATGCGCACGTGCTCCTTGGCCTCGAGCGCCTGGTGCAGGCCGTCCGAATAGCGGCGGCCCGGCATCATGCGGCCGGTGAACTCGTCGATGATGACGACTTCATTGTCCTTGACGATGTAGTCGCGGTCGCGCTGGAACAGCTTGTGGGCCCGCAGCGCCTGATTGAGGTGGTGAACGACCGAAACGTTCTCGATGTCGTAGAGCGAGCCGCCCTTGAGCAGGCCGCCGGCCTTGAGCCGCGCCTCCATGCGCTCGGTGCCGACTTCGGTGAAGCTGGCCGTGCGATGCTTCTCGTCGACCTCGAAATCCTCGTCGGGAATGCCGGGGATGTAGGTGTCGATGGTGTTGTAGAACTCGGACCGGTCCTCGAGCGGGCCGGAAATGATCAGCGGCGTGCGCGCCTCGTCGATGAGGATCGAGTCCACTTCGTCGACGATGGCGTAGTGATGGCCGCGCTGCACCATCTGCGCCTTCTCGTACTTCATGTTGTCGCGCAGATAGTCGAAGCCGAGCTCGTTGTTGGTGCCGTAGGTGATGTCGCAGCCGTAGGCGGCGCGGCGCTCCTCGTCGGACAGGCCGTGCACGATGACGCCGACGGTCAGGCCGAGGAAGCGGTAGACGCGGCCCATCCACTCGCTGTCGCGGCGGGCGAGGTAGTCGTTGACGGTGACGACGTGCACGCCCTTGGCGGTCAGGGCATTGAGGTAGACGGCGAGCGTCGCCACCAGCGTCTTGCCTTCGCCGGTCTTCATCTCGGCGATGTCGCCGTCGTTGAGGACCATGCCGCCGATCAGCTGCACGTCGAAATGCCGCTGGCCGAGCGTGCGCTTGGCGGCCTCGCGCACCGTGGCGAAGGCGGGAACCAGAAGATCGTCGAGGCGAGTGCCGGCGGCCAGCTTGTCGCGGAATTCCACCGTGCGGGCGGCCAGGGCCTCATCCGAGAGCTGCTCCACCTCCGCCTCGAGGGCGTTGATGGCGGCTACCGATGGCCTGTAGCCCTTGATCCGGCGATCGTTTGCCGTTCCGAAAATCTTGCGTGCGATACCACCGAGGCCGACCATGGCAGCCCATCCCTTCGTCAAAGTAACCGTCATCGTCCGACGGGCTATCGTGACGCCGGCCGGTTCGTTTTCACGCCGCAATTATCACGTTTGGCCCACCCAGGCACGCTCCATCTATGTTGGGGTAGAAGATATGTCAACGTCGCGACAATCCGCCGGGATCGCGAAAGCTGCCATCATTTCGCCCGCCGGGTACAGGATGAAATTGTCTAAGGCGATGCGGCGCTGTATACGGCTGTCGACGTCTTTCGCCCCCGATGTGTGGGGCTACCCATCGATAGGAAACCCAATGTCCCTTCTCTCGACCATCGGTCGTCTCGCCCTGACGCGTTTCGTGCCGACCCTGCTTGTCGCCGGCTTCGCCTTCGCCATTCCTGCCCACGCCGATGGCGACGTGCTGGCGCGCGTCAACGGCAAGGACATCACCAAGGCCGAGGTCGACATGGCCATGGATGTCTTCGCCGATCAGCTGGGCCAGGTGCCGGAGGATCAGCGTCAGACCATGGTCGTCGACGCCCTCGTCGACATGCACGTCATGGCCGACGCCGCCAAGGCCGCCGGCATCGCCAACAACGACAAGTTCAAGTCGCGCATGGTCTTCCTCGAGGCCCAGGCGCTGCGCAACACCTACGTCGAGACCCAGATCCAGGGCGCCGTCACCGACGAGGAGATCAAGGCCCGCTACGACAAGGACATCGCCGGCTACACCGCCCCCGAGGAGGTGCATGCCCGTCACATTCTCGTGAAGACCGAGGACGAGGCCAACAAGGTGCTGGCCGACCTGGCCGCCGGTGGCGACTTCGCCGCCATCGCCAAGGAGCGGTCGCTCGATCCGGGCTCCAAGGACAACGGTGGCGATCTCGGCTTCTTCGCCAAGGGCCAGATGGTGCCCGAGTTCGAAGCCGTCGCCTTCACGCTGGCGCCGGGTGAGATGTCCAAGACGCCGGTCAAGACGCAGTTCGGCTACCACATCATCAAGGTCGAAGAGAAGCGCACCCAGCCGGTGCCGACGCTCGACGACGTGCGCGACCAGGTGGTGCAGATGGTCCAGCGCGACAAGTACCAGGACGCGCTCAAGAAGATGCGCGCCTCGGCCACCATCGAGCGCCTCGACGTGCCGGCCCTGACCACCGCCGAGCCGGCGCCCGACGCCCCGGCCAAGTGACGGCCCGCCGCCGCTGAACCGCCTATCGCCTCGGGGGACACCCCCGGGGCGCCTTTCCATTCCGAACATCGAGACCGGTCGCCGCCATGTCCCACGCCATCTCCCCGCTCGCCCCCAAGACCTTCGCGACGCTGCCGCCGCTCGCCGGCGTCCGCTTCGCCACCACGGCGGCCGGCATCAAGTATCAGGGCCGGACGGACGTGCTGCTGCTGGCGCTCGACGAGGGCACCGAGGTGGCCGGCGTGTTCACCCGGTCCAAGTGCCCGTCGGCGCCGGTCGACTGGTGCCGCGTCAACCTGGCCCAGGGCAAGGCACGGGCACTGCTGGTCAATTCCGGCAATGCCAACGCCTTCACCGGCAGGAAGGGGCGCGAGACCGTCGAACTGTCGGCCGCCGCCGTCGCCCGCACGCTCGGCGTGCCGGCCGAGACGGTGTTCCTTGCCTCCACCGGCGTCATCGGCGAGCCGCTCGACCCGGCCAAGTTCGCCGCCGTGCTCGACGAAACGGCGACCCGCCTGGCCCCCGCTCCCTGGCTCGACGCCGCCCGTGCCATCATGACCACCGACACCTTCCCCAAGGTGGCGACCCGCCGCGTTGATTTCGGCGGCGTACCGGTCACCATCAACGGCTTCTGCAAGGGCGCCGGCATGATCGCTCCCGACATGGGCACCATGCTGGCCTTCGTCTTCACCGATGCCCCCATCGCCGCGCCGCTGCTGCAGGACCTGATCGGCCAGGGCGCCGCCGGTTCGTTCAATTCGGTCACCGTCGACAGCGACACCTCGACCTCCGACACCCTCATCCTGTTCGCCACCGGCAAGGCCGCCGCCTCGCGCGCCACGGCGCTGGACGATCCCCGGCTGCCGGCCTTCCGCGCCGCCCTCGAGGACATGCTGCAGGAACTGGCCCGCTTCGTTGCCCGCGACGGCGAGGGCGCCCGCAAGTTCGTCGAAGTGCAGGTCACCGGCGCCGTCGACGACGCGTCCGCCAAGCGCATCGCCCTGTCGATCGCCAACTCGCCGCTGGTCAAGACGGCGGTGGCCGGCGAGGACGCCAACTGGGGCCGCGTCGTCATGGCCGTCGGCAAGGCCGGCGAGCCGGCCGATCGCGATCGCCTCAGCATCTGGTTCGGCGACGTCCGCGTTGCCAAGGACGGCGAGCGCGACCCCGACTATTCCGAAGCCGCCGCCTCGGCGGTGATGAAGCAAAGCGACATCGTCGTGCGCGCCGACATCGGTCTCGGGGCCGGCAAGGCGCGTGTCTGGACCTGCGACCTGACCAAGGAATACATCGCCATCAACGGCGACTATCGCAGCTGACCCAAGCGTCACCGACCGGCAGGAGGCCGCCGTTGAAGATCGTTCTCGTCGTCGCTTGCGCGCTTGTCGATGCCGACAACCGCGTGCTGCTGGCCGAGCGGCCGGCGGGCAAGAGCCTGGCCGGCCTCTGGGAATTTCCCGGCGGCAAGCTCGAGCCGACGGAGAGCCCCGAGACGGCGCTGATCCGCGAACTCGACGAGGAGCTGGGGCTGAAGGTCAAGCCGGCCTGCCTCGCCCCGCTCACCTTCGCCAGCCACAGCTACCCCGATTTCCACCTGCTGATGCCGCTTTACGTCTGCCGGCGCTGGGAAGGTTTCGCGCGGCCGCGCGAGGGGCAGCGCCTTGCCTGGGTGCGGCCGGGGGTGTTGCGCGACTACCCGATGCCGCCAGCCGACGAGCCGCTCATTCCCCACCTCGTCGACCTGCTCGGCCCCGGCTGAGGGGGCGAGCTCGGCGTGGGAACGGCGCGAGAACGGCCAATTTGCACACGATACTTGAGAAAACATTCATGAATGGGTGACATACTCCCTGCTACTGGAACAGCCGGTGCGTTCGGCACCTCCTGCCGAAGGAAACAGGAATGGGCCAAGCCATGTCACACCTCATGCGACTGACTCGCGCCTTCCGTTCCGACACCCGGGGCGCCGTGGCTGTCGAGTACGGCATTCTCGTCCTCATGCTGGTCATTGCCCTGATTGGCATGTCGTCGATGACCAACGTTTCCAAATCGCAGTCCAACACCTTCAATTACATATCGAGCAAGCTGGCCGGCGAATAACCGACCACGCCGCGGCCATGAAAAAAGGCGCGCCCCGCCACGGGACGCGCCTTTGTCTTTGTCGCTTGTCGGCCGCCGATCAGGCGGCCGCGTCCTTGCCGCGCATGCGCTTGCGCTCGATGGGATCGAGCAGGATCTTGCGCAGGCGGATCGACTTCGGCGTCACCTCGACCAGCTCGTCGTCCTGGATCCAGGCCAGCGCCTTTTCGAGCGTCATGCGGATCGGCGGCGTCAGGCGCACCGCTTCGTCCTTGGAGACCGAACGCACGTTGGTGAGCTTCTTGCCCTTGAGCACGTTGACCTCGAGATCGTTCTCGCGCGTGTGCTCGCCGACGATCATGCCCTGATACACCTTCCAGCCCGGCTCGATCATCATCGGGCCGCGATCTTCGAGGTTCCACAGCGCGAACGCCACGGCCTCGCCGATGTCGGTGGAGATCAGCACGCCGTTGCGGCGGCCGGGCAGATCGCCCTTGTGCGGCTGATAGTCGTGGAACAGCCGGTTCATGACGGCGGTGCCGCGCGTATCGGTCAGGAGCTCCGACTGGTAGCCGATCAGGCCGCGCGTCGGTGCGAAGAACACCAGGCGCAGGCGATTGCCGCCGGACGGCCGCATCTCGACCATGTCGGCCTTGCGCTCGCTCATCTTCTGCACGACCACCGAGGAATAGCCCTCGTCGACGTCGATCACCACCTCTTCGATCGGCTCCAGCGTCTCGCCGGTCGTCTCGTCCTTGCGGAAGACGACGCGCGGCCGCGACACGGCCAGCTCGAAGCCCTCGCGCCGCATGGTTTCGATCAGCACGGCCAGCTGCAGTTCGCCGCGACCGGACACGAAGTAGCTGTCCTTCTCGGCACTTTCCTCGATCTTCAGCGCCACGTTGCCTTCGGCTTCGCGGAACAGACGGTCGCGGATCATGCGGCTCGTCACCTTGTCGCCCTCGGTGCCGGCCAGCGGCGAGTTGTTGACGAGGAAGGTCATGGTGACGGTGGGCGGATCGATCGGCTGGGCGTGCAGCGGCTCGGTCACTTCCAGGGCGCAGAACGTGTCGGCGACCGTGCCCTTGGTCAGGCCGGCGATGGCGATGATGTCGCCGGCCTCGCCAACCTCGATGCCCTGACGCTCCAGGCCGCGGAAGGCCAGGAGCTTGGAGACGCGGCCCTGATCGACGACGGTGCCGTTCTGGTCCAGCACCTTGATGGTCTGGTTGGCCTTGACCTCGCCGGAGGTGATGCGACCGGTGATGACGCGGCCGAGGAACGGGTTGGCCTCAAGCAGCGTGCCGATCATGCGGAACGGCGCGTCGGCCTCGATGTGCGGCGGCGGCACGTGGCGCAGCACCAGATCGAACAGCGGCGTCATGCCTTCCGACTGATTGCCCTCGGGGCTGTCGGAGAACCAGCCATTGCGGCCCGAACCGTAGAGGATCGGGAAGTCGAGCTGCTCTTCGGTGGCGTCGAGCGCGGCGAACAGATCGAACACCTCGTCGACAACCTCGTGGATGCGGGCGTCGGGACGGTCGACCTTGTTGATGGCGACGATCGGCTTCAGACCAACCTTCAGCGCCTTGCCGACGACGAACTTGGTCTGCGGCATCGGTCCCTCGGCGGCGTCGACCAGCACGATGGCGCCGTCAACCATGTTGAGGATGCGCTCGACCTCGCCGCCGAAGTCGGCGTGGCCTGGGGTGTCGACGATGTTGACGCGCACGCCCTTCCACACGACGCTGGTCGCCTTGGCAAGAATGGTGATGCCGCGCTCCTTCTCGAGGTCGTTCGAGTCCATGACGCGCTCGGCAACCTTCTGGTTCTCGCGGTAGGAGCCGGACTGCTTCAGGAGTTCATCGACGAGCGTGGTCTTGCCATGGTCGACATGCGCGATGATGGCGATGTTGCGCAATTGCATGAGGGGTTCTCGGTTATCGGAAAAAAGACAGACGGCCCGGGACACGCGCCCGGACCGTCATCATCGACCGGCAATATACGAATCATTGTGACAAGAGCAAGAAAAACCGCCAACGGCCGACGATCAGCAGCCATGCAGGCCGAAAAACCGGCAAAAAAGCGCGCCCGCCGCCACCGCCGCCACTTCCGGTTCAGCCGGCCGTCACAATGCATACCCTTTAACTTTGGCTTAAGCCAAGACCGGCAAGATACTTGAGGCTGCTTTGTAAAAACCCGCTGCGAGGATCAGCGGGAACGGTTGAGGTCCGTTGCGGCACCGTTCGGTTGGCACTTAGGAGGTTTGGCAACCATGAGGCTTTGGCCGCGTCGGCGCAACTTGCGCATTTCCACTCGAATTTTCGCCTTCGGCGTCTTTTCCCTGCTCAGCCTCGGCGCCGTCGGCTTGATCTACGTGTTGCAGGACGTGCGTGTCGACGGCTACCGCCGTCACTCAGCCAGTGCCCGCATCGACGCCGAACTGGCCTCGGTGCTGCAGACCGGCGTGCAGACGCTGCGTCAATCCGAGATCAACTTCATCTATACCGATGACGAACGCTTCATCGGCTCGCATGACGACGCATTCCTCAAGACCGACAGCACCGTCGAACAGTTGCTGAACCGCCTCAATGCCGACGCCCTCGACTCGCTCGCCTTCTCGCTGACCACCATCAAGCAGGGCCTCGCCGACTACAACGCCGCCTTTGCCGACATCGTGTCGATCAAGAAGAAGCTCGGCCTCTATCCCAAGTCGGGCATCAACGGTGTCATCCTGAAGGGCGCTGCGGCCGTCGAAAGCCGTCTCGCCGACGGGAGCGAGCCGGCGCTCAGTGCCGCCTTCCAATCGTTGCGCGCCTTCGAGCGTGACTACAAGCTCACCCACTTCCCCAGCGCCTATACCGATTTCGGCAAGCGCACCATGGACTTCACCCGGCTGTTGTCCGCGAGCGCCCTCGACGCCGACAACAAGAAGGCGCTCGGCGATGCCATGGCCGCCTACGCCGACGGCGTCCGCGCCTGGGTGGAGAGCGACCAGCGCTTCCGCAGCGTCTATCAGCAGCTGTCCAACGGCTTCGCCAATCTCGAGCCGCAGCTCGACGACCTCGTTACCAACATCAAGGCGCTCGATTCCAGCGCCACGCAGAGCGAGAACACCATCCGCGCCGAGGCGCGCATCCAGATGGCCATCGCCTTTGCCGTCATCACCATCATCACCGTGCTGCTGGCCTGGTTCATCGGTCGCGGCATCGCCCGACCGGTGTCGCGCATCACCGTGGCCATGAAGGCCGTGGCCGCCGGCGAGCTCGACACCGCCATCCCCTATACCGAAAACACCAACGAAGTCGGCGACATGGCCAAGGCGCTCGAAATCTTCGCCATGGGGCTTGCCGAGACCGAGCGGCTGCGGTCCGAACGCACCGCCACCGACGAGGCCACCGCCGAACGGCGCCTGGTCGAACGCCGCCGCCTTGCCGACGAGTTTCAGTCGACCATGGGCGCGCTGGCCGATCGCTTCGCCCGCTCGTCGGCCGAGGTCGCCGATGCGGCCCGCGTGCTGTCGGAAACGGCCGAGGCCACCAGCGGTCAGGCCCAGTCGGTCACCGGCGCCGCCCAGCTCGCCTCGACCAACGTCCAGACCGTCGCCGCCAGCGCCGAGGAACTCACCGCCTCCATCCGCGAGATCAACGAGCAGGTGGCCAAGTCGGCCAGCATCGCCGGCGAAGCCGCCGACGAGGCGACGCGCACGGAGGGCAACGTGCGGGCCCTGTCGGACGCCGCCCTGCGCATCGGCGACGTCGTCAGCCTGATCCGGGCCATCGCCGAGCAGACCAACCTTCTCGCCCTCAACGCCACCATCGAGGCGGCGCGGGCCGGCGAAGCCGGACGCGGCTTCGCTGTCGTCGCCTCCGAGGTCAAGCAGCTGGCCTCGCAGACCGCCAAGGCCACCGACGAGATCGGCGAGAAGATCGGCGAGATCCAGGTGGCCACCAACGAAACGGTCGCCGCCATCGGCCGCATCACCTCCACCATCTCGATGATCCGCGAAGTGACGGCCTCGATCGCCGGCGCCGTCGAGGAACAGGGCGCGGCCACTGGCGAGATCGCCGAGAACACCCAGCGCGCCGCCGAGGGCACCCAGGCGGTGACCGGCACCATCGCCGTCGTCGGGCAAGCGGCGCAGCAGACCGGTCTGGCCTCCAATCACCTGTCGGAGCTGTCGGCCGAACTCGAGCACCAGTCGGCCGACCTGCAGTCGGAAGTCGCCAAGTTCGTCGACGGCCTGCGGGCGGCGTGAGCGATGAAACAACGGGAGAAAAAGGCGGCGCCGTTCCGAGAGGAGCGGCGCCATTGGCTTACCAGCGCCTCCAAGGCGATGCCCCTCTTCACAGCAAGTTGTTTTCGTTTGTGCGTCACAGATTACGCACGACGCGTATTGTCTGTAATCAAATGGCGGTTCATGACACACAACGTTGGTCGTCAGTAACCCACGACGTACAAACTACAGCACCGACCGCCCTTCGGCGATGTTCAGCAACTGCGGAAAGGCATAGACAGCCGGGCGACGTCCCGAGCCGCCAGAGAGGGTACGCAGCACCCCTGCCTCGCGCAGCACCTTCAGGATGCGGATCGCCGTCTCGCGCGGGATCTTGGCGCCTTCTATGAAATGGCTGCTGGCGAATATCGGTTTTGAAAACAGAAAGTCGACCGCATGCGGCGAGAATTGCGAGTGCGTCCGCTCCGCCACTTCCTTCTGCATGTGCTGATGCAGGTCCAGAATCGAGCGCGCCTTCGTCTGGTTCTCCGTAGCCTGTTCGATGAGGCCCTGGAGAAAGAACCTCACCCAGCCCGTCCAGTCGGCATCCCGCGAAATCGCACGCAATCGTTCGATGTACTCGTCGCGGCGCGCTTCCAGATAGCCGCTCATGTAGAAGTTCGGGCCGGAGAGAACCTTCCGCTCATAGAGAAAGAGCGGAATGATCATCCGTCCAAGACGGCCATTGCCATCCTTGAACGGATGCAGGGCCTCGAACTCTGCGTGCGCGACCGCAAGCTGGACCAGGGGATCCGGCTGCGATCGCGACGCGACGTATGCTGCCCACGCGTCGAGTCCAGCCAGCAGGTGGGCCTGTGGTATCGGCACGTAGCCGGCTTCGTCCATCGGGCAGCCAGCGTTACCGATCCAGTTCTGCTCGTTCCGGAATGCTCCCGGATCCTTGTTGCGCCCGCGCACGCCGTCCATAAGTAGCATGTGCGCTTCGCGCAACAGATGCGGCGTCAGGGGGCGGTCTTCAACAACCTTGGCCGAGACACCGAGCGCCCGGCGATAATTGCGGATTTCCTCGACATCGTCCCGCTTGGGCTGCTCAATCTCGCCACCAGCGCCCGCCTCGATCTCAAGGACCTCTCCCATCGTGACGTTGGTGCCTTCGATGCGCGACGAGAGGACCGCTTCTTGCGTGGTCAGCGGCGACAAGAGCACAGCGGCGTTGGGAATGGCGGCAACAAGCCCGTCATAACGCGCAATCGCGGCGTTTGCCTGCCCGATGAGCGATACCAGGCTTTCCCAGTCGATCCCGGTGGGCGGAAACCCACCGAGATGATAGCGGACCGGTCCAGGCATGGCTGTCTCCAAACTGCCGTAACGACCTGGCTCACCCCCGATCGCGCTTGGCGAGGGTCCGGAGGCGCAGGGCGTTGAGCTTGATGAAGCCGGCGGCGTCCTTCTGGTCGTAGGCGCCCTGGTCGTCCTCGAAGGTGACCAGCGTCGACGAGTACAGCGACTTGGCGCTCTCGCGACCCTGAACGATGACGTTGCCCTTGTAGAGCTTCAGCGTCACTTCGCCCTCGACGTTCTCCTGGCTCTTGTCGATCAGCGCCTGCAGCATGTAGCGCTCGGGCGCGAACCAGAAGCCGTAGTAGATGAGCTCGGCGTAGCGCGGCATCAGCTCGTCCTTGAGGTGGCCGGCGCCGCGGTCAAGGGTGATGCTCTCGATCGCCCGGTGGGCGGCCAGCAGGATGGTGCCACCCGGGGTCTCGTAGACGCCGCGGCTCTTCATGCCGACGAAGCGGTTCTCGACGAGGTCGATGCGGCCGATGCCGTTGTCATGGCCGAGCTGGTTGAGCTTGGTCAGGAGTTCGGCCGGGCTGAGACGCACGCCGTTGATCGACACGGCGTCGCCCTTCTCGAAGCCGACCTTGATGATCGTCGGCTTGTCGGGGGCGTCTTCCGGCGAGATCGTCCGCATGTGGACGTATTCGGGCGCCGGCTGCGACGGATCCTCGAGCACCTTGCCCTCGGAGGAGGAGTGCAGGAGGTTGGCGTCGACCGAGAACGGCGCCTCGCCGTGCTTGTCCTTGGCGATGGGGATCTGGTGCTTCTCGGCGAAGTCGATGAGGTCGGTACGGCTCTTGAACGACCAGTCGCGCCAGGGGGCGATGATCTTGATATCCGGGTTGAGCGCGTAGGCGCTGAGCTCGAAGCGGACCTGATCGTTGCCCTTGCCGGTGGCACCGTGGGCGATGGCGTCGGCGCCGGTCTTCTTGGCGATGTCGATGAGGTGCTTGGAGATCAGCGGCCGGGCGATCGACGTGCCGAGCAGGTAGACGCCCTCGTAGACGGCGTTGGCGCGGAACATCGGGAAGACGAAGTCGCGGACGAACTCCTCGCGCACGTCCTCGATGAAGATTTCCTTGATGCCCAGCATCTCGGCCTTCTTGCGCGCCGGCTCCAGATCGCCGTCGCCCTGGCCGAGATCGGCGGTGAAGGTGACGACTTCGGCACCGAGCTCGGTCTGCAGCCACTTGAGGATGATCGAGGTGTCGAGACCGCCCGAATAGGCCAGCACGACTTTCTTGACTTCGCCCTTTTTCATGGGAACTCCACGTGGTGGTCGCCCCCGCCAACAGGGAGGACAGGACGGCGGCGACGGAAATATCGTCGGCAATTTAGCCAGATATCGCCGCGACGCAAGGCAGGAAAAGCGCCGCCGCCGCTTCTTTCGCCAGCGGGACGATCGTGCGGGAGGCCATGGCGGAAGGCCCTGATCTGAGCTAGGGAAAGGCGACCAACGCTTAACGGATCATCGTCCATGCTCTCCTCCGGCCCGATCGCCGCCCCCTCCGATACTGCGCTGTGGACGCGCCGGACCGTCATCGCCCTGCTGGCGCTGCTCGCCTTCCGCCTCATTGCCCTTTACGCCACCGGTCTTGAGCTGTTCTACGACGAAGCCCAGTACTGGGCCTGGTCGCGCCATCTCGACTTCGGCTATTTCTCCAAGCCCGGCATGGTGGCCTGGCTGATCGCCGGCACCACCGCCGTTTGCGGCGACGGCGCCGCCTGCGTCCGCCTGTCGGCGCCCCTCGTCCACGCCCTTACGGCCTTCGCCGTCTTCGCTCTCGGCGCCCGGCTCTATGACGCCCGCGTCGGCTTCTGGAGCGCCCTCGGCTACGCCCTGATGCCGGCGGTGTCGCTGTCCTCGCTGCTGATCACCACCGACGTGCCGCTGCTGCTGTTCTGGACGCTCGGTCTCCTCGCCGGCCACCGCCTGATCGCCGCCCCCTCGGCCGGCACGGCCGTCGCCTACGGCCTCGCCGTCGCCCTCGGCCTCAACGCCAAGTACGCCATGGCCTACCTGCCGCTGCTGTCCTTCCTCTATGTTCTCGTCGATGCCCGCCGCCGCGCCGTGCTCGCCTCGCCCTGGCCGTGGATCGCCGTGGTGATCGGCGTCCTCGGCTTCGTGCCCAACCTCGTCTGGAACGCCAGCCACGGCTTCGTCACCTTCGACCACACCGGCGGCAACACCGGCCTCGCCGAGGCCAGCCTGCACGCCGGCAAGGCGCTGGAGTTCCTCGGCTCGCAGTTCGGCATCGCCGGTCCGGTGATCCTCGTCGTCGCCGCCATCATGCTGACCGGCCGGCTGCAGAGCGCCCGCCCCGACGCCGACCGCTATCTGCTGTGGCATTCGGTGCCGGTCATCGCCACGGTGGCCGCCAACGCCGTGTTCGGCAAGATGAACGCCAACTGGGCTGCCACCGCCTATCCCGGACTGCTGGTCGCCGCCACCGCCGCGCTCGTCGACGGCGGCTGGCGCCGGACGTTGCGCCTGTCGCTGGGCATCGGCCTTGTTGCCGCCCTGGCCATCGGCGCCGGCACGCCGGCCTTTCACTTCGTCGACCCGCCGAAGTTCATCGCCCAGGCGCGCAAGATGGTGCACTGGCAGAGCTTCGGCGACACGCTCGCCGAGGCGGCCGGCGACACCGACCTCGACACCATCGTCATGGTCGGCCGCGAGCTGTCGGCCCAGGGCGTCTACCTCCTCAGCGGCCGCGGCTTCACCGTCCGCTCCTACACGCCGGTCGGTCAGGCGCCCGACGACCATTTCCAGATGACCATGCCCTGGCGGCCGGGCGACGCCGCGCCGGTGCTGCTGGTCACCGCCGGCGACATCGCCGATCTCGACCTTGGCGGCTACCAGGTCCGCAAGCTCGCCGACCTGCCGGCCCGCCTCCACTTCGCCGCCGCCGGCACCGTGCCGCTCTACCGCCTCGACCCGCGGCCGTCAGCGACCGCCGAACCGCCGGCGCAGTGAGGCGCCAGCCCGGCCGAGCCCGGCGCAGAGCCGGTCTTCGTCGAGGCGGCAGACCACCTCCTGGCACAGCGCCATGACGATCAGCGTGATGCACCAGGACAGCGTCACGTCCGAAAGGAAATGACCGCCGAAGGCCAGACGGTTGACCGAAAAGACCAGCGCCAGGGCGATGGTGATGCCCGCCGTCGCCCGCCGCCAGGCCGGCGGCGCCAGCAGCACCAGTGCCGTCAGCAGCATCGCCGTCGAGGCTTCGCCGGAGACGAACGAGCAGTTGCGGCTGCAGGCGTGCGAGAACTCCCACACCCGGGTGTAGTCGGCCGCGCCACCGAACTCGGTCACCATCACCGGCCGCGCCCGGCCCCAATGATCCTTGAGCAGCAGGTTGACGATGAGCCCGGCGCCAATGCCGGACGAGGCCAGGAAAAACAGGCTCCAGCGCGGCCCGACGGCGAGGCGTCGACCACCGGCGACCAGCGGAAAGAGCAGACCGGCGAAGGCGGCGATCAGCAGCAGGCGGAACAGCAGCATGCCGAGCTTGCGCAGCTCGATGAACAGGCCGATGGAGGCGACCGGAAAACGGCCATCGCTGGCGAACAGCCGCGCCACGCCGAGATCGAGGCTCGGAAACAGGTAGAAGACGTCGGTCAGCACGAACAGCGCCACGAACGCCGCGAGCCCGGCCCGTCGCAGGCCGTTGTCGATGCCGGTCGAAGCCGGACGGGTGTCGGACACGCCAAGGCCCTCCTTCAGTTGCCCCCTGTTTGTCATCGCCCCGCCGTCCTGACAAGTCCGCCACTTGCAACGCCCCCGACGACGGGCCATCTCTTGCACTTGACCGCCGACCGGTGCCGGCGGCGAACCAGCCCCGACCGGGAAGGACATCATGGCCGATCGTCTCTTTGTCGACCCTGAAATCATTGGCCCCGAGGACGGCCGCGCCGAGCGCGTCCGCCGCCGCTTCTGGACGACGGTGCGCCGGGCCATGGCGGCCATACCGTTCATGGATCAGGTGGTGGCGGCGTATTTCTGCGCCTTCGACCCGGAGACGCCGACGCGGGTGCGGGCAACGCTGATCGCCGCCCTCGCCTATTTCGTCATGCCCTTCGACGTCATTCCCGACTTCATCGCCGGCCTCGGCTTCACCGACGACCTCACCGTGCTCGCCACCGCCATCGCCGTGGCGCGGGCCCATATCGGCGAGCGCCACCTCAAGGCGGCGCGCGCCTTTCTTGCCGACCCCGACGCCCGCCCGAAAGACGGCAAGGCCTAGAACGCTTTCCGACCTGATAGCCGCATCAGGTCGATGAAAAATCGCTCCAGATTCACGACCTTGAGCCGCCGCTTGTCGATCATGTTGCTTCAACATGATCGGCGGATGCTTTGGGCCGTCCGGATAGGCCTCTGATTCCAAGGGCCGAGCCGCCATGATGACGACCAGGCGCGGCGCCTGGCCGCCACGGCTTCATCTTGCCCGGACCCTGGCGACGTGCAAAGTCGCGGCTTTCCGCGCCTTGGGCGAGACGCCCCATTGTCGCCCTATTTCAAGCCAAGCCTGAAGGGGAACGGCGACGGGAGCTTCCGAAGTGAAAACGCGGTTCGACGGACCCTGCCCTGGCGGTCCCGAGAGCGGCCGAAACCCTTTGGTAACCCTGTTGTCCTAACGTTCCGATAAGCATGAGACGGGCTGATTCAGCCTTGTCACTGGCACAGCACGACGAAACGCAAGGTGACTTGATGACGAACGCACGCACCATCGGCCTGGCCGCCTCGATGATCCTCTGCGCGATGACGGTCGCGGGCGCACAGCAGGCCAAGCCTCAGGCCGCGGCGGCCGCCGCTCAGGGCACCGCCCAGACGCCGACGCCGCTGCAGCAGTACGAGCGCTGGTCGACCTACACCTACACCAACGCCGGCGCCAAGGTCTGCTACATCGTGACCCAGCCGGCCTCTTCCGAACCCAAGGGCGTCAACCGCGACCCGGTGTTCCTGTTCATCACCAATCGCCCCAAGGAAGGCGTGCGCCATGAGGTGTCGGTGATCACCGGTTACACCTACAAGGAAGGCTCCAAGACGCAGGTCAAGATCGGCAACGACGCCTTCGTCATGTACACCAAGGACCAGGGCGCCTGGGTCGAGAACGCCGCCGAGGAAAGCCGCCTCATCAACTCCATGAAGGGCGGCTCGGACATGGTGATCACCGGCACCTCCAAGCGTGGCACCGTCACCAGCGACACCTATTCGCTGAAGGGCGTCTCGGCGGCGCTGAAGCGCGTCGACACCGAGTGCAAGTAACGCGGCCAGTTGCGCGGCGTGGGTTGGGTTTTCCGCCCGGTGCTGCTATATAGGACAAAACCGGATACGGTCGGGAGCGCGGGTCGCTCTCGGCCGTTTCCGTTATTGCTCCCGCCCGCTGTCGGGAATCCCCCACGTCAAGACCAGCCGGATATCAGCCCATGGCGACCCTTCTCGACCTCAACGGCCCCGCCGTCGATCTGCCCCCGCCCATGCCGGCCGAGGACAAACCCTCGTTCATCGGCATGGACCGCGTCGACATGGCCCGGGCGCTGTTGTCGATCGGCGTGCCCGAGCGCCAGCTCAAGATGCGCGTCAGCCAGATCTGGCACTGGCTCTACGTGCGCGGCGTCACCGCCTTCGCCGACATGACCAACGTCGCCAAGGAGTTGCGGGCCAAGCTCGAGGCCAGCTTCGTCGTCGGTCGGCCGGAGATCGTCGCCGAGCAGGTGTCCGCCGACGGCACGCGCAAATGGCTGATGCGCTTTCCCTCCCGCGGCGCCGGCAAGCCGGTGGAGATCGAGACCGTCTACATTCCCGAGGAAGGGCGCGGTACGCTCTGCGTTTCCTCGCAGGTCGGCTGCACGCTCACCTGCGCCTTCTGCCACACCGGCACGCAGGTGCTGGTGCGCAACCTGACGGCCGAGGAAATCGTCGCCCAGGTGCTGGTGGCCCGTGACCGGCTCGGCGACTACCCCAACGCCACGCCCAACGCCGAAGCCGCCATTCCGAGCGAAGGGCGCCTGGTCTCCAACGTCGTCATGATGGGCATGGGCGAGCCGCTCTACAACTTCGACAACGTCAAGAAGGCCATGCTGATCATCATGGACGGTGACGGCCTGTCGCTCAGCAAGCGCCGCGTCACGCTGTCGACCTCCGGCATGGTGCCCAACATCGTCCGGGCCGGCGAGGAGATCGGCTCGATGCTGGCCATTTCGTTGCATGCCACGCGCGACGAGCTGCGCGACGTGCTGGTGCCGATCAACAAGAAATACCCGATCAAGGAACTGCTCGACGCCTGCCGTGCCTATCCTGGCCTGTCGAACGCCCGGCGGATTACGTTCGAATACGTCATGCTGAAGGGCGTCAATGACAGCCTCACCGATGCCCGCGACCTCGTAAAGCTGCTCAAGGGCATTCCGGCCAAGATCAACCTCATTCCGTTCAACCCCTGGCCGGGCTCGGCCTATCAGTGTTCGGACTGGGATCAGATCGAGGCCTTCGCCCAGTTCGTCAACGACGCCGGCTACGCCTCGCCCATCCGCACGCCGCGTGGCCGCGACATCGCCGCCGCCTGCGGCCAGCTCAAGAGCGAAAGCGAGCGCCTGCGCAAGACCGAGCGCCTCGCCCTCGAAAACGGCCTGTCGGAAGCCGACCTCGCCGTGCGCGCCATGGTCGCCGGCCACGGAGAGGATTGATGCGGGCGGTCGGACGCCTGTTCGTCACCCTCGTCGGCTTCATCGTCGCCATCGCCGTGGCGGCGTTGTTTCTGGTCGTCGCCTCCACCGGCCTGCATCCGGCCCCAGCCGATGCGACGGTGCGCTGGTGGTTCGAGTTCACCCTCGCCCTCGGCTATGCCACCAGTCTGATCGGCGCCGCTGCCTTCGTGCCGATGGCCGTGCTGATCATCGTCTCCGAGAGCTTGGCCATCCGCGCGATCGTCGCCTACATCGCCTTCGGCGCCGTGCTCGGCGGCGCGGCGGCGCTCGGCCTGTCGAGCCGCTTCTCGCCGGCCGGTCAGGATGCCACCGGCGCCACGCTGCTCGTCGCCACCGGCATCGTCGGCGGCTGCGTCTACTGGCTGATCGCCGGCCGGACCGCCGGCCTCACCGCCCGCGTGCCGTCATCCCCCCGAGATACCCCGCCGACCTGACGGTTCAGTCAGGTCGGAAAGCGCTTGAGCTTTTCCTGCGAAAACCGGATCGCCCGAAAAGCTCTATCTTCTTGTTTTTACGCAATTCCGGACGGAAAATCGGTTCCCGCTTTTCCTGGAATTGCTTTAGAGCCGCGCCGTCAGCAGGCGGGCGGCAAAGCCTCCCATGACGCCGGCAAACAGATAGTCGATGGCCCGCATCAGTCGCGGCCGCCGTCGGAGGAAGGCCGCCACCGACGCCGCGCCCAGCACCAGCGGCAGCGTCGACAGCGTCGACACCAGAAAGAACCACAGACCGAGGAACAGCAGCTGGCCGGCCACCGGCCCGCCAGCCGGATCGACGAACTGCGGCAGAAAAGTCAGGAAGAACAGCGCCACCTTGGGGTTCAGCACGTTGATGCCGAGCGCCTTGACAAAGCAGCGTCGCCAGGACGGCGCCCCCCTGGCGGCATCGGTGACGGCCAGTCGGCCGCCATGCCGGATGGCCTCGATGGCCAGGTAGAGGAGATAGAGCGCCCCCACCACCTTGAGCACGGCGAAGGCCAGCGGCGAGGCCGCCATCAGCACGGTCAGCCCGGTGGCAACCAGCGCCGTGTGGACGAGAATGCCGGCGTTGGTGCCGGCGAAGGCGGCGAGCCCGGCCTTGCGGCCCGAGGCGATCGCCGTGCCGAGAAACATCGCCATGTCCGGCCCCGGCGTGTAGTTGAGCAGCACCACCGACGCCGTATAGGCGGCGAGCACGCCGGCATCCGGCACGAACGGCATCATCGCTCGCCCTCCGTCCGGGTCAGCCGGCGTTCGATGCGCCGGTCGGGAATGAGCCAGAGGATCGCCACGCCGGCGTAGAGCAGCGCCGACAGCCACGGCAGCCAGAAGCTCATGCCGATCGCCACCGCGTAGGCGACCACCGAACTCGCCTCCTTGGGCGAACGCCGGATGGCTTGCGCCAGCACCGAACCGCGACCGTGGACGCGCACGATCACCTGTTCCAGCACCAGCCAGGCCAGCGCCGCCATCAGCAGCACGAAACCATAGAGCGCCAGCGGTGCCGCGGCGAAGTGGCTCTCGCCGACCCAGTCGGTGGTGACGGGCACGAGCGACAGCCAGAACAGCAGATGAATGTTGGCCCAGAGCATCGCCCCGGTGACGTGCTCCACCGTGTGCAGCAGGTGGTGATGATTGTTCCAGTAGAGCCCGATGTAGAGGAAGCTCAGCACGTAGCCGACGAACCGGGGCGCCAGCGGCCAGAGGTCGGCGAAGGCGTGCCCCTCCGGCACCTTGAGCTCGAGCACCATGATGGTGATGATGATGGCGAGCACACCGTCGCTGAATGCTTCGATCCGTCCGCGTCGCATGGTGCCCTCCCCGCAGTCGATGGTTGCTTGTCCCCAGGCGATCATGGCAAAGCGGGCAATGAACTGTCCATCGCTTTTCTCGCGAGGTGCCCGTGCCGTCGGTCCTGTTCGTCTGCCTTGGCAACATCTGCCGCTCACCCACCGCCGAGGGACTGTTGCGCCATCACGCGCGCGCCGCCGGCCTCGACGACCGCTGCCGCATCGATTCGGCCGGCATCGGCGGCTGGCACATCGGCGATCCGCCCGACCGGCGCGCCATCGCGGCGGCGGCCCGCCACGGCGTCGACCTGTCCGGCCTGCGAGGCCGCAAGGTGTCGCCGGCCGACTTCACCGCCTTCGACCTCATCCTCGGCATGGACCGGCAGAACGTCGCCGATCTCAAGGCGCTGGCCCCAGCCGGCGCCACCGCCAAGACCAGCCTGTTCCTGGCCGAGGCACTCGGCCGCAACGCCGACGTGCCCGATCCCTACTATGGCGACCGCGCCGACTTTGACGCCGTGTTCGAGCTCTGCGACCGCGCCGCCCGCGCCCTGCTGACCCGCCTCGCCTGACGGCCGGTCAGGCGGCGAGCGGGTAGGCTTCCTCGACGATGTACGGCCCGCCGCCCACCGAGGCGCGCGAGGAGTAGAGCACGAAGCGGTCGGCGGCGAACGTCGGGCCGCGATAGGCGCCGTGCTCGCTGAGCCAGCGGGCGACGTCGGTAGAAGTCGTGCCCTTGAGGCGGGCCAGCGACACGTGCGGCAGGTAGCGTCGCCCCTCGGGCTTGAAGCCGAGGCGCTGGACGATGCGCTCGTGTTCGGCCTGCAGGTCGAGGAGGTCGTCGGTCGGCTCGATCGTGGCCACCAGCGAGTGCGGCACCCGGCCGGAGGCGAAGCAGTGCAGGCCCTTGATCGACAGCTGGAACGGCGGCCGGTAGACGCGGTCAAGCGCGGCGGCGATCTCGTCGGCGCTGCGGCTGTCGATGTCGCCGATGAAGCGCAGCGTCACGTGATAGTTGGCCGGATCGATCCAGCGGGCGCCCGGCAGCCCCCCCCTGAGCAGGGACAGCTCGAAGGCGGCGCTCTCGGTCACTTCGAGAGCCGTGAAAAGCCTGGTCATGGGTCACCCCCGCCTCTGCCAACGGTCGCTGCCGCCATGCTGAAACGACAGGGCTGGCCTTGGCAAGCCCATCGCCCCTTCTCCGTCGGCCCCGATCGCGGTTATATACAGCTCGCAACACCAGTCGGCGCTCCCAGATGTCATTTCTTCCTCCTGCCAACGACAACGACGACCCGCACGTCATTCTGGCCAAGAAGATCGCCCGCGTGCTGGCGGCGATCGTCGTGCTTGGCCTGATTGCCTATCTTGTCGGCACCTATGTTTTGCCGACGGCGACGACACCCCCATGACAGCGGCCAACGTTGATGCTAAGAGGCTGACGCAATTCCGCCCGCGATCGGCGGCGGGCGGCCCCTTCGACGTAGAGAAACCATGACGCGCGCCAAAATCTTCATCGACGGCGAAGCCGGCACCACCGGCCTCAAGATCCGGGCCGAACTCGGCATCCGCGACGACATCGAACTGCTGTCGATCGCCGCCGACAAGCGCAAGGACCAGGATGAGCGCCGCCGCCTGATCAACGCCGCCGACGTGGTCATCCTTTGCCTGCCCGACGACGCGGCGCGGGAATCGGTGGCGCTGATCGCCAATCCCGACACCCGCGTCATCGACGCCTCCACCGCCCATCGCACCGCCGCCGGCTGGACCTATGGCTTCGCCGAAATGGCCAGGGACCAGGCCGCCGCCATCGCCGCCGCCAAGCGCGTCGCCAACCCCGGCTGCTGGCCGCAGGGCTTCATCGCCGCCGTCCGGCCGCTGATCGAGGCCGGACTGCTGCCCGCCGGCGCCGCCTACAGCTACAACGGCGTCTCCGGCTATTCCGGCGGCGGCCGCAAGATGGTCGAGGACTACGAAAGCGCCGCCGATCCGTCGCCGCTCATGCCCTATGGCCTGACCTTCAAGCACAAGCACCTGCCGGAGATGGTCACCTACGGCGGCGTCGCCGAGGCGCCGCTGTTCCAGCCGTCGGTCGGCAATTATGCCCAGGGCATGCTGTCCTTCGTGCCGCTGCAGCTCTGGGCCCTGCCCGGCGCCGTCACGGCGGCCCAGCTGCACGCCGCGCTGGCCGAACGCTACGCCGGCGAGACCTTCGTCACCGTGGCGCCCTTCGAGCCGGCCGAACGGCTGGCCGGCCTCGACCCGCGCGCCCTCAACGGCACCAATTCGCTGCGCCTGCACGTCTTCGGCAACGACGACCGTCGTCAGGCCATGCTCGTCGCCCTTTACGACAATCTCGGCAAGGGCGCCTCGGGCGCGGCCATCCAGAATCTCAACCTGATGCTCGGTCGCGATCCGGCCACCGGGCTCAAGACCATCTGAGCGGGCACGGCGTCAGGCCGGACGGTCCGCCGGACCGGCCTGGCGATGGCGCCCTGCCGCCACTCCACCTCCGAAAGGGGCTTATCATGCAGAAGTTCGAGGTTCTCACCGGTGTCGCGGCTCCGCTGCCGATCATCAACATCGACACCGACATGATCATCCCCAAGCAGTACCTCAAGACCATCAAGCGGACCGGCCTCGGCAAGGGCCTGTTCTCGGAGATGCGCTACCACGAGGACGGCTCGGAAAACGCCGACTTCATCCTCAACAAGGCGGCCTACCGCAAGGCCCAGATCCTGGTGGCCGGGGACAACTTCGGCTGCGGTTCCAGCCGCGAGCACGCCCCCTGGGCGCTGGCCGACTTCGGCATCCGCTGCGTCATCTCGACCAGCTTTGCCGACATCTTCTACAACAACTGCTTCAAGAACGGCATTCTGCCGATCATCGTTTCGGCCGACGACCTCAAGAAGCTGATGGACGATGCCGAGCGCGGCGCCAATGCCACGCTGACCGTCGACCTCGCCGCCCAGACCATCAAGGGCCCGGACGGCGGCACCATCGCCTTCGACATGGACCCGTTCAAGAAGCACTGCATGCTCAACGGTCTCGACGACATCGGCTTGACGCTCGAAAAGGCGCCGGCCATCGCCGCCTACGAGACCCGCGCCGCCGTCGACCGTCCCTGGGCCTGACCGGCGCCACCGACCACGCCTTTCCGCCCTCCGGTCGCCGCGCCGGAGGGTTTTCATTATGGTCTGACCCACGGGAGTGCCGCATGCGTCAGCTCATCTCTTCCGGTTCGCCGTTCGAGCGCCAAGCCGGCTATTCGCGCGCCGTCAGCGACGGCGACTGGTGCTGGGTAGCCGGCACCACCGGCTATGACTATGCCACCATGTCGATGCCCGACGGCGTCGCCGCCCAGGCGGAGAACGCCATCGCCACCATCGCCGGCGCCCTTGGCGAGGCCGGACTGTCGCTCGCCGACGTGGTGCGCGTCACCTATTACATCGTCGACGCCGCCGACGCCGACGCGGTGTTCGCCGTCGTCGGCCGCCACTTCGCCGCCATCCGCCCGGCCGCCACCATGGTGGTGGTCGCCGCCCTCATCCGACCCGAGATGCGCATCGAGATCGAGGTGACGGCTCGGCGGACGCTCTGACGAAACTGTGTAGCGCCGGCGCCCGGCCTCAAGCAGACGTGAGTGGTACGCGAACGGTCGCCGTCGTATTTACAATGCTGTGACATACAAGTCCTCAAGGACGGGTCCAACATCGTGGCAATGGCGCGCAGCGGCTGACCGTCGGATGGTCGGCGCGCTCCATCGGTTCAACAGGGTCGGATGGTTGCCGGCGGCAGGCGGATCGCCAGCCCAAGTGGGCAGAGCAGCGCGCCGAAGCCGAACATCAGGCCGAAACGGCAGGGGAACGAGGTCCATGGTCTTTCGTGCAGCAGCCTGTTGCCTGATGCTGGTGGCCAGCTCCATTTCGGCCAGCGCCACCAACGTCGTCGAACTGTTCACCAGTCAGGGCTGCTCCACCTGTCCGCCGGCCGATCGCCTGCTGGGCCAACTCTCCGAGGACCCCGACATCCTCGCCCTCACCTTCCCCATCGACTACTGGGACTATCTCGGCTGGAAGGACAGCAACGCCCGCCCCGAATACAGCCACCGCCAGCGCGCCTACGCCCGAGCGCGCGGCGACAACGCCGTCTTCACGCCGCAGATGATCGTCAATGGTCGCGTGGCGGTGATCGGCAGCCGCGAGGATGAGGTGCGCGCCGCCGTGCGGGGGCTCGACGAAGCCGGCTCCAAGCCCGGTCTGACCGTCAGCGCCCGCATCGAGGGCGACCGGCTGGTGGTCGACTTGCCGGAAGCGGCCAAGGGCGGCGACAATCGCGCCACGCTCTGGGTGGCGAGCTATCTCAAGCCGCAAACCGTACACGTCGGCGCCGGCGAGAACCGCGATCAGACCATCGTCTATCACAACGTTGTCGATCGCTGGCAGGTCGCCGCACTCTGGGAGGGCAAGCCGGCCAAGGTCGAGCTGCCGCTGTCGGAGATCGTCGGCGACGACACCGCCGGCATCGCCATCATCCTGCAGGACAAGCACGACGGCATGCTCGGCCCCATTCTCGGCGTCGCCCGCCTGCCGCTGACCAGCGGCACCTGACCGCCCTGCTGTCATTTTAGGCAGCTCCGCCGGCGCGGAGCCGATTCCCCCATCCGGCAACGATGCTATAGAGTGCCCCGCCGCCGACGCGATGCGTCGGCCGAGGAGGCTTCGTTATGACCCGCGTCTTCCCCCGGATCGACCGTGCCGAGCTGCGTCTCGTCCGGCTGCCGCTGATCAACCCGTTCACCATTTCCACCGGCACCATGTACGACAAGACCTTCCCGCTGCTGACGCTGTCGGCCGGTGGGCTCGAGGGCTACGCCGAAGGGGTGATGGACCCGCTGCCCGACTTCCTCGAGGAGACCATCGCCGGGACCATGGCGCTGCTCGGCGACACCGTCGTGCCGCAGTTGCTCGGCGCTTCGCTGTCGGGCCCGGCCGCCCTTGAACCGCTCCTCGCCCCCTGGCGCGGCAACCGCATGGCGCTCGCCACCGTCGAGATGGCGCTCTGGGACCTGTGGGCCAAGTGGCTCGACCTGCCGCTCGCCACCGTGCTCGGCGGCGTGCGCGAGGCCATCGACGTCGGCGTGTCCTTGGGCATCGGCCCCATCGACGGCACGCTCGACCGCATCGCCGCCCACGTGGCGCAGGGCTACAAGCGTATCAAGCTCAAGATCATGCCCGGCCACGACCTGGCGCTGGTGGCCGCCGCCCGCGCCGCCTTCCCGGCCGTCAAGCTGTCGGTCGACGCCAACAGCGCCTACCGCCTGTCCGACTTCGCCATCCTGAAGGAGCTCGACGCCTTCCATCTCGAGTACATCGAGCAGCCGCTGGCCTGGGACGACATTCACGATCACGCCGTGCTGCAGGCGCGCCTGACGACGCCGCTCTGCCTCGACGAAAGCATCCGCACCGCCCAGCACGCCCGCCGGGCGCTGGCTTCCGACGCGACGCGGGTCATCAACATCAAGGTCGGCCGCGTCGGCGGCCACGCCGAAGCCAGGCGCATCCACGACCTCGCCGCCGCCTTCGACGTGCCGGTCTGGTGCGGCGGCATGCTGGAGGCCGGCATCGGCCGCGCCCACAACATCCACCTGTCGGCGCTGCCCAACTTCACCAAGCCGGGCGACACCTCCTCGGCCAGCCGCTATTTCCACCGCGACATCATCGTCGAGAAGCTCGAGGCCAGCGACGGCCGCATGCCCATTCCGCCCGGCCCCGGCATCGGCGTCCACCTCGATCGCGACTTCCTCGACACCGTGACGCTGTCGGTCAAGGAGTTCCGCCCATGAGCATCGTCATCCGCGACCTCGCCGGCATGGCCGAGTTCCGGGCTGCCGAAGCGTTGCAGAAGGCGGTGTGGGGCGAGGACGAGATCGTCGATCCAGCCGACCTGATGATGGTCATTCAGGTCGAAGGCGGCCTCGCCGCCGGCGCCTTCGACGACGACCGCCTCATCGGCTACATCTTCGGCTTCCCCACCGCCACGCCCGGCGTGCAGCATTCGCACCGGCTGGCGGTGCTGGCCGAAGCGCGCGGGCTGGGGCTCGGCGGCAAGCTCAAATGGTATCAGGCCGACTGGTGCCGGGCGCACGGCATCGACCACGTGCGCTGGACCTACGATCCGCTGCGCCTCACCAACGCCGTGCTCAACATCGAGAAGCTGGGCGCCGCCGTCTCGACTTATCTGCCCGACTATTACGGCGCCATGGTCGGCATCAACGCCGGTACCGCCTCCGATCGGCTGGTGGCCGACTGGGCCCTCGGTTCGGCGCGCGTCGAACGCCGCCGCCAGCGCCAGCCGGTGCTGTCGCCCGCCGCCGTGGCGGCGGCCGAACGCGTGGCCATCCCGGCCGACTTCTCGGCGCTGCTCATGAGCGATCTCGACGCCGCCAAAGCCGCCCGTCTGCGGGTGCGCGCCGCCCTGCAGGAGGCCTTCGGCCGCGGTCTCGCCATCGTCGGCGTCGACGGCCGTACGGCCGAGTACCTGCTGCTGCCGCCATCGCACGCGGCATGAAAAAGGGGCGGCCCGCCCCGGACCGCCCCGCACTCTTTCCTGCCGCCCGACCGTTCAGCCGAGCGTGACCTCGACCTTCACCGTCTTGGCGCCGTTGGCCGGCGGCGGCACGATGTCGCCGTCGATGTCCTTGCCGTCGACCGTCAGCCGCACCGTGTTGCCGGCACCGATGCGCCGGACGCTGATGGCGTAGCTGACGCCGCGGAAGATGCGGGCGACGTCAAAGCCGGCCCAGCGCTCGGGAATGACCGGCGCCACCCTGAGACCGGCGTATTCCGGCCGGATGCCGAAGATCCACTGGGTGATGGCGTAGTAGTTCCAGGCCGCCGTGCCGGTCAGCCACGAGTTCTTGGCCTCGCCGTGGGTCGGCGCGTCGCGGCCGGCGATCATCTGGGCGTAGACGTAGGGCTCGAGGCGGTGCACGTCGGAGATGGCTTCGCGCACCGACGGCGAGATGCGGGAATAATAGTCGAAGGCCGCGTCGCCGTTGCCCAGCACCGCCTCGCCGATGATCACCCAGGGGTTGTTGTGGCAGAAGATGCCAGCGTTTTCCTTGTAGCCCGGCGGATAGGTCGAGATCTCGCCGTACTCGATGTAGTAGCGCGAATAGGCCGGCTGCTGCAGCACGATGCCGTGCGGCGTGGCGAGGTGCTTGCGCACCGCGTCGAGGGCGCTGCGGGCCTTGCCGTCGTCGATGCCGATGCCGGCCAGCGCCGCGAAACCCTGCGGCTCGATGTAGATCTTGCCTTCCTCGTTCTCGTGCGAGCCGATCTTGCGGCCGTAGTCGTCGTAGGCGCGGACGAACCATTCGCCGTCCCAGCCGCGCGTCTTGACCGTGTCCGCCATGGATCTCGACACTTCGGCGTAGAAGGCGGCGTCCTCGGCCTGGCCGATCTCGGCGGCCAGTTGCGCCAGCTCGCGCGCCGACAGCACCATCAGTGCGCCGATGAACACGCTTTCGGCCACCTTGCCGTCCTTGCTCGTCGTCGTCTGGAACGACTGACCCGGTGTGTTGGAGAAGCAGTTGAGGTTGAGGCAGTCATTCCAGTCGGCCCGGCCGATCAGCGGCAGGCCGTGCGGGCCGAGCCGGTCGAGGGCATAGGCCAGCGAGCGCTTGAGGTGCTCGTAGAGCGGCGCCTCGGTGCCCGGCACGCAATCGAACATCACCGGCTCGTCGAGGATGGAGAAGTCACCGGTCTCCTTGAGATACTGGGCGACGCCGATCACCAGCCAGTGCGGATCGTCGTTGAAGTCGCCGCCGATGTCGTTGTTGCCCTTCTTGGTCAGCGGCTGGTACTGGTGGTAGGCACCACCGCTCGACAGCTGCGTCGCCGACAGGTCGAGAATGCGCTGGCGTGCCCGCTCCGGCACCATGTGGACGAAGCCGAGCAGATCCTGATTGCTGTCGCGGAAACCGAGGCCGCGACCGATGCCGCTCTCGAACGTCGACGCCGAGCGCGACATGTTGAAGGTGGCCATGCACTGGTAGGCGTTCCAGATGTTGACCATGCGGTTGGCGTGCTCGTCGGGCGAGGCCACCTGATAGACGCCGAGCAGCCGTTCCCAATGCGCCTTGAGCGCGGCGAAGGCCGCCTCGACGTTGTCGTGGTCGCGATAGCGGGCGATGATCGGCCGAACGGTGGACTTGTCGATGGTCTGGCTGTGCGGCGGATCGAATTTCTTGTCTTCGTCGTTCTCGTGATAGCCGAGCACGAAGATCACCTCGCGGCTTTCGCCGGGAGCGAGTGTCAGGCGCACGTGGTGCGAGCCCATCGGCGACCAGCCGTGGGCGATGGAGTCGTTGGACTTGCCCGCCTCGACCACCGCCGGCTTGTCCCAGCCGCGCCAGGGGCCGAGGAAGCTTTCGCGCTGGGTGTCGAAGCCGGCCAGCGGCGCGTTGGCGGCGAAGAAGGCGAAGTGGTTGCGCCGCTCGCGGTACTCGGTCTTGTGGTAGATGACCTCGTCCTCGACCTCGACCTGGCCGGTGGAGAAGTTGCGCTGGAAGTTGGTGGCGTCGTCGAGCGCTTCCCACAGGCAGAACTCCACCGACGAGAACAACGAGACGTCGGCTGGCACCAGGCGCTCGTTGGTCACCGTGAACTGCCAGATCTCCAGCGTCTCGCCCAGCGGCACGAAATAGCGCGTCGCGGCGCGGATGCCGGCCTTCTTGGAGGAGATGACCGAGTAGCCCATGCCGTGGCGGCAGGTGAAGTCGTCGAGCTTGCCCTGGGTCGGCATCCACGACGGCGACCAGTAGTCGCCGCTTTCGTTGTCACGGACATAGACGTAGCGGCCGCCGAAATCCGTCGGCACGTTGTTGTAGCGGCCGCGCGTCAGCCGCCGCAGTCGGGCATCGCGATAGTAGGAATAGCCGCCGCCAGTGGCCGACAGAATGCCGAAATAGCTTTCGCAGCCGATGTAGTTGATCCACGGCAGCGGCGTATCCGGACGGGTGATGACGTATTCGCGGGCCTTGTCGTCGAAGTGACCGTATTTCATGGCGGCATCCTGTTGGTCGATGCGAAGTTCCGCCGGCGCGGCGGGAAAAGCCGGGCCACCCGACGCACGGGCGGCATTTGACCGCCCTTCTAGCACAGCCCACGGCAAAGAAAAAGCGTAACGTTTCGATTTTTCGCACCGCTCGCAGTTTCCCAGATGGCGCCGGCCATCGTGGCGGGCCAGCATTTCGCACAAATTCAGGCGACTTTTGCCAAACCAACGCCGTCATTGCCGCCAGCCTGCCCAACGTGATTCCACGGCTTCGTCAAATTCGCAACGTTTTCAGTTTGCCGAACGCAGCTGTCCGGCCGTGCCGGCGCCACTTCACAGCCGGGCAATGTCGACGGCTGTCGCGACGCCCGCCGGCCGCGACCACGGGCGCGCCCGCCGCCCATCCGCGTTTTCCCGCTGCTTGACGGCACCACCACGCCTAAATAATAATGCAAGTCATTCGCAAGTTAGGTTGTGGCGCCGTCGCCCCGGTACCAGCCGCATCCAGGCAAACGACGAACGCCGACCGCGAGGCCGGCATCAAGACGAGCCGTGAGGAGAATGAAGATGGCTGCCCGACCAAACGCCACGTCCCGGCTTGGCCGCTGCCTCGCCACCGGCTGCCGTCTCGCCGCCATCGCCAGCGGCGGCCGAGGCGCCGCAAACGGCGCTGTCGCGACGGCGCCCGCCAGCGCCCTCGCCGGTTGCCGACGGACGTGAGACCGAATCGACCGGGCGGCGTCTCTCCCGCCGTCCTGTCGCCCGCAGCGCCATCGCCACGGATCAGCGTGTCCGCCAATCGCGACGGCGCTTGAGACTGCCCGCCGGGCGGTCGAACCTTGCGCCCGGAGCCGCGTCCACGGCTCCGGGATCGCATGTTGCCGGTGGCCCCGTTCAGGCCCCGTCTGTGCCGGCCGTTCAGGCCTTCGGCGCCGTGACGATGACGTTCCAGCTGCCCGGCATCAGGCGGGCGACGAGCTTGTCGCCGTCGAGGCTGACGCTCTTGATCGGCGCCGGCGCCACGGTGTTCGGCGCGTCCTTGGTGTTCACCGCCTTCATGTTGGGGTGGTGCACTTCGAGCGCCTCGACGATCTGCCGCTGACCGCCAAAGCCGCGCAGTTCCACCTTGAGGTCCATCGTCTCGGTCAGATGCCGGTTGAGCGCGAAGATCACCACCTGCCCCGTCGCTTCGTCCTCGGTGACGGCGGAAACGAGATAGGCCATCTCCTCCGTCGCCTTGCCGGCGTAGGTCGCCGAGGTGGCCAGCGTGCGCAGCACCCGGCCGCGGGCATACTTGGCCGTCAGCGCGAACGGATGGAAGATCGTCTGCCGCCAGGCCGGACCGCCCGGCTCGGTCATGATCGGGCCGATGATGTTGACGAGCTGGGCCATGCAGGCGCACTTGACGCGATCGGCGTTGTTGAGCAGCGTGATCAGGGCACCGCCGATCAGCAGCGCGTCCTCGGTGTTGTAGACCTCCTCGATGAGCGGCGGATGTTCCGGCCAGCCCGGCTTCCTGAGGTCGTCATGGCCGCGCGCCTTGTACCAGACGTTCCACTCGTCGAGCGACAGCATGATGCGCTTCTGCGACCGCCGCGTCGCCGCCACGGCGTCGGCGATGGCCGCCACTTCCTTGATGAAGTAGTCGAGCAGCTCGATGTTGCCGAAGAACTCCTCGGTCGAATCGTGCGGGTTCATGAAGTAGGTGTGCAGCGAGATGAAATCGACGTGGTCGAAGGCGTGGTCGAGCACCTCGTATTCCCAGCGGGCGTAGGTCGGCATGTCGCGGTTGGACGAGCCGCAGGCCGACAGCTCGATCGACGGATCGACCCAGCGCATCACCTTGGCCGTCTCGTGGGCGGCACGGCCGTATTCGGCCGCCGTCTTGGCGCCGATCTGCCAGGGGCCGTCCATCTCGTTGCCGAGGCACCAGAACTTGATGTCGTGCGGCTTGTCGTAGCCGTGGCTCTTGCGCAGCTCGCTGAGCTCGGTGCCGCCGGGATGATTGCAGTACTCGATGAAGCGGCGGGCATCGTCGATGCCGCGGGTGCCGAGATTGACGCCGAACATCGGCTCCACGCCGACCTGGCGGCACCAGTCGATGAACTCGTTGGTGCCGAAAGCGTTGGTCTCGGTCGAGAACCAGGCGAGATCGAGCCGGCGCGGCCGCTGCTCCTTCGGCCCGACGCCGTCTTCCCAATTGTAGCCCGACAGGAAGTTGCCGCCGGGATAGCGCACGATGGTGACGCCGAGCTCCTTGGTCAGGTTGGCGACGTCCTGGCGGAAGCCGTTGGCATCGGCCGTCGGATGGCCCGGCTCGAAGATGCCGGTGTAGACACAGCGGCCCATGTGTTCGACGAAGGTGCCGAACACGCGGCGATCGAGATCGGAAATGGCAAAGTCGGCGTCGACGATGAGGCGAGCGGACGTCATGGATTTCTGCTTTCGCGGTTGGTGGTGGTCATGAAGATCGCCGGGCGCTGAAGCCGGCCTGGAGCGCTTATCGACCTGACTGAATCGTCAGATCGACAAGAAATCGTTCCAGGTTCAAAGGCTTGAGCCGCCGATTATCGATCAGGTTGGGGCAACCTGATCGGCGGATGCTCTGGCGCCCCTCGAACACGCCTCCGGCCCAAGGGGGGTCGAAGGCGTCTGGCGTGGGGGAGACGTGTCCCACCGGTGCCGGTAGGCACCGGTCGGGGGATATCACTTGGTGTTGGCGAGCAGCTCGTTGATGCGGTGCTCGGCATCGCCGAGGGCCTGATCGACCGACTTGTCGCCACGGATGGCCGAACCGACTTCCTCACCCTCGATGTCCTGGATCGAGAACTGGCGCTTGACGGCCGCCGGCAGGGCGGTGCCGTTGACGGCAAGCGAAGCGATGTCGCCACGATGCGGCAGGCCCTTGAACTCGGCGCTGTCGATGATCGACTTGCGGACGGGCAGATGACCGGTGCGCGCCCACTGGAAGTCGTTGTCCCAGAGGAACTTCATGAACTCGACCGCCGAGGCGCGCTGCGCCGCGGAAAGGTCTTGCTTCAGGAGTACCCAGCTGTGGCCGTCAGCCCAGACGCGCGGGCTGCCGGGATAGATCTGCGGGAAAGCCGTCACGGCATAGCCGTTGGCCAGAGCACCGCTCTTCTTGGCTTCCTGGTCGTAGGTATCGATCAACCAGGTACCGCAGATGAACACACCGGCGTCGCCCGCCGCGAAGCTCGAGACCGAGGCCGCGTAGTCCTGGTTCTTGGTGGTCAGCCCCTTGGTATAGAGGTCGGTCAGCAGCTGCAGCCCCTTCTTCGCTTCGGGCGAAGAGAAGTTGACCTTGTTGGGGTCGGCGAAGAAGTTGGCGTTCTGCTGGTAGAGCAGCGTATCGAAGGTCCGGGTGTAGAAGGCCGTTTCGTTGGCCAGCGTCCAGACGAAGTACGGCTTGCCCGTCTTGGCCTTGAACTGCTCGGCCTGCTGCATCAGTTCGTCGGTGCTCTTGGGCAGGATCGGCTTGCCGGCGCTGTCGACGAGACCGGCCTGCTTGAAGAGGTTCATGTTGATGTGCCACAGCCAGGTGTGGGTGTCGAACGGCATGGCGTAGATCTTGCCATCCTTGGTCACACCCTGGCGGGCGGCATCGGTCATGTCGTTGACGTCGACGCCGGCCTTGGCGAAGTCCTCGTCGAGCGGCTCAAGCAGGCCACGCGACGAATAATCGGAAATGACGGCCTCGTGCATGACCGAGATGACCGGCGGCTCACCCGACCGAATGCGGGCGGTGAGCTGGTCATAGCCCGGCCACTCGACGATCTCCGGCTTGACGACGGTCGTCTTGCTCTCGGCGTTGAACTTGTTGATCAGCGCCGTGATGATGCCGCATTCGCCGTTGGCCTTGGTCACATCGGTGACCGAGCCGTAGTCGGCCTCGCAGGCGCCGAAGAAGCGCGAGACGGAGATCTCGGTCTTGTCGGCCGCGAGGGCGGCGCTGGCGCCAGTGGCGATGACCAGCCCCGCCAACAGGGCAGTGGTTAGCTTTCTCATTGGACCTCCTCCAATACGGCCGATCTTACAGACAATCCTTCGCGCTCGGCCGGTCATGCGCTGGATTTCGTCTCGCCGAACCCCTCCTCCGAGGGATCAGCTGATCGCCGCGCCAGCCACGGCACGGACGATGTATTTCTGGAAGAACAGGTAGACGACGAACACCGGCAGGCCGGCGAACACCGCCTGCGCCATCAGGAAGCCGAGGCCTTCCGACTGGGCGAAGTTGGTCTGGGTCGAGGCGATACCGACGGTGATGGTGAACATCTCCGGCTTGGTCGCCGAGATCAGCGGCCACAGGTAGTCGTTCCAGGCGCCGAGGAAGGAAAAGATGCCGAGCGTTGCCTGGGCCGGCACGGTCAGCGGCAGCAGCACCTTCCAGAAGATCTTGAAGCGCGAGGCGTTGTCGAGCATCGCCGCTTCGTCGATGTCCTTGGGAATGGCCTTGAAATATTGCGTCATCAGGAAGACGCCGAAGGCGCTCGACAGGCCCGGCAGGATGATCGCCGGATAGGTGTTGTGCATCCTGAGGTCCGAGAACATCTGGTGACGGGCGATGATCACCGCCTGCTCCGGCACGGCGAGGCCGAGCAGCACCAGCACGAACAGGATGTCGCGACCCTTGAACTCGGCGCGGGCGAAACCGTAGCCGGCGAGCGAGGACAGGATCAGGATGCCGGCGGTGACGCCCACCGACACCACGGCACTGTTCCACAGCCAGCGGAAGACGCCCGAGGTCTGGAAGATGTCGGAATAGTTCTTGAGCGTGTAGGGCAGATGGAAGGCCGCCCCCGTCGAGATCATCAGCTCGGCATTGGATTTGAACGACAGGATGAGCACCCAGGCGATGGGCAGCATCCAGACGATGGCCACGACGATGACCGAGGCGAGGATCACCTTGTTGCCGATACCACGGCCGACGATTTGTTCACTGGCAGCCATGGCTTAACCCTCCACGCGCTTGCGGGATGCAAAGAACTGGGCGACGGCGGCGATCGCCATGATCAGGAACAGCACTTCCGAAGCGGCGGCGGCGTAGCCGAGGTTCCACGAGCGGAAGCCCTGTTCGTAGATGAACAGCACGATGGGCCGCGAGGCATTGTTCGGACCGCCCTTGGTGAGCAGCCAGGCCTGGCCGAACAGCTGGAACTGGGCGACGATCTCGTAGATGACGACGACGAGCATGGTGCGCCGGATCGACGGCAGGGTGATCGACCAGAACGAACGCCAGCGGCCGGCGTTGTCGAGGGCGGCCGCCTCGTAGAGCTCGCCCGGAATCTGCTGCAGTGCCGCGAGGAACAGCATCATCGGCAGGCCGATGATCCACCAGACGGTGGTCACGGCGATGGCCGGCAGGGCCAGCGTCGCCGAGGTGATGAAGTCCAGCGGCTCCCAGCCGAAATAGCGCATGACACCGGCGATGGCGCCGTTGCCGGGCATGTACATCATCTTCCAGACGATGGTGACGATGGTGACCGACAACACCGACGTGCCGAAGAACGTGGCGCGCAACGTCGCCGACGTGCGGTCGCTGCGGTTGAGGGCCAACGCCAGCAGCAGGCCGATCGTCACGAACACCGGCACCGTCATCGCCACGAACCAGGTGGTGTTCCAGATCGTGCCGATGAAGATCTTGTCGTTGAACAGACGGTAGTAGTTGGCAAGGCCGGCGAATTTCGACGTGTTGTCGAACATGTCGGACTCGAGCATCGACATCCAGATGCCCTTGAACAGCGGATAGACCAGCAGCACGACGTAGAACACCAGATAGGGTGCCACGAACAAGGCATTGGCCCAGTGCGGCCCGATCGAGGCGCCGGTCGGTCGTCTGACCGCGGCGGTCGGCTTGTCGGGCGATAGCGTGACGTCCGTCATATCCACCCTCCGTCACTGACGCGCGTGGTAGGCAAGACCATCGGCACCGAAGAGGTGCGTGGTGGCACCCTCTGCGGCGAGGCGGACGCTGTCGCCGGGCTGAACCCGGCTGACTCCCGTGTCCTCGGCCACCAGCATGCTGCCATCCATCAGCCGGACGTGCAGATGCGTGCGATCGCCCAGCCGCTCGACCACTTCCACCTTGGCGGCAATGGCTCCCTCGGGATGAGCCCGGATGGCTTCGGCGCGAACGCCAAGGCGCAGATCGGTGCGAGACGGCAGCGCGGCGATGGGAACGAGGGACTCGATGACCGAACCGTCGCCGAGCACGGCGGAGGCCAGACCGTCGCGGTCGCGGATCGTCACGGGCAGGAAGTTCATGGCGGGCGAGCCGACGAAACGGGCGACGAACTCGGTGGCCGGACGACCGTAGATCTCCATCGGCGTGCCGACCTGCTCGACCTTGCGGGCGTTCATCACCACGATGCGGCTGGCCAGCGTCATCGCCTCGACCTGGTCGTGGGTGACGAAAATGGTGGTGGCGCGCGTCTGCTGGTGCAGGCGGGCCAGTTCGACGCGCGTGCGTACCCGCAAGGCGGCGTCGAGATTGGAGAGCGGCTCGTCGAAGAGGTAGGCCTTGGGGTCCTTGACCAGCGCCCGGCCAATGGCCACGCGCTGACGCTGGCCGCCCGACAGCTGCCCCGGCTTGCGCTGCAGCAGGTGGCCGATTTCCAGAATGCGCGCCGCTTCCTCGATGCGGCGGGCGATCTCGTCGGCGGCGACGCCGATATTTTTGAGACCAAAAGCCAGGTTTTCCGTGACCGTCATGTGCGGGTATAGGGCATAGTGCTGAAAGACCATGGCCACGCCCCGCGCCCCCGGCGGCAGATGATCGACCCGCTCGCCACCGATGCGGATCTCGCCGGAATTGACGCTCTCCAGGCCGGCAATCATGCGCAGCAGCGTCGACTTGCCGCAGCCGGATGGCCCGAGGAAGGCGATGAACTCTCCGGAGTTGATCGTCAGAGACAGCTCGGAGATGACCTCGACGGCGCCGAACCGCTTTGTCACCGCATCCAGTTCAATGCTGCTCACCCTGTGCCCTCCTCCACTAAAGTTGTTTTCTTCTTATGGTAAGATGATATGATTGTACGGCCACCTCGGGCCTTGTCAATCCTCGGATTGGACATTTTTGGGCGAGAAAGGTAGAGCCGTGAGTGACTTCGCAGCGAGAGATTCCGCGCATTCCCGGGACGTCGATCGCGCCGGACCAGAGCCCTCCAGAACGGGCACCCTTTCGATGAGACGTGATCCCCCAGAGGGTTCACGGGGGAAATGAGCATGTTCGAGAGAGACTCCGCGATCAGCACCATGAGTGCTCAGGTCGCCCGCATCATCGGTACCCGCATCGTCTCGGGCGAGTTCCGGCCCGGCGACTCGCTTCCCATCGAGGCCGATCTCTGCCTCGAGTACGGCGTCAGCCGCTCCACGGTGCGCGAGGCGGTCAAGAACCTTGCCGCCAAGCGCCTGATCGAGGTGGCGCCCAAGCTCGGCACCCGCGTGCTGCCGTTCGCCGACTGGAACCTGCTCGATCCCGACGTGCTGTCCTGGCGCCTCAACGCCCAGTTCGACGAACGCATCATCGAAGACCTCTACGAGGTCCGCCAGTGCTTCGAGCCGCGCGCTTGTTATCTTGCCGCTCGCTACGCCACCGTCGAGGACCACGACCGCATCCGCCGGCGCTACGCCGACATGGTGTCGATGCTCGGGCAGGCAGCGCTGGCCGCCGGCGCCGAAGCTGAATTTCACCTGGCGATCATCGCCGCCACCCACAACGGCCTGTTCGTCACCATTGGCGGCGCCGTCAAGACGGCACTGCGCGTCTCCTTCGGCCTGACGCAGAAGGACGCCGGCGGCCTGCCGATTGATCTCGCCCCCTACGAGGAAGTGCTGTCGGCCATCACCGAGCGGGCCGCCGACAAGGCCGAGGCGGCGATGCGGCGCTTGCTCGAACTGTCGCGCCAGCGCGTGCTGAACGCCCTCGCCCACAATCGCGACCGGCGGTCGGAGCGGGCCTGACGGCGATCGGGCGGAACCCGCTTCAGTTGAGCACGAGGATGCTGGCGTTGAGCAGGCTGGCGAACGCCACCCAGAAGCCGTAGGGCACAAACAGCAGCGCCGCGACGCGGTCGCTCCGCCAGCTCACGGCGATGTAGATGGCGATCAGGGCCAATAGCGGCACGATCACCGCCAGGCCGAGCCCGGCGCTCTGCTGGCCAAAGAAGGCCGGCGACCACAGGAGATTGAGCGCCATCTGCGCCAGCCACAGCCACATCCGTCGTGACGCCGCCCCCCTGAGCCAGGTGCGGGCGCCAGCCACGGCGATCAGCACGTAGAGCAGCGACCACACCGGCGCGAACAGCCAGGCCGGCGGCTGGAACGGCGGTTTGCTCAGTCCCTCAAACCACGGACCGGGGGGATTGCAGGCGCCGATGGCAAAGCCGGCGGCCAGGAGGGCGACAATGAACAGGGCGTGGACGACGATCTTGCGCATGGTCTGCATATGGGACGGTCCGATGCCGATTCCCAGCCCCGCCGCCGGCGCCGGCCAGCCGCCACCCCGGCGCACGACTTAAGTACCTTTAGTTTAGTTCGCCATTTCTACCACCTGCATCGGCAATTTCGACAGGGGCTGACCATCGGGGCCCGATCAAGCCCAAGATTGCGGCAGTCGATCTGAGTCGTCTTTGGTATTGGCCATGGCAATGACCTCGGCACACTTGGCGCTGCCACCAATTCTATTTGGCCGGTTAACCTTTGCCTCATGAAATATCGTGAAAATGCACGATTGAGCAAGCCCGGCACAGCGGCAGGCGACCGAGGAGAACGGCATGCATTTCCTGCGACAGATTCCGGCCCGCATCGCGGCCATCGCCATCCTGGCGGTTCTCTCCGTTGGCGGCCTGGGCTACTTCGCTTACGGCGAACTCAAGAATGCCCTCTATGAGCAGAAGCGGCTCGAGCTCGCCCACGAGGTCGAGATGGCCGTCGGCGTCGTCAACAGCTACGTCGCCCGCGAAAAAAGCGGCGAGCTCAGCCACGCGGCGGCGCAGCAGGCGGCGCTCGCCACCCTCCGCCCCCTGCGCTTTGGCGCCGACAGCAACTATTTCTTCATCTACCGCTCCGACGGCACCAACGTGCTGCTGCCGACCAAGCCGGAGAACGAAGGCAAGGACCTGTCCGGCCTCAAGGACCAGAACGGCGTGTTCTTCGTGCGCGAGCTGATCGCCGCCGCCAAGGCCGGCGGCCGTTCCGTCGCCTATCTGTGGGTCAAGCCCGGCGACAAGGAAGCGTCGGAGAAGCTGGCCTATGCCGGCCGCGTCGACGACTGGGACTGGTCGATCGGAACCGGCTTCCACGTTCAGGACATCAACGCCTGGCTCGTCGCCAAGTCGCGTCTGCTGACGCTGGCTTCGATCGCCATCGTGCTGCTGCTGGCCGGCGTCGCCGGCGCCGTCGGCTTCGGCATCTCGACGCCGCTGCGCCGCCTGACGGCGTCGATGGCCCGGCTGGCCAGCGGCGATCTCGATGCCGAGGTGGCCGGCACGCGGCGGCACGACGAGATCGGCGCCATCGCCCGGGCGGTCGTCAGCTTCCGCGACCTGCTGCGCCGGCAGCTGCGCGAACAGGCCGAGGCGGAAGCCCAGGGCAAGGCCGAAGCGGAAGCCATCCGCATCGCCGAACGTCACGCCATCGCCGACAGCTTCCTGGCCAGCATGGGGGCGCTGGCCAACAACTTCGTCACCACCTCCAAGGAAGTGTCGGAGGCGGCGCAGAACCTGTCGGCCACCGCCGAGGAAACCTCGCGTCAGGCCATGGCGGTGACCGCCGCCGCCGAGGAAGCGGCCCTGAACGTCGAAAACGTCGCCTCCTCGTCGGAAGAACTGGCCGCCTCGGTGCACGAGATCAGCGCCCAAGTGACGCGGTCGTCGGAGATCTCCGTCGCCGCCGCCAACGAAGCCGCCCGCACCGAATCCCAGATCCGCGCCCTGTCGACGGCCGCTTCCAAGATCGGCGAAGTGGTGAGCCTCATCAACGACATCGCCAGCCAGACCAACCTGCTCGCCCTCAACGCCACCATCGAAGCGGCGCGGGCGGGCGAGGCGGGCCGCGGCTTCGCCGTCGTCGCCTCCGAGGTCAAGCACCTGGCCGAGCAGACGGCGCGCGCCACCGACGAGATCTCGACCAAGGTCAACGAGATCCAGGACGCCACCTCGACCACCGTCACCTCCATCGGCTCGATCGTCGCCACCATCACCACCATCCGCGAAGTGACGGCGGCCATCGCCTCGTCGGTCACCCAGCAGGGGGCGGCCACCAACGAAATCGCCGCCAACACCCAGCGCGCCTCGGCCGGCACCCATGAGGTGACCGGCAATATCCAGGGCGTCAGCCAGGCGGCGGAAGTGACCGGCGCCTCCGCCATCCAGCTGACCTCCCTGTCGGGCACGCTAAAGGAACGGGCCGACGAACTTCAGGTCGAAGTCGGCCGCTTCGTCACCCGCCTGCGCGGCTGAACCGCCGCAGCTACCCGCCGCCCGCCAGAGTCCCCCTCTGGCGGGCGGCAGGCCTTTATTGCAACGGAATGAACCGCAATTTTGCGGAGTGCATCTTTATGGCGAAGCCACTATAGCTGGTTGTCGAGAAAGGGCCTCACGGTTCAGCTACAGGTAGAGCCTCGACCATTTGAGGCGGGTTGGATATTCAGCGCATTTGTGGCTGTCGCACTGCTGATGCCGCGACACCGCCAGAGCATTTCAGGGGGAAAAGCATGAGATCGAGCTGGCTCGCCGGCCTTCTTGTCGCCGCGTTCGTATCCGTTGCGCATGCAGCAGCGGTTCAGCCACAGTCGCAGGAGCAGTCCCCAACCAACGACAACTTTGCCAACGCCGCAGTGCTGGCCAACACCGCCAATGCCACCATGGGTTCTCTCTACTATGCGACCCATGAAGTGGGCGAGGCCCGGTACTCCAAGACCTCGCTTCGCAATACCGTCTGGTACAAGTTCACCGCCACCCAGACCGGCCGGGCGGTGGCCCTGCTGACCACCGCCAGCACGGATCAGGTTCCGCTGCAGCTGCAGGCCTTTACCGGTACCACCGTTGCCAGTCTGACGCGTCTTGGCAGAACTCAGATCGGCACTGGGTTCAATCCCTTCAATGCAGGCGGACTGGCTTTCAACACCGTGGCCGGCAACACCTACTACCTGCAGGTCGACAGCGACGCTCAGGCAGATGTCTTCTTCAAGAGCGACTTCCTGATCGCTGCCCAGCAGTTTGGTGCGTCAGGCGGTCTCGGCATGCTCACCTATCGCCCCGCCTTCATCCTGGATGGGCAACGGGAATCCCTCGACGTATTGGTGGCCAACGGCCTCACCAGCAAGGCCACTCTACGGTCGAGCATCGCCGGCATTACCACCAAACTGTCGGTAACGCCGCGATCCAAGACATTGACCGTTGGGCAAACGGCTTGGCTCATGGTCAATGACGAGGACAACTCGGTCAGCGGTGCTGCAACCGGCAAGCTGCAACTCACCGCCGTCGATGCCTCGACGTCGATCCCGCTCGGCACTCGCTCCGTCCCCCTGACGTTGATTGGCGGCCCTTTCTCCAGTGACCACGGCCTGCTCGTGCGCTTTGCCGTTCCAGTCCAGGGTATCATCCGATCGCACCGCTTCTCGTCCACCGTCAACATCAAGAACATCTCGTCGTCGACAGCCGAACGCTGCCATTTCATTTCCGGTCCTCATGCCGTTTCGCTGATCTGGAACGAAGACCTCCCCGACGGCAAGCGGGGGAGCACCAACGCGATGTTCTCGCTGGCGAGCGGCAGTACCCGGGCGTTTACCGTCTCGGCGGCAACCAACGACTCCCTCCCCAGCAAGGATAACTGGGTCACGCTCTCCTGCTCGAATTATTTCGGCAAAGCCGAGCCCGATTGGCTGGAGGTCATGGGAGCCGTGTCTCAGCTGGGTTACTACGCTGCGGTCAAGATGAACGTCCCGGCAGCCAACGCCTTCCAACAAATCGCCGTTCCCGATTTCGGTACCAGGAAAGTGGTGGTGGCCATCACCAACATCGGGCGCTATTCAGGCCCCCTCCAGATCCAGGCCGTTTCAAGCAACAGCACCGTCTCCATGGACTATATGTGCGTTTCCAATAGCCGAGGCACCTGCATCGACGAAACAGACCCCTACACAGTCCATACCGATCTCGCCAATGGCGAAACCGGTTACTTGGCGATCACGGTCACCCGCCAGAGTGCGACCGACAGCGGTCTGATCTATGTTCACGTCGTTCACGACGAAGATCTTTTCGGCACCTATATGGCGGGTGCCGACGGCTTCGAAGTGATGGAGTAGCAACCCCGGGGAGCAGGCATAGGCAGCCAGACGCAGCCGTCTTCGCGTTATTGTTGCGTCATCGTTTTTGCAACTTTACAGAGTGCACTTTAATGGCGAAACCATTATAGCTGGTTGTCGAGAAAGCATCTCGCAGCTCAGCCACTGGTCAAGCCGGGGTGCACACATCGTGGGTAGGTACTGAATTCATCCGCGGCCGTCGCACCGCCTTCGTCGCGACGCCGCCAAGGCATTTCAGGGGGAAAGCATGAGATCAAGCTGGCTCGCCGGCCTTCTTGTTGCCGCGTTCGTATCCGTCGCGCATGCCGCAGTTGTTCAGCCACAATCGCAGGACTTCTCGCCGCACAACGATGACTTTGCCAATGCCCAGGTGCTCCCCGACAGCACCAATGCCACCATGGGCAACCTGTATAACGCAACCAATGAGAGAGGCGAAGTCCGGTACGCCAAAGGGTCGTACGGGTCAACCGTCTGGTACAAGTTCACCGCCAGCCGCACGGGTCGGGCCGTGGTCGAGCTGGCACCGATCAAATGGCTAAGTGCGCCCCTACAGATACAGGCTTTTTCCGGACCCACTATCGCCAGTCTGAAATGCCTAGCCAAGGCTAAGGTGTCCGAACCCAATGTTCCGTTGACTGGATCGGTCGCTTTCGACACCGTCGCCGGAACCACCTATTACCTGCAAGTCGACATCAACTCCGACGGTTCTGATCATAACAGCAAGACCGATTTCCTGATCGCCATGCAGCAGTTCGGCACGTCGGGCGGCTTTGGCATGCTCACCTTGCAGCCGGCGATTCTCCGCGACGAGACCTACGATCAGTACTTCATGCTGATTGCCAATGGCTTCAAGACCGCTGCCAAGCTCAAGCTGAACATGCTACGCGGCGGCCGCCAGATGGAAGCCTGGACGCCATTTACGACCTTTGCCTCCGGCCAGTCGGCCTGGCTGAACGTCATGGACAGCAACGGTCATACGGTAAACGACGCCGTGCCTGGTCGGTTGCAAATCGTCGCCAACGACGCTTCGACGTCCGCTATTCTGGGCACCCGTACCATCGATTTCGTACTCGTGCCCAACAGCGGTCACAACTTGGCGAGCTTGACAACGCGATTTGCCATGTCCGGCCAAGGCGTTGCCAGATCAAGCCGCTTTTCGTCGAAAGTCGTAATCAAGAATAGTTCAAACATCGCCGCCAATTTCTGCCAATTTTCCTCGAATGACTTTACTATGACCCCGAGATGGCGGGAAGTGCTTGCCGACGGCAAGCTTGGCAAGTTCAACGCCCCGTTCAGTCTGGCCGCCGGTGCGACCAGGAAGTTTATCGTTTCGGCTACCTCGCTCGACGACGGCGACTCGACCTCATATTCCAAGGTCAAGCCGAGCTGCTCCAACTATACGCCCCCCGATTCATACCTGACACTCATGAACAGCATGGAAGGCGACCCCCAGCTCGGTCACTACGCGGCTGTGAAGATTGATATTCCGGCCGCCAATGACTTCCGTCAGATTTCCATGGCCGGCATGCAGGCCAAGATGGTTCGCATAGCCGTCACCAACACCGGGGAATACACGGGCCATTTCACCGTCAGCGCCTTAGGGGCCAGCCAGTACATGTGGGTGAAGGCCTATTGCACGGCCCGAAAGGATGGTTCGTGCATCAGCGCCTTCAGCACTCGCAGTGCCGATCTCGACCTCAATAACGGCGAAACCGGCTACGTGACCCTGTCCGTCTACCGGACGTCGACAACCGAAGAGGGTGAAATCGATGTTTCCGTCAGACGCGCCGAACAATCGTCATATGGCGCAGCCGGCATCAGCGGCTTCGAAATGACGAACTAGTCACCGGCCCCGCCGCCCGCCAGCCCCCTCTGGCGGACGGCGCGTACTTCTGCCGCAATATTTGGCAGTCTTTTTTGCCTGCCCCCTTGCAGGACCTTTCGACATGACTAAACTTGCCGGCGAAGACCTTCGCGGTATCGCCGCAAGTTACTTCGCGTCGTTTTAAATATCGCTTCATATTCAGGTTATCGATCGCTGTCGCACCGAGCATTCCGTTGCGAAGCCTTATCCCCGGGGGGACAACATGAAATCGAACTGGCTCGCGGGCCTGATCGTTGCCGCGTCCGTGTCCGCAGCGCATGCGGCAACATTCGTGTCGCAGACGCAAGAGTACTCGCCGCCCAACGACAACTTCGCCCAGGCGCAGGCCTTGCCTGACAGCACCTATGCCACCATGGGCAACATCTATTACGCCACGCGCGAACTCGGTGAGGCCAAGTACGCCACCGCCTCGCTGGGGCGGACCGTCTGGTACAAGTTCACCGCCACCAAGACCGGTCGGGCGGTCGCTCTGCTGACCACCGCCGACATGGACACGGCACCACTGCAGATGCAGGCGTTCTCCGGCTCCGCCATCGCCAGCCTCACCCGTCTTGCCAAGGTGCAGGTGGCCGGCACCGACGCCGCCAACTCCGGCTCGCTGGCCTTCAGCACCGTCGCCGGCACCACCTACTACCTGCAGGTCGACAGCGCCGCCCAGACATACAGCCTCGACGGCGACTTCCTGATCGCCATCCAGCAGTTCGGCGCCTCGGGCGGCCTTGCCGCCCTCACCTATCGCCCGGCGCTCATCGAGGATCAATCCTCGGACAAGTTCAAGGTCTTGGTGGCCAACGGCTTCAAGAGCAAGGCCGATCTGCAGTCGGGCATTTCCAGCATCGGCGCCCAGTTGGACGTGACCTCGACCGCCACGACCTTCGCCGCCGGCCAGACCGGCTGGTTCACCGTCGCCGACAAGTACGGCTCGACGATCACCGGCATTGCCTCCGGCAACCTGCAGATCACCGCCTTCAGCACGGCGACGTCCGCCTACATGGGCATCCGCGCCATTCCCCTCAAGCTGTTCCAGCGCGACTACAACTACCACCCCAGCCTGCTGGTCCGCTTTGCCAAGCCGGTCTAGGGCGTTGCCCGTTCGCAGCGCTTTTCGTCCACCGTCAACATCAAGAACACCTCGGCGACAACCGCTCAGTACTGCCGCTTCATTGAAAATAATGATGCCTATGCGCTGATCTGGAACGAGAACCTCGCCACCGGCAAGCTTGGCAGCACCAATGCCCTGTTCACGCTGGCCGGCGGCGCCACCAAGAAATTCACCGTCTCGGCAGCGACCGAGAGCCGCTATTCTGACTACAACAAGATCCGGGTCGACTGCTCCAACTACTACGCCACGATCAACAACGACTATCTGGCGTCCATGGGAGCTACCGCGCAGTTTGGCAAGTATGCTGCGGTCAGCATGGCCTTCCCAGCCGCCAACACCTTCCAGCAGATCGCCATTCCCGACTTCAACACCAAGAAGGTGGTTGCGGCCATCACCAACACCGGCGATTACTCCGGCTATTTCAAGGTCTACGCCAGTTCGACCAACTACAACGTTTCGATGGACTCGATCTGTGCTTCCACCAGCAAGGGGAGCTGCATCGGTACGGCCAATTCGTCCACCATCTACACAGACCTCGCCAACGGCGAAACCGGCTATGTAACGCTGACGATCAACCGCAAGAACGCCACCGACGTCGGCCTGATCTATGTCGACGTCAGCCGCAGCGACGATCCGCAGTCTTCCGACGCCGGCTATGCGGGCTTCGAAGTGACCGAATAAGCGCGGCGAGACGACACTGCGCCGGCGAAATTGGCCCTTGTGTCAGCTCGCCGGCGACCCTATGTTCCCGACGCGGCCGGCTGTTCCGGTCGCGAACGTTCTCAGGGCGGGGTGAAATTCCCCACCGGCGGTGTTTGCGCCCTGCGCATCAGCCCGCGAGCGCCCGTTGCCGAAGCCGTCAGGCCGACGCGACGGGGTCAGCAGATCCGGTTGGATTCCGGAGCCGACGGTATAGTCCGGATGGTAGAGAACGCTGACGCCCGACGTGTGTCCCGCCCCCTGCCGGGGAGGGCGCGCGTTGCGCGTCCGCTTGGCCCTGCGGTTCGTTCTGACTCTGACGAGACGAATCCATGGGTCGAACCGAAACGCAACACACCCCGCTGCCCCCGGCCATTGTCGCCGCCGCCTTCCGGCGCGCGCTCGACGAAGCGGCCGTCTATGCCGGCAGCACCGCTCCCAATCCGCCCGTCGGCTGCGTCCTGCTCGACGCCGCCGGCCGCCTCCTCGCCGCCGCCGCCCACCGCCGGGCCGGAGAAGCGCACGCCGAGGCGCGCGCCATCGCCGCCGCTCAGGACCTAGGCCTTGCCTCGGCGATCCACACCGTCGTGGTGACGCTGGAGCCGTGCAACCACACCGGCCGGACACCGCCATGCACCGACGCCATTACGGCGACGCCGGCGCGGCACATCGTCATCGGCGCCGTTGACCCCAACCCGGGCGTCACCGGCGGCGGCGCGGCGCGCCTCGCGGCCGCCGGCTTCGCGGTAACCTCCGTCGCCGACCTCGCCGACCCCTTGGCCCCGGCGCTCGCCGCCGACGCCGCCCGGCTGATCGCCCCCTTCGCCAAACGCGTCACCACCGGCCAGCCGTTCATCACCATCAAGCAGGCCCTCGACGAGACCGGCAGCATGATCCCGCCGCCGGGCGCCCGCACCTTCACCAGCGACGCGTCGCTGACGCTGGCCCACAGCCTGCGCCGGCGCGCCGACGCCATCCTGACCGGCTCGGGCACGGTGCTGGCCGACGATCCCGCCTTCACGGTGCGGCGTGTCGCCGACTTCCCCGGCAAGCGCCGACGGCTGGTGCTGGCCGATCGCCGCCACCGCGTGCCCGCCGCCTACCTCGAGGCCGCCCGTCAACGCGGCTTCGAGGTCGAGGTCAGCGACGATCTCGCCACCTCGCTCGCCCGCCTCGGCGCCGACGGCGCCCTGGAGGTGCTGGTCGAGGCCGGGCCGACGCTCACCGGCTACATGCTGGCCAGCGGCCTCTGGGACGAGCACGTCCGCATCACCCGCCACGGCGCCGCCGACGGCACGGACCACGTCGAAATCCGCCACATCGCGGCTTGAACAGGACCCAGCATCATGTTTTCAGGAATCGTCGAAACGGCCGCCCCGGTGCGCGCCGCTACATGGACGGGTGGTTCGCTCGTCGCCCACATCGACACCGGCTTTACCGATCTGACGCTTGGCGAGAGCATCGCCGTCAACGGCGTCTGCCTGACGGTGACGGCCTTCGACGCCGCCGGCACCGCCAGCTTCTTTCTGAGCCCGGAAACCATCGCCCGCTCCAACCTCGGTCGGCTGGGGGATGGCCGCGTCGTCAACCTCGAACGCTCGGTCCGGCTGGACACGCGGCTGTGCGGCCACATGGTCCAGGGCCACGTCGACGGCAAGGGCCGGCTGGTGGCCGTTGAACCCGACAGCGACGCGCGCCGCATCGCCGTCGACATCCCGGCCGAACTCGGCCGCTACTGCGTTGAAAAAGGTTCGATCGCCCTCGACGGCATCAGTCTGACCATCAACGGCCTCGCGCCGGCCGGTGACGATCGCCTGCGCGTCGCCGTCACCATCATCCCCCACACCTGGGACAACACCAACCTTCGGGACATCAGCATCGGCGACGAAATCAACGTCGAAGTCGACGTCTTTGCCAAGTATGTGGAGAAGCTATGTCTGCCGTATCTGACGCGCTGAGCCGGCTAAGTGCCGGCGGCATGGTGCTGCTCGTCGACGACGAGGACCGCGAAAACGAGGGCGATCTGGTGGCTGCCGCCAGCCTCGTCACGCCGGATACCATCGCCTTCATGGCCCGCAAGGCCTGCGGCCTCATCTGCCTGGCCCTTGATGGCACCCAGGTCGATCGCCTGGGCCTGGCGCCAATGGTGGCCAGGAACCTCGCCCGCCGCTCCACCGCCTTCACCGTCTCCATCGAGGCGCGCGAAGGCATCACCACCGGCATCTCGGCCTTCGACCGGGCCCACACCATCCGGGTTGCCGCCGACCCGGAGGTCAGGCCCGGCGCCATCGTCTCGCCCGGCCACGTCTTCCCGCTGCGGGCCGCGCCCGGCGGCGTGCTGGAACGCAACGGCCACACCGAAGGCGCCGTCGATCTCTGCCGTCTCGCCGGCCTGACGCCGGCGGCGGTGATCTGCGAGGTGATGGGTGAGGACGGCCACATGGCCCGCCGGCCGGAGCTCGAACGCTTCGCCGCCGCCCATGCCATCCCCGTGCTGACCATCGCCGAGCTGATCGAGCACCGCCACGCTACCGAGACGCTGGTCGAGGAAGTGGCGCGCACCGTGCTGCCGTCGGTCCACGCCGACGACACGCTCGAGCTCGTCGCCTTCCGCAGCCGCGTCGACGGCAGCGAACATCTCGCCCTCGTCAAGGCGCCGTTCGGGCCGGAGCCGCTGCTGCGGCTGCACTCGGAGTGTCTGACCGGCGACGCCCTCGGCTCGCTGCGCTGCGATTGCGGCCCGCAGCTGCAGGCGGCCATCCGCCTGATCTCGCAGAGCGAAGACGGCGGCGCCGTCATCTACCTGCGTGGCCAGGAAGGGCGCGGCATCGGCCTGGCCAACAAGGTGCGTGCCTACGCGCTGCAGGACACCGGCCTCGACACGGTCGATGCCAACACCGGCCTCGGTCTGCCGGCCGACGGCCGTCACTACGGCGTCGCCGCCCAGATCGCCAAGGCGCTCGGGCTCGACGCCGTGCGCCTTCTCACCAACAACCCCGACAAGGTCGCCGCCCTCGAGCGCTACGGCGTCCGGGTAACGGCGCGGCAATCGCTGTCGATCCCGCCCAACGCCTTCAACCGCCGCTACCTCGCCACCAAGGGCGAGCGCTTCGGCCACATCTTCGCCTGCCAGTGAGACCAGCCATGATCGAATCCGACCACTCCCGCACGCCGCCGCGCCTGGCGGTCGTCATCAGCCACTTCAACAGCGAGGTCACCTCGGGCCTCATCGCCGGCACCCGGGCCGAACTTGCCGAACGCGGCGTGCCGCTGGCCGACAGCGCCGTCTACGACGCCCCCGGCGCCTTCGAAATCCCGCTGATCGCCCAGAGCCTGGCCGAAAGCGGCCGCTACGACGGTGTCGTCTGCCTCGGCTGCGTCATCAAGGGCGACACCGCTCATTTCGAGTTCATCAGCCTCGGCGCCACCATCGGCCTGATGAATGCCACGCTCAAGACCGGGGTGCCCGTCACCTTCGGCATCCTCACCACCTATGACGATGCCCAAGCCGCCGCGCGCAGCCGCGACGACGGCCACAACAAGGGGCGCGAGGCCGCCGCCGCCTGCCTGCAAGCCCTGACGACACTCGCCCGCATCCGGGCTGGCGCCTGACCTGGCCGCCGTCCCGGCTTACGCCGGGGCGGCAACGGCCGATCACGTTGTGCCGGCCGGGCACGTTTTGGCGTTTGCCCGGACCGCTGCCTCCGCTTTCCGACCAGACTGGATAGTCAGGTCGATAAGAAATCGCGCCAGAGCCGAAGGTTTGAGCAGCCGCTTGTCGATCAGCTTGTTGCCACCTGTTCGGCGGATGCTCTAGATGTGAGCTTTCAACGGTTTGTCACTGGTCCGCTTGGCGTCATCGGCTGTGACGCCGATAGCGGGACTGTGACATGCCATCCTTGCCGACCTTCGTCCTCGCTGCCGCGCTGCTGACCGGCAGCCTCTCGACCGAAGCCCGCGCCGCCAGCCTCGACGGAGCCACGCTCGGCCTGCCTTGGGCGATGCCCTTCGTCGGCATGCTGCTGTCGATCGCCCTCGGACCGCTGCTGACGCCGTCGTTCTGGCATCACCACTATGGCAAGGTGGCCGCCGCCTGGGCGCTGGCTTTCGCCCTGCCGCTCGCCCTGTGCCACGGTGGCGACCTGACGCTCCGCGAACTCGCCCACATGGCGGTCGGCGACTATATCCCGTTCGTGGTGCTGCTCGCCGCCCTCTTCACCATCTCCGGCGGCATTCTCGTCACCGGCAACCTGCATGGCCGGCCGAGCACCAACCTGCTGCTGCTGGCCATCGGCACACTGCTCGCTTCGCTGATCGGCACCACCGGCGCCTCGATGGTGATGATCCGGCCGCTGATCCGCGCCAACGACGGCCGCCGTCACAACGTCCACGTCATCGTCTTCTTCATCTTCCTGGTGTCCAACATCGGCGGTTCGTTGACCCCGCTCGGCGATCCGCCGCTGTTTCTCGGCTATCTGCGCGGTGTCGACTTCTTCTGGACGCTGCGCCACGTCGCCGAGGAAACCGCCTTCGCCGCCGCGCTGCTGCTCGCCCTGTTCTACGCCATCGACCGTCACCTCTACCGCCGCGACGCCGACTTCCGCGGCCGCTTCGATCCGACGCCCGACACCGGCCGCGTCGGTCTCGTCGGCAAGGTCAATCTCGCGTTGTTGCTGCTGGTGGTCGGCGCCGTGCTCGCCTCCGGCTGGCTGGCCGGCAGCGCCGGTCCGGCCCTGCCGCTCGGCGGCGGCGTCGAGATCGAGCTACCCAACCTCGGCCGCGACCTGGTGCTGATCGCCGCCACCCTCGCTTCGCTCAAGCTGACACCGGCCGGCGTCCGGCAGCGCAACGGCTTTGCCTGGGCGCCGATCGTCGAGGTCGCCAAGCTGTTCGCCGGCATCTTCGTCACCATCATTCCGGTGATCGCCATGCTGAAAGCGGCCGGCAACGGCGCCTTTGCCCCGCTCGTCCACCTCGTCGCCGCCGCCGACGGCACGCCGGTCAACGTCATGTACTTCTGGGCCACCGGCCTCTTGTCGTCGTTCCTCGACAACGCCCCGACCTATCTCGTCTTCTTCAATCTGGCCGGTGGCGACCCCGCCCGGCTGATGGGCGAACTCGCCGCCACGCTGACCGCCATCTCGGCCGGCGCCGTGTTCATGGGCGCCAACAGCTACATCGGCAACGCCCCCAACTTCATGGTCAAGTCGATCGCCGAGAGCGCCGGCATCCGCATGCCATCGTTCTTCGGTTACATGGCCTGGTCGATCGGCATCCTGGTGCCGCTGTTCCTCACGATGTCGCTCGTCTTCTTCCGCTGAAACGGCCGATCAGTCGCCAATGTAGATGGCGCGGAAATCGTTGACGTTGGTCATGGTCGGACCGGTGATCACGGCGGCGCCCAGCGCCTCGAAGAAGCCGTGGCCGTCGTTGTCGGCGAGGCTGTCGACCGGCCGGACACCCTTGGCCATGGCGCGGGCGATGATGTCCGGCCCGATGACGGCACCGGCGATCTCTTCCATGCCGTCGACGCCGTCGGTATCGCCGGCCAGTGCGTGAATGCGCGGATGCCCAGCGAGCGCCACGGCGAGGGCCAGCAGAAACTCGACGTTGCGGCCGCCCCGGCCGGAGCCGCGCACCGTCACCGTCGTCTCGCCGCTCGACAGCAGCACGCACGGCGGCTTGACCGGCTGGCCGCGCTCAGCCACCTGCCGGGCGATGCCGGCCATCACCTTGGCGACATCGCGCGCCTCGCCCTCGATGGCGTCGCCAAGAATATGCGCGTCGATGCCGGCGGCACGGGCCGTCGCCGCCGCCGCTTCCAGCGCCATCTGCGGCGTAACGATCATGCGCGTGTCGATGCCGGCCAGGCGCCGGTCGTCCGGCTTGACCGACTCGCCACGGCCGCTCTCCAGCGCCGCCCGCACCGCCGGCGACACGTCGATACCGTAGCGGCGCAGAATGTCGAGCGCGTCGGCGCAGGTGGTGGGATCGCCAACCGTCGGGCCGGAGGCAATGACCGTCGGATCATCGCCGGGCACGTCCGACATCAGCAGCGACACGACGCGGGCCGGATGGCAGGCGGCGGCGAGCCGGCCGCCCTTGATCGCCGACAGGTGGCGGCGCACGGTGTTCATTTCGGTGATGGTGGCGCCAGACGCCAGCAGTGCCCGGTTGACCGCCTGCTTGTCGGCCAGCGTCAGACCGTCGAGCGGCAGCGCCGTCAGCGCCGAACCGCCGCCGGAGATCAGGGCGATGACCAGATCGTCGGCCGTCAGACCGCTGACGAGATCGAGCATCCGCCGCGCCGCCGCCGCGCCGGCGGCGTCCGGCACCGGATGGGCGGCCTCGACGATCTCGATGCGCTGGCACGGCACGGCATAGCCGTAGCGCGTCACCACCAGCCCCTCGATCGGCCAGGCGACGTGCTGCTCCAGCACCGCGGCCATGGCCGCCGAGGCCTTGCCGGCGCCGATGACGATGGTGCGGCCGCGCGGCGCGACCGGCAGGCAGGGCGGCAGGCACACCGACGGTAGCGCTGCAGCGATGGCTGCGTCGAACATGCGGCGCAACAGGGCTTCGACGTCGAGGCTCATCATGTCAACTCCCGGAAGGAAAACGGCACGCCCGGCGGCTTGGCGCTCGGGCGCGCCAGTGGCCGGACCGTCCCCTTGACGAGGAGAACCGGGCCGGCGGGCGGGCGTCATGTCGAGCACCCGCTCAGTCTATCGATCGTCTGGCCGTGGCGGCAAGCGACTGCCGGCGTCGACGATGGCAAGGCAAGCCTCGCGAGGGATTCGGGGAGAAGGCCGCGTTCCCTCGCGAGGAGCTGTCGCGCGGCAGCGGCCGCCGTGCGACATCTTGTTCCAGGCTTCGTCGGCCGCTCAGAAGGCGCCCTCGACCAGATTGGTCGGGTGGCCGGCGACGAAGTTGTCGATGTTGTCGATCAGCTGGTCGGCCAGCGTCTGTTGCGCTTCGTCACTGGCCCAGGCGACGTGCGGCGTGACGATGACGTTGCGGCGACGGGCGATGCGCATCAGCGGCCCGTCGGCCGGCGGCGGCTCGGGCGTGGTGACGTCGAAGCCGGCACCGGCGATCAGCCCTTCTTCCAGCGCCTGTTCGAGCGCCGTCTCGTCGACGAGGCCGCCGCGCGCCGTGTTGATCAGCAGCGGCTGGCGCCGCATGCGGCGGAACTCCGGCATGGCGATCATGTTGGCCGTCGCCGGCGTCAGCGGACAATGAATGGTGATGATGTCCGACGTCTCCAGCACCTCTTCCCACGGCGTATAGAGCGGGCCGAGGCCGGTGCTGCCCTTGTGGGCGGCGAAGGCCGTCTTCATGCCGAACACCTTGGCGATCTCGGCGACGCGCTGGCCGAGGAAACCTTCGCCGATGATGCCGAGGCGGGCGCCGCCAAGGTCGTTGATCGGATGGTTGAAGAAGCAGAACTGACCCGACTTCTGCCATTCGCCGGCCAGCACGTCCTCGCGGAACGGCACGATCGACCGACGCAGCGCCAGGATCAGCGCGAAGGTGTGCTCGGGCACCGTCATGCCCGAATAGCCGCGGATGTTGCTGACGGCGATGCCGTGCTGCTGGCAATAGGTCTTGTCGACGCAGTCGGTGCCGGTGGCGGCGACGGCAATCAGCTTGAGAGCGGGCAGATGGGCCAGCAACTCGGCGGTGAGGCGCACCTTGTTGATGATGGCGATCTCGGCGCCGGCGAGGCGTTCGAGCACCTGATCGGGCCGCGTCGTCGGATAGGCCGTCAGTTCGTGGGGGAAATTCGGCTTCTTGAGCACGATCCGCGGCGCGATGGTGTCGCGGTCGAGGAATACGATTTTGCGCATCGGCGGTCTCCAGACAGGCGCAGACATCTGACCCGCGTCGGCCGCAGGTCGGTAAGGAAGGCGGAGCGGGGCGGCCAACCGGCCACCCCGTCGATATCGGAGCAGTCGCCTGGCCCTCAGGCCGAGCGGCCGGCGACCAGCCGCCTGACGGTGGCGGCGATGTTGTCGGCCGACATGCCGAAGTGGTCAAGCAGCGCGTTGCCCTCGCCGGACACGCCGAACTCGTCCTGCAGGCCGAGCCGGACCAGCTTCTTGCCGAGACCGTTCTCGGCCATCACCTCGGCGACGGCGCTGCCAAGACCGCCGATGATGTTGTGATCCTCGACCGTGACCACGGCACCGCAGGCGGCGATCAGCGCCGCCACGCCGGCGCTGTCGAGCGGCTTCAGCGTGTGCAGATCGACGACAGTGATGCCGATGCCGTCCTTGGCCAGCGCCTCGGCCGCTGCCAGCACGTTGCGCAGCACCGGACCGGCGGCGAACACCACGGCAGCGGTGCCCTTGTCGGCCGCCACGTGCACCTTGTCGAAGACGAACGGTTCGTCGTCGGCAAACAGCACCGGCTCGCGACCGCAGCCGACGCGGATGTAGCCCGGACCGGGCCGCTCGAGCAGAGCCAGCGTCGCCTTGCGGGTCTGGCCGGGATCGGCCGGCACGACGATGTCCATGCCGGGGACGGCCCTGAGGATGGCCAGATCCTCGATCGACTGATGGGTGACGCCCTCGCGCTCGCCGCCGTGGACGCCGCCGTTGAGGCCGATCATCTTGACGCCGAGGTGGGTGTAGCCGGTGTAGTTGCGCACCTGCTCGCAGGCCCGCATGGTGATGAAGTTGGCGTAGGTCATGACGAACGGCTTGTAGCCGCAGCTGGCGAGACCGGCGGCGAAGGCCACCGCCGTCTGCTCGGCGATGCCGACTTCGAACAGCCGTTCGGGAATGGTGGCGGCGATCTTGGTGGCCCGGGCCGCCTTGACGGAATCGGCGCTGACGAACACCACCTTCGGGTCCTTGAGCGCGGCCTCGAGGATGGCGTCGGCCGCCGCCTCGCGGGTGCTGGCGATAGAATTGGTGCTCATGCTTCCTCCAGGGCCTTGATGGCCTCGGCCAGTTGTTCCTTGGTGGGAACGCCCTTGTGCCAGGCGTTGTTGTTTTCCATGAACGGCACGCCCTTGCCCTTGATGGTATGGGCGACGATCAGCGTCGGCCGCTTGGTTTCGGCCTTGGCGGCGGCGATCGACGACAGGATGTCGCCGTAGTCGTGGCCGTCGATGTCGATGGTGTTCCAGCCGAAGGCGCGGAACTTGTCGGCCACCGCCACCTTGTCGATGCCGGAGACCTCCGCCGTCGTACCGCCCGACTGGAAGCCGTTGAGGTCGAGGAAGGCGGTGAGATTGGCCAGGCCGAGGTTGGGGGCGACCTGGGCGCCTTCCCAGATGATGCCTTCGTTGATCTCGCCGTCGCCGAGGATGACGTAGACGCGGAAGTTCTTGCCCGACAGGCGCGAGGCCGCCGCCATGCCGGCACCGACCGACAGACCGTGACCGAGCGTGCCGGTGGTCATGTCGACGCCGGGGATCTTGTCCATCACCGGGTGGCCCTGCAGGATCGAGCCGAGCGAGCGGAACGACGGCAGCAGGTCCTCGGAGAAGTAGCCGCGCTTGGCCAGCGCCGCGTACAGCACCGAACAGGCATGCCCCTTGGACAGCAGCAGCCGGTCGCGGTCCTCCCACTTGGGATTCTTCGGGTCGAGACGCATTTCGTCGAAATAGAGGACGGTGATCAGGTCGGCGATCGACAGGGCCGGGCCGGGATGGCCATCGCCGGCCAGATGGACCAGGGTGAGAGTGCTCTTGCGCAGTTCGGCGGCGATGCGCTTGAGGTAAGCGACATTGCCCTTGGGATCATGGCTGTTCATGAAATTTCTCCGGAGGGAGGCTCCGGCTCGGGAGGCGAGCCGGAGCCGTGCGGTGTCAGGCGAGCCGGCTCATTCGAGGGCCGCGGCGGCGTTGGGAACGGACTTGTCGCTGGTCTCGGGCCGGAACAGGCCGAAGATCGAGAAGATGACGACGCCCGACAGCAGCATCAGCGCGCCGACGATGTACATCGGCACCTGATAGGAACCGCTCCAGTCCTTGACCATGCCGGTGATGTACGGCGCGCTGAACCCGGCGACGTTGCCGACCGTGTTGATCAGCGCGATGCCGGCGGCGGCCGCCGCTCCCGACAGGAAGCGGGACGGAACGGCCCAGAAGTTGGGCAGCGCCGCGAAGATCGAGCAGGCGGTGAGCGTGATCATGATCACGGCGGTGACCGGCGAGCTCATGTAGAGAGCGAGCGGCACCGAGATACCGCCGACGATGGCCGGGATGCCCACATGCCAGGCCCGGACGCCGCGACGGCTGGCGTCGGCGCTCCAGAAGTAGAGCACGATGGCGGCCGGCAGGTACGGGATGGCCGTGACCAGCCCCTTCTCGAACAGGCCGAACTTGATGCCGAACTGCGTCTCGAAGCCGCCGATGATGGTCGGCAGGAAGAAGGCCAGGGCATAGAGGCCATAGACGAAGCCGAAGTAGACCAGGCACAGCAGCCACACCCGGCCGGAGGCCAGCGCGCCCAGCGGGCTGGCATGTCGGGCCGCGCCCTTGTTGGCGTTCTCGAGCGCCAGGGCATTGGTCAGCCAGTCGCGCTCGTCCTTGGTCAGCCACTTGGCGTGGGCCGGACTGTCGGCGAGATAGAACAGGGCGACGATGCCGATCAGCACGGCCGGAATGGCGACGCCGAGGAACATGATGCGCCAGCCGGCGATGTCGAAGGCGCCGTGGGCCATCAGCAGCAGCGAGGCGACAGGCGCACCGATCACCGTGGTCAGCGGCTGGAAGACGTAGAACAGGGCCAGGACGGCGCTGCGATGCTTGCCCGGCACCCACTGGCTCAGGAACAGGATGGCGCCAGGGAAGAAGCCGGCCTCGGCGACGCCGAGCAGGAAGCGCAGCCAGTACAGCCCCTGGATTGACGACACCCAGGCGAACAGCGCCGCCACGATGCCCCAGGAGATCATGATGCGCGACAGCCACAGGCGGGCGCCGAACTTGTGCAGGGCGAGATTGCTGGGGATCTCCAGCACGATGTAGCCGGCGAAGAACACGCCGGAGGCAAAGCCGAACTGGGCCGCCGTCATGCCGAGATCGGCGGTAAGGCCGTTGGGGCCGGCGAACGAGATGGCCGTGCGATCGAGATAGTTGATGAAGAACATCAGCCCGACGAACGGCACGAGTCGCAGGCAGACCTTTCGGATGGCGGACGTTTCGATGTCCGCCGTCGCTACGGTAGTCATTTGGGTTTCCTCCGCAGTTTGGATCCGCCGACCGGGACGGCCCTGTCAGGCACGCCACCGGTCGGCAGTTGTCTCGACGGTCGCAGGCTGCCCTCTCCCCAAGGCGGCCGTGACCCTTTGGCTCAGGTGATGCGCTGGATGCTGGCGGCGATCTCCGCCGGCTCGAACACGTGCTTCCAGTCCTCGCGCATCAGCGCCGGCTTGCCGAACTGGATGGCCTTGTTGCAGGCATCCGAGAAGGCGCCGGGAATTTCGTTGAACGTCACGGCCATCAGGATGTTGAGGTGACCGAGCAGGAAGTCGCGGGCGATGACCGGGTCGAGCTTGCCGCGCGCCACCACTTCATCCATGGCCTCCTTCATGACGGCGACCAGCGTGGCGCCGATGGTCTCCGACAGACCCGGCTCCAAGAGGGCCATCTGTTCGACCGTCACCCGGTGCGAGCGCAGAATCGGCGCCCAGATGGTGCGGGCGATGGCTTCGCCGAGGGCATAGTGCTCTTCCGGACCCTGCATCAGCGCGTTGACGATGCTCTGGCGGGCGGCGATGCCGCCGAAATGGTCCTTGATCACCTCTTCCCGCGGCTCATCGGCGAAGATGATCGGGTGGCAGGGATGGGTGATGAAATAGGTGAGATCCTTGCGGTCGGGCAGATGGCCGGCGAACGGAGCGGCGGCGTCGAGGATGATCAGCATCGTGCCCGGCTTCATCGACGGCGCGATCTGATGCGAAATCTTGCCGATCAGCGTGTCCGGCGTGGCCAGGACAACGACGTCGGCACTGGCGAGCGCCACGTCCTGATCGACGCAGTCGATGCCGAAATCATTCTTGACCCGTTCGCGGCCGGCCGGCGACGGCTCGACGTGCAACACCTCATAGTCGGAGTTCCGCAGGTTCCGGGCCAGGCGGTAACCCATTTTTCCGCCAGCGCCGAACAAGGCGATCTTGGTCATTTCCTTCATTCTCCCTTGGCCGGGGCGCGTCGCCCCAACTAACTGGTATGATCTCATACTAGGCTGATATCATCAAGTCACAATATCATATATGATCATGCGTATGGATGCGGCGGCGCGACTCGGCTAGCCATGCAGGCGACTGCGACTTTCGCCGCCGCCGACCGACACCGCAGCGCCGCCGACTGGGCATTTCAGGCAACGGCAGGAAGACAGGTCTCATGCAACTCGACACGCTCCCCATCGTCCGCCGCAAGCTGTCCGACGAGGTCACCGACCGCCTCAAGGCGATGATCACCAGCGGCCAGTTGCGACCGGGCGAACCGCTGCCGTCCGAACGCGAGTTGATGGAGCGCTATCAGGTCGGCCGGCCGACCATCCGCGAGGCGCTGCAGACCCTGAGCAGCCTCGGCCTCATTGTCACGGTGCGCGGCGAGCGCTCGCGGGTGTGCCAGGTCACCGCCCAATCGATCATCCGCCAGATGGACAACACCGTGCATCTGCTGTTCGCCGCCTCGCCCGCCTCGCTCGATCACCTCAAGGAAGCGCGCCTGTTCTTCGAGCGCGGCATGGTGCGCGAAGCGGCGTTGCGGGCCACCGACGCCCATCTCGACCGCCTGCGGGCGGTGGTGGCGCGCCAGCGCACCCATCTCGGCGATACCGACGTGTTCATCTCGGCCGATACCGAGTTCCACACCGCCATCGCCGCCATTTCCGGCAATCCCATCTTCGAGAGCGTCTCGGGGGCGATGCTCGGCTGGCTCAAGGCCTATCACACCGATCTGCTCGTCTGGGTCAGCCAGGAAGCGCGCACCCTCGACGAGCACGAAGCCATCCTGCACCACATCGAGCGGCGCGATGCCGACGCCGCCGAAAAGGCGATGATCGGTCATCTGACGCGCACCGCCGCCCTCTACGCCGTGCCGGCGTCGGCTTGAAACCGGGCCGGCCGATCGTCTCGGCCGGCCCGTTCGCTTGGCCCTCTCAGCCGGTCTCGGCCTTGGCCCGCCGCACCTTCGGCAGCCGCACCAGGCCCGCCTTGCGACCGGCCAACGCCAGCACCAGGATCACCACCACGCCCTGCACCATGTCCTGCGTGCCCGGCGGCAGGCCCATCACCTGCATGGTCGAGACGATCAGGATCAGCAGGATCGAGGCGAAGAAGGTGCCGAGCGCCGTGGCGGCGCCGCCGAAGATCGGCGTACCGCCCAGCACCACCGCCGCGATCGACTGCAGCAGGTACGCTTGCCCCATCTCCAGGAAGGCGCCGTTGATGTAGGCGCCGAGCAGCAGGCCGGTGCAGGCGGCCAGCACCGACGAGATGAGGAAGGCCGACGTGACGATACGGCCACAGTGGATGCCGGTCAGCCGGGCGGCGTCGCGGCTCTGGCCGACCGCCGACAGCTTGCGGCCATAGGCGGTGTAGCGCAGCACATAGGCGGCGATGGCCACCACCACCAGTGCCACGATGGTCATCACCGGCAGGCCGCCGAGGCGGGAGCTGGCGACGTACTTCAGCGTCGGGCTGACCATGAAGCCGGGAATGGCCCGGTTGGCCATCAGCGTCGCCGTCGCCAGCACGTAGCCGGTGGCCAGCGTGGCGATGATCGCCGGAATGCGCAGCAGCACCACCAGCGCGGCGTTGACGGCCCCAATGGCCAGCGCCAGCACCAGCGCCAGCCCAAGCCCAAGAGCCAGATTGCCGTCGTCGCCGTGGATGACGATCAGCGCCAGATAGGCGTTGAGCGTCAGCACCGAGGGGATCGACAGATCGATGTTGCCCCGGCCGGTGGCCACCACCAGCATCTGGCCGATGCCGATGACGGTGAGGAAGGAGGCCGACAGCACGATGCCCGACAGGCTGGCGATCGAGAAGCGGCTCGTCACCACCGACAGGATCAGCCACACCAGCAGCACGGCGATGGCCGACCACGACCACGGGTTCTTTTGCGCCCAAACGGCAAAGTCGAAACGCCGGTTCATTGTGCATCCCTCCGGTCGGCCATCAGCGAACGCATCGTCAGCAGGGCGATGAGCACCAGGCCTTGCGTGGCCGCGTTGAAATCGGAACTGACGCCGAGCACGCCGAGCAGGGCGCCGATCAGCGACAGCGTCACGGCGCCGGCGACGACGCCGGCCGGCGAGATGTAGCCGCCGATCAGGCTCGAACCGCCCATCACCACCGCTGCCACCGACAGCATGGTGTAGGAGTTGCCCGAGTTGATGTCGCTCGCCGTGTTGATGGCCGTCAGCGACAGGCCGGCGGCGGCGGCGAACAGCGCCGCCAGGCCGTAGCGGATGAAGGCGTGGCGCACCGTGCCCCAGCCCGAACGCGCCATGGCCGCCGGGTTGTTGCCGAAGCCGCGCAGCACGACGCCGAGCGGCATCCAGTCGATCAGCGCCGCCGCGGCGCCGACCAGGCCGATGAGGATCACCGACGTCGGCAAGCCCTCGATCGACCAGCCGACCAGCGCCGACAGCCACTCCGGGCTGGTGCCCCCTGGCGTCGGCTGCAGCGAGTAGCCGATGCCGATCCAGATGAACGAAGCGCCCAGCGTGACGACGATGGCCGGAATCCGCCGCGCCTGGATCAGCGCCCCGAGCAGGGCGTAGACGATGACGGCGGCCAGGATGGCGGCGAGCCCGACCGGCGGGTTGTCGTAGAGCAGCGTCGCGCTCAGCACGCTGACCAGACCGGCGAAGGCGCCGGCGCCGAGATCGATCTCGCTGCCGCCGATGACGAACATCTGCGCCATGGCCACCAGCACCAGCGACAGCGCCGGCATCAGCAGCAGGTCGAGACCGAACACCGAGGCGACCTTGGGGTTGACGCCCATCATGATGCCGAGCACCAGCGCCAGCCCGACGAACGGGGCCGAGGTCATGGCCAGACGGGCCAAGCGGCTGCTGCCGCTGACGCCGTCGCCGGCTTCGCGAGCGGCGGCCTGCGCCGTCTCGGAGAACGAGGCGGCGACGATGGCCTCCTCGGTGATCTCCTTGCCGCGCAACTCCTCGACGATGCGGCCGCCGGAAAACACCAGCACCCGGTCGGCGGTCAGCAGTTCGGCGTCTTCGGTCGACAGCCAGACCAGCGCCTTGCCGGCACCGGCGATGTCGTCGCACAGGCGATAGAAGTCCTGCTTGGTGGCGATATCGACGCCGCGCGTCGGATCGTCAAGCAGCAGGATGGGGCTGTCGGCGAGCAGAGCCCGAGCCACCAGCGCCTTCTGCTGGTTGCCACCGGACAGTTCGAGGATGGATGACTGGAAGCGCCCCTCGTCGAGGCGCAACTGCGCCGCCGGCTGGCGCGCCGCCGCCTGTTCGACCCGGTCGGAGACGAAGGCCAGCGGCGCCCGGCGGGCGATGCGGCCGATGCTCATGGTGTCGAGCACGCTCCAGAGCGAGAACACACCTTCCTTGGCGCGATCGCCGGCGATGAAGGCGGCGGTGCCCTGGCGGTCGATGCCGCCGCCGGCCCGCTTCGGGTCGAACAGGGCGTGCAGCAGCTCCTTCTGGCCGCTGCCCTCGAGGCCGGCCAGGCCGACGATCTCGCCCTTGCCGATCTCGATGTCATGGCCAAGCCGGGCGGTGAACGGGCCGGAGATGCGGGCGACGACCTGGCGCTGACCGGCCGACGACTGTTTGCCATGCGCCTTGAGCGCGTCGACCGAGCCGCCCATCAGCTGAACCAGCCGGGCGATCGAGGCGTTGCAGGCCTCGCCGTGCCAGACGACGCCGCCGTTGCGCATGACGACGATGTCGGTGGCGATGTCGATGACTTCCTGCAGCTTGTGGCTGATGAAGATGAAGGCGGTGCCGCCGGCCGATTTGGCGCGGATGAACTCGCGCAGCTGGTGCGACCGCTCCTGATCGAGCGAGGACGTCGGCTCGTCGAGGACGATGATCCGGAGGTCGGCGTTGGCGGCGGCGCGGGCGATCTCCACCATCTGCCGTTCGCCGATGGTGAGATGGCCGACCTTGGCGTCGATGTCGATGCCCGAGGCCGGGAACACCGCGTCGAGGGCGGCGCGGGCTCGCCGGCGGTGGGCTTCGCGCCAGTTGGGCGCCAGGCCAGTGCCATCGGGCGCCTCGAGATAGAAGTTTTCGGCCACGGACAGGTTGCCGCACAGCGACAGTTCCTGATGCACCATGCGGATGCCGTGGCGCTGAGCCTCCGACGGCCCGTAGTGGCCGTTGTCGATGTCGGCGCCGCCGACGACGATCTGGCCGCTGTCCGGAGTGGTGCCGCCGCAGAGAACGCGCATCAGCGTCGACTTGCCGGCACCGTTGCCGCCGACCAGACCGACGACGCTGCCGGCGCGGACTTCGAGATCGATGCCGGCGTTGGCCAGCGTCGTGCCGAAACGTTTGATGATCCCCCGCATCGTCAGGACGTTCGCCGCCGCGACGCCCTCAGCGGGACGCTCCAAGTCCGGTCCTGCGACCGTCAATTGCTGTGTCATGGCCATGGCTACCTGCTCCCCGGCGGCCATCCGACCGTCCGCCCGGGAGGACGAACGGTCGGCGCCGCGGTTTCAGCCTCGCGTGTCGGCCCCGGAGCGCTTTCCGACCTGACGGTTTAGTCAGGTCGATAAGAAGCCGCTCCAGAGTCAAAGGTTTGAGCAGCCGCTTGTCGATCAGGTTGTTGCAACCTGATCGGCGGCTGCTCTAGGGCTTATTTCTCGAGGAGATTGGCCTTCACCCATTCCGGCGAATAGGTCGGGCTGATGATCTGGCCGGCCGGCAACGCGCCGTATTCGTCGAGGTTGTCGGCATCGACGGTAGCCACGGGCATGATCATCTTCTTGGGCGCCTTTTCGCCGTTGAGCAGGGCGACGCCAAGCCAGAAGGCCGCGCCGGAGATGCCCGGCGTGGTGTTCATCGACACCGTCTGGTAGCCGTTCTTCTTGTTCTCGGCCGCCCACCAGCGCACGAAATCGGTGCCGCCACCGCCTTCGATCACCGGCATGTGGTCGACGTATTCGCCGGCGTACTGCACGAAGGCCTGGACGATGCCGACATCATCGGGACCCTGGCCGAGCACGGCGTCGATGTGCGGCAGGCTGGGCAGCACGTTGGCGATGGCCGACTGGGCCACCGAGGCGGTGCACTGGCCGTAGACGGTGGCGACGACCTTGATGTCGGGATACTTGTCGATCACCGACTTCTGGGCGTTGTACATGTCGTTGTCGGGGGCCGACCCCTTGACGCCGCGCACCTGAATGATGTTGCCCTTGTAGCCGATCTTCTTGAACACGGCCTCGGCCTGCAGTGCCTTGTAGCCCTTGAAGTCGAAGTTCAGCTGATAATTGCACGGCGCCGAGGCGATCGAGTCGAACGAGATGACGGTGATGCCGGCCTTGCAGGCCTTCTCGATGACGCCGTTGATAGCGGTTTCCGAGGCGGCATCGACCAGCAGCACGTCGACGCCCTTGAGGATAAGCTCACCGATCTGGCTGCTCTGCTGGGCGACCGAACCGTCGCCGTTCATGACGATGTAGTCGGCGATCTTGCCCTGGTCTTTGGCCGACTTGGCCGCCGCCTCGAAGGACTCGACCATCTGGTGACGCCAGGAATTGCCGTAGAAAGCGTTGGAAAGAGCGATGACGGGCTTCGCCGGCGAAGCCTGTACGGGAAGCGTAACGCACATGCCGAGCGTGGCGCCGGCAAGAATGGCCGCAAGTGCCAGTTTCATGGGTGTCTCCTCCACCGATGATTATGTGATAAGGCGGGTCTCCTCCTGTGGACGTCGCCTCAGTATCATGTTATACCAGTATACCAATAAAGCAAGCGAGCGACCCTTGATCCCGGCGTTTTTTTGGAGGAGACGTCGGCACGGAGGAAATTCGGGAGGAATTGATGTTCGCTACCTTGGAAGGCACCGGCTTCGAGGTGCTCGACGGCCGTTTCGCGGCCCTGTTCGCGCCGCACATCCACGTCGAACGGCTGTGGAGCGGCGCCCGCTGGTGCGAGGGGCCGGCCTGGTTCGCCGCCGGCCGCTATCTCGTCTGGTCCGACATTCCCAACAACCGCATGCTGCGCTGGGACGAAACCGACGGCTCGGTGTCGGTGTTCCGCCAGCCATCGAACTTCAGCAACGGCAACACCGTCGACCGCCAGGGCCGCCTCGTCAGCTGCGAGCACCAGACCCGCCGGCTGACGCGCACCGAGTTCGACGGCTCCGTTGCGGTGCTGGCCGATCGCTTCGCCGGCAAACGCCTGAATTCGCCCAATGATCTGGTGGTCGCCACCGACGGCTCCATCTGGTTCAGCGACCCCGTCTACGGCATCATCACCGACTACGAGGGCGGCGTGCAGGCGGTCGAGCAGGACGGCAACCACCTCTACCGCATCGACGCCGCCACCGGCCGCGTCGACCGCGTGGCCGACGACTTCGTCCAGCCCAACGGCCTCGCTTTCTCGCCCGACGAGCGCTGGCTGTACGTCGCCGACACCGGCGCCTCGCACCTGGCCGGCGGCCCGGCCCACATCCGCCGCTTCGCCGTCGGCGACGGCGGCCGGTTGAGCGGCGGCGCGGTGTTCGCCACCAGCACCGCCGGCCTGCACGACGGCTTCCGCGTCGACCGCCAGGGCCGGCTCTGGTGCAGCGCCAGCGACGGCGTACATTGCTACGACCCCGATGGCACGCTGATCGGCAAGATCCGCATCCCCGAGATCGTCGGCAACGTCACCTTCGGCGGCCCGCTGCGCAACCGCCTGTTCATCTGCGCCACGACGTCGCTCTACGCCGTCTACCTGTTCACCAACGGCTGCACGCCCGGCTGAGCCGGCCCCCGGCCGTTGCGGGAACGGCATCCCCGGCGCCGCCGCGCGCCGGCGATGCGATCTGTGAGGAAGCCATGCTGACCGATACCGAGCACTTCGCGCTCTTTGGCACCCTGTCGCGAGAAGATCAGGGCCGACGCCTCGGCGCCGGCGCCCTTGAGGCGACGCTCAAGGACGGCAATCTCGCCACCATCCGCTATCTCGGCCACGAAGTGCTGCGCGCCATCGCCTTCCTGGTACGCGATCGCGACTGGGGCACCTGCGCCCCGGCCATTTCCGACCTCGTCATCGACGAGGCCGACGACCATTTCCGTCTGACCTACACCGCCGTGTTCACCGCCCCGACCGGCGCCTGCCTGACGGCGGCGACGCGCATCGAGGGTTGGGCCGACGGCCGGCTGGATTTCGTCGCCCGCTGCCGCGCCGACGCCGACTTCGAAACGGCGCGCGCCGGCTTCACCGTGCTGCATCCGCTGGCCGGCATCGTCGGCCAGCCGGTCGACGTGCTGCACAGCGACGGCACGCTGGAGCACGGCCGCTGGCCCGACCGCATCGAGCCTTGGCAGCCCTTCAAGGACATCCGCGCCATCACCCACCGCGCCGCCCCCGGCCTCGCGGTCGAGACGCGCTTTGCCGGCGATGTCTTCGAGATGGAAGACCAGCGCAACTGGACCGATGCTTCCTACAAGACCTATGTGCGGCCGCTGGCCTTACCCTGGCCCTACCGTCTCGCCGCCGGTGAAGTGTTCGAGCAGGGCGTCAGCCTGCGGCTCGACGTGGCCGCGACCGCCGCCCCGGCGGTCATCCGTAGCGCCGCACTGCGGCTGGCACGGCAGTCCACCGCCGTCACCCTGCCGACCATCGGCATCGGCCTGCAGCCGGAGTGCGCCGCCAGCGACGCCGCCGCCCTGCCGCTTCTGGCCACCCTGCCGGCCGGCCTGCTGATCGGCCATTTCGACCCGCTCGCCGGCCACGGCGTCGATGACCTTGCCGCCTACGCCCGCCTCAAGCGCGCCGCCGGTCGACCCTTGACGCTGGAACTGGCCCTGCCCTGCCAGCAGCCGTTCGCCGATGAGCTCGCGGCGCTGGCCGCCGACTGCCGCGCCGCCGGCCTTGCCCCCGACAGCCTGTTCGTCTGTCCGTCGGTCGATCGCCAGTCGACGCCGCCCGGCAGCCGCTGGCCCGATTGCCCGCCGCTCGCCGACGTCTACATCGCCGCCCGCGCCGCCTTCCCGTCGGCACGCCTCGGCGGCGGCATGATGAGCTATTTCACCGAAATCAACCGCAAGCGCGTGCCGGCCGAGGGCCTCGATTACATCAGCCACACCACCAACCCGATCGTCCACGCCGCCGACGATCTGTCGGTGATGCGCACCTTCGAGGCGCTGGCCGACGTCGTCCGTTCAGTGCGGGCCATCTATCCCGACAAGCCCTACCGCATCGGCCCCTCGACCATCGCCATGCGTCAAAATCCCTACGGCGCCGCCACCAAGGACAACCCCGGCGGCGGCCGCCAGCCGATGGCCAACGCCGATCCGCGCCACAACGGCGAATTCGGCGCCGCCTGGGCCCTGGCCTACGCGGCAACGGTGGCGCCGGCCGGACTGGAGGCGTTGACCCTGTCGACGCTGACCGGGCCGTTCGGGCTGGTGGCCGGCCCGGGGGAACCGGCTCCGGCCGGCGCGTTGCGGCCGATCGCCGCGGTCATCGCCGCCCTGGCAGCGCTGGCCGGCCAGCCGTGCTACCGTCTCGCCGCCGACCACCCCGGCCTGGTGCTGGGTCTCGGCGGCCCCACCACGACACTGATCGCCAATCTGACGCCGGAGGCCGTGCCGATCCGCTGCGACTGGCGCTTCGACAGCGTCCGCTCGCTCGGTCGGCGGCCGGTCCGGCCGCTGTCGTCCGATACGCTGGAGCTGCAGCCCTATCAGTCGGCCGTCATCGTCTGATTCTTGAGGGCGTAGAGGGCCCGCGACCGTTCGAGATGCCCGGTCATGGCCTGTTCGGCCCGGTCCGGATCGGCGGCGGCGATCGCCTCGGCGATCTCGGCGTGCTCTTCGAGCGTGTAGGTCTCCTGGCCGGTCCAGATCAGCATCTCGGCGTGATAGGCCTGCAGCCAGCCCAGCATGGCCCGGCTGACGGCCGGGAAGATCGGGTTGCCCGACATCTCGGCAATGGCGACGTGGAAGGCCATGTCGGCGGCGATGAACCCTTCGGCGTCGCCGAGGCTCTGGCGCTGCGCCTGCAGCAGACGGCGCAGCTCGGCCACGCCGTCCGGCGTGGCCCGGCTGGCGGCGACACGCACCAGTCCGCGTTCGAAGAAGATGCGCGCGCTCTTGAGGTGCTCGAGCGATTCCGACGAGCCCGACAGCATCAGCTTGGCCGGCAGGTCGACCTGGCTCAGGATCGACTGGGCGGTGATTTCGCGCACCCGCGCCCGCTCGCCGTGGGAAATCTCGATGACGCCCTTGTTGGCCAATGCGAACAGCGCTTCGCGCACCGCCGGACGGCCGACGCCGAAGCGCTCCATCAGCTCGCGCTCGGACGGCATCTCGTCGCCGGCTTTCAGTTCACCGCTCTGAATGAGCTTGCGCAGGCGAGCGGAAACTTCGTCCGACAGACGCTTGCGGACAATGCGTTCTGATTCCAACTGATTCAACTCCTGGCGCCGCCGCCGCGGCTGCTCAAATAATTCCCGAAGAGTCAATCTCCCTGGCGTGTTTCGCTAGCACGATGTGCTGACGTCGCACAAAGGACCTCGGTACGATGTATGAGAATCTGACACGTTGATCGATTTAAGGCAATTGGTTCAACGGGCATAACAGTACAATCTGATCGTGCATTCACAAGAACGAACGCCGCAGACGCGCTGGGAACGCGGCTGCGGCGCTGGCAACTGTCAGGCGGGCGGATCAGCGGCCGAACGGCACGCCAACCCTGGCGCGGTCCATCACTTGGCAAGGCCGGCCAGGACCTGATCGACGTTGTACTTGAAGAGCTTGAGATAGGTCGACGCCGGCCCGTCGGGCGGCGACAGCGTCTCGACATAGAGTTCGCCGCCCGGCTCGGCACCGGTGGCTTTGGCGATCTGACGCACCAAGCGCGGATCGTTGGAGTTCTCGAAGAAGTACACCTTGACGTGCTCGGCCTTGATCTGACCGATCAGTTTGGCGACGTCGCTGGCCGAAGCCTCGGTCTCGGTCGACAGGCCGACCGGCGACAGGAACGTCAGGCCGTATTCGCGGCCGAAGTAGCCGAAGGCGTCGTGGCTGGTCAGCACCTTGCGCTTGTCCTTGGGCAGGGCGGCGAAGGCGGTCTTGGCATAGCTGTCGAGCTCGGCCACCTGCTTGCCGTAGGCCTCGGCATTGGCCTTGAAGCTGGCAGCGTCCTCCGGATCGGCCTTGGCCAGCGCCGCCTCGATGTTGGCGACCCAGACGCCGACGTTGGCGGCGGCGTTCCAGACGTGGGGATCGGTGACGGTCTTGCCGTCCTCCTCCATGTTGCGCGTGGCGATGCCCTCGGACACCACCACCGACTGGCCCTTGTAGCCGGAGGCGGCGATCAACCGGTCGAGCCAGCCTTCGAGCCCGAGACCGTTGACGAACACCAGATCGGCGTCGGCGAGCGCCTTGGCATCGGCCGGCGACGGTTCGAACTCGTGCGGATCGCCACCCGAGGGAACGATGCTCGAGACTTCGATCTTGTCGCCGCCGACGTTGTGGACGACGTCGGCGAGGATGTCGATGCTGGCCACCACCTTGAGCGTCCGGGCCTCGGCGAGACCCACGGTGCCCAGCAGCGCCGATACGGCGACGAAGCCTCCGAGTAGCGTCTTGATCATGAAATTCTTGTCCTTCTGCTTCGAGCCGACGACCGGCGGCGTCCCGCCATGGCGGGGAGACCACCGGGGGGTGCGGCGAACACCGTCGGTCGCGGCTTGGCGATATGTAATGTTATAACGTAACTTTACGCAAGCCCAAATCGCTGGCAACCATTCCGCCGGACCGCCGGCCCGCCAGCCGTGAGCGGGCACCATGAGGTGGAAACGCTTCCAAATTGCCACAATTACACGTAGACTGAGCGAATAGCCAACGAGACAACTGTCTCTTGGCCAGGGATACGGCATGATTCCCGCCACCGCAGAACGCTTCGTTCCGAAGGACCGGGGGACCGACATGGCCCAGAAGACCCTGCTGCAAGCCTTTCATTGGTATCTGCCCGGCGACGGCTATCTCTGGCCGGCTCTGGCTGGCGCGGCCGCCGATCTCGCCGGCATGGGCATCACCGACGTCTGGCTGCCGCCGGCCAGCAAGGGCGCGCTCGGTGCCCGCTCGGTCGGTTACGACGTCTATGACCTGTTCGACCTCGGCGAGTTCGACCAGAAGGGCTCGGTGGCCGGCAAGTACGGCGATCGCGCCGCCCTCGAAGCGGCGACCCACGCCCTCCGGTCCCATGGCCTCAACGTCATCCACGACGTGGTGTTCAACCACAAGATCGGCGCCGACGAGTGCGAGGCGGTGCTGGTCCGCCGCGTCAACCCCGTGGACCGGACAGAGATCGATCCCGAGATCATCGAAGCGCAGGCCTACACCCGCTTCACCTTTCCCGGTCGCGGCGGCCGCTACTCCGAGTTCATCTGGGACGCCCGCTGCTTTACCGGGATCGACCGCCTCGAAGACCCCGAGGAGACCGGCATCTTCAAGCTCGTCAACGACTTCGGCGACGACGGCTGGAACGTCGAGGTCGACACCGAGCTCGGCAACTTCGACTACCTGATGGGCTCCGACATCGAGTTCCGCAACAAGGCGGTCTACGAGGAACTGATGTATTGGGGCCGCTGGCTCATGGGCGAACTGCCTTGCGACGGCTTCCGGCTCGACGCCGCCAAGCACATTCCGGCCTGGTTCTTCCGCGACTGGATCGCCCGCATGCGTGAGGAGGCCGGCTGCGACCTGTTCGTCGTCGCCGAATACTGGCACCCCGATGTCGACGTGTTGCGCCTCTATCTCGACCGCGTCGACAACCAGCTGATGCTGTTCGACGTGGCGCTGCACCACGCCTTCCACCGCGCCTCCAAGGGCGGCACCGACTTCGATCTGCGCACGCTGTTCGATGGCACCCTGGTGGCTAGCGTGCCGGAGCGGGCGGTGACGCTGGTCTCCAACCACGACACCCAGCCGCTGCAGGCGCTGGAAACCGAGGTCGAGAGCTGGTTCCGGCCGCTCGCCTACGCCCTCATCCTGCTCAGAGCCGACGGCGTGCCGTGCGTCTTCCACCCCGACCTCTACGGCGCCAGCTATAGCGACACCGGCGCCGATGGCTGCGAGCACACGATCGATATCACTGCCGTCGAGTGCCTGCCGGCGCTGATCCGCGCCCGCCAGCGCTTCGCCTACGGCCCCCAGACCGACCTCTTCGACAGCCCCAACTGCATTGCCTTCGTCCGCGCCGGCGCGGACGAACAGCCGGGCTGCGTCGTCGTGCTCAGCAACGGCGAGGCCGCCGGCGTCACCGCCGATCTCGGCGCCGAGGCCGCCGGCGTCCGCTTCGAAGACGTGCTCGGCCATTGCCCCGACGTCGTCACCCTCGACGCCGCCGGTCGCGCCGCCTTCCCCGTCGCCGCCCGCTCGGTCAGCGTCTGGGTGCGCAGCGATCGCCTCGAAGCCTGAGCGACCTCAATATTCCTTCTCGAAATACACGCCGACCTTGGACTGCTGCTGCGTCGCCTCAGCCTTGGCCTTGACGTCGTCGGTGATGTCGAGATTGGACACGCCGCTCTGGCCGGCGGCACCGGCGGTGACGCCGACATAGACGCGCTCGGAAACGTAGCGCCCGGCCTTCACCGCCGCGTTGCCCTTGCTGTCGGTGGTAACGTCGAGGTCATCGAGGCCGACATGAGCACGCAGGCTGTCGATGATGCCGTTGCCGCGACCGCCGCCGGCCAGCTGCGTCACCGCTTCGGCCAATTGGGCGATCTGCAGTGCCGACAGATCACCGACCGAGCGCTTGAACAGGAAGCGGGCCAGGATCTCGTCCTGCGGCAGCTCCGGCGTCGACGTCAGCTCGATGGCCGGATCGCTGGCCAGACCGACCACCGAGGCCGTAACGGCGATGGCGTCGGACTTGCTGGTCGCCGACAGCGAGACGTAGGGGTTGAGGTCGCCCTGCAGCCTCACCGTGCCCTCGTCGAGGCTGATGCGCTGGCCGATGACCACGATGCGGCCGCGGATCAGCTTGAAGCTGCCCACCGGCCTCAGGTCGGCCAGCGCGCCCTTGACCGTCAGACGGCCGCCGAGTTCGGCATCGATGCCGCGACCGCGCACGAACAGCTGCCGCGGCGCCTCGACGACGACATCAAGGCTGACCGGCAGCGCACTGCCGGCCGCCCCGCGCTTGCCGCCCGTCGCCTTGTCGATGCGCTTCAGCGTCGCGTTGACGGCGGCCGGCGCATCGCGGTGCTTGACGTCGAGCAGCGCGCCACCGGCGGCGCCGGCGTCCGGCACGGTGATCTCGGCCCGCGCGATGTCGACCTTGCCAGCCACCACGAGGCCGCTCGACAGCGACCCGGAGACCGTCAGGCTGGCGCCGACGTCGGCGGTGACGATCTGGCCATCGGTGACGCGGGCCTTGACGGCGCTGAGGCGCAGATCGACCGGCTGGCTGCCGCCGAGGCCGACGCTGCCCGCGGCCGAAAGACTGCCACCGCCCTTGAGACTGGCCGTTGCCGTCTCGATGCGGACGTCGGTGCCCTTGAGCGTCAGCGCTAGGTTGACGGCGTCGAGCCGCATGGTGGTCAGGGGATCGATGACGCTGGCACCGGCCACCGTGACGCGGCCGGACAGATCGGGGGCCGCCAGACTGCCGCCCACCCGGATCGCCGCCTTGGCGCTGCCCGTGAGGCGGGTGCCGCGCTCGGCGGTGAAGCGCTGCGCCAGCACCAGCGGCAGGTCGGCGGTGACGTCGACGGCGAGCCCGTTGCCGGCCAGCGGCACGCTGCCTTTGGCCTCGGCGCCAAAGCCGGACGGACCGGTCAGCCGGGCCGAGGCCAGCGTCACCGTCCGGTCGGCTAGTCGGCCCGACGCCGTGAGGTCGAAACCGGTGAGACCGGCGGCCGTCAGTTGTGGCGCGGCGATGCCGCCGGCCCGCACGTCGAAAGCGGTGGCGCTGCCATCGCTATGGGCCGTGCCGCTGAGGCTGGCGACGCTGGCCGCCGGACTGGTGACGCCCTTGACGTCGAAATTGCCGTCGATCTTCGGCGTTCCCAGGAGATCGGCGACCGTCGCCTTGAGCGTGGCCGCCGCGACGCGGTTGCCGGCCAATGCCAGGTTGACCGCCTTGACGTCGGCCGTCGCCTGCTGCCGCCCCTTGTCAGCGGTAAGCCGGACGTCGGCGTCGAGCCGACCGGCGACGTCGACCAGCGTCAGCGGCGCCAGCGCCGACAGGTCGGGCGAGGTGGCGACGAGCCGGCCGGTCATCAGGCCGCCCGCCGCCTGGGCGACGTCGCCGCTCACCCTGGTGTCGGCGACGGTCAGTTCCAGCCCGTCGAGCCGACGGGCGCCGTCGGCGCCGCTCTGCAACGCCGCCTTGAGCGTCAGGGGCTTGCCCTTGAGCCGGCCGTTGCCGCTGATCCGACCATCGAAGGCGCCGCCGTCGAGCCGGCCGGCGAGATCGACGCCGAGCCCTTCGAGGCTGTTGCCCTTGAGGACGAGGCGTTCGCCGGCCAGACGGGCCGCGATGTCCAGCGGCCCGCCGTTGCCCTTGACGGCCAGCGTCGCCGCCAGCGCTCCCTTGACCTCGGGCGTCACATGGGCAACGTCGGCGAGCGTCAGCGTCGCCGCGACGTCGGTCGCCTGCCGCCCCTGATGGCCGTCGGCGGTCAGCGTCAGCACCGGATTGCCGAGGCGGAAGGCCTGGATGGTCAGACCGCCGGTGTCGCGAACGACGCGCCCGGACAGCCGCGTTTCCGGGCTCGTCAGACCGTCGAGCTTGGCGATACCGGTCCTGAGCCCGGTCGAGGCGCCGTCGAGGCTGAGATCGAAGGCGCCGGTGAGCGGCGTCAGCGTTCCCGCCGCCGCCACGTCCACCGCCCCGTCGAGCGGCCGACCGGCCAGCCCGGAGAACGGGGCGAGCGAGGCGGCGACCAGCCGTTCCTTGCCCTCGATACGACCGTCTTGCACCTGGCCGCTGAACGCGGCCGCGGCCGTCGGTGTCGACAGCTTGAGTTCGTCGATGGTGAGCGGCGCCCCGGCGGTCCAGCGCCCGGCACCGGTAAACGCCAGCTCGCCGCCCACCGCCTTGGCCAGGGCCGGGTCGCTGAGAATAAGGCCGCGCGACCCGCCGGTCAGGGCGAAGTCGACGCGACGCTTGGCAGCATCGGCGAGATCGGCGGCGACCCCGCTGCCGCGCAGCGCCAGGCTCTCGGCCCGGATCGCCGGCGTCGCAAGATTCTGCCCGGTGAATTCGAGCTGCCAGCGATTGTCGGCGCCGAATTCGAAATGCAGGCTGGCTTCGCCGAGACTGGCCGCCGCGTCGGGGGCGCCGAGGCGCAAGGCACCATCGCGGCCGGCCAGCCGGCCATCGACGTTGATCGCCGTCGGGAAGCCGTCGGCGGCCAGCGCCGCCGCCCCCTTGAGCGTCAAGACCGGGGCCGTCAGCTGCAACCGGTCGATATTGATCGGTCCGGCGTCGGCGACGCGCCCGGCGAGATCGAGCGCGCTGGCGCCGTCGAGATAGAGGGCGTAGTCGGGCGGCACCAGCGGCTTGAGATCGCCCGACAGCTGCGAAGCGAAACGGTAGCCATCGCCGTCGCGGCCGATGGTCGTCCGGCCCGCCAGTCGGTCGACACCGTCGGTGGCGAGGTGCAGATCGGCGGCGAAGGCGTCGAGCGGCCCCGCTCCCTTGAGCGACAGCCCCACCGCCGGCTGGCCCGGCAGCTTGAGCAGGCGTGCCATGACGCCGCCGGCCGGCTCCTGCGCGGCGAGATCGATGTCGAGCTGCTTGGTCGCGGCGGCATAGGCGGCCTTCAGCGTCACCTCACCGGCCTTGGCGTCCTGACGGCGGACGGCAAGGTCCGCGGCCAGCGATCCGTCGGCGAGGCTGGCGGCGGCGGTGACAGCCAGGCGCGTCTCTTCGCCCAGCACCGGCGCCCCCAGCACCACTTCGGGGGCCGACAGGCGACCGATCTTCACGGCCACCGGCAGCTCCGGCACCTTGAAGCCTTCGCTGGCCGCCGGCTCCACCGTTGCGGCCGGCAGCGGCTGGCGCACCATCTCGATGCGCTCGGCATCGAGACTGTCGACGTCGAGCTTGCCCTTGAGCAGCGCCAGCCGGCTCCAGACCAGATGCACCCCCTCGATGCGCAGCCAGGCGCCTTCGCGGTCGGAAATGGTGATGCTGGCCAGCTTGACGTCGGACGACAGCGCCCCGTCGATGGCCCCGAGCTCGATGCGGCGATCGGGCGTCGAAATGGTGTTCTCGACGAAGCGGACGAAGCTCGACTTGTCGGCGCTGTCGTCCTCCTGGGCGTCGGCCAGCGTCAACACGAACGGCACGGCGGCGAGGGCGGCCAAGGCAAGGGCGACGGTTCTGATCTTCATGCTGCCGCCTCCTCAGAAGCTCTGGCCGAGGCCGACGTAGAGGCCGAACCTGGAATCGCCTGACCGGCGGTTGACCGGCAGGGCGACGTCGAGACGCACCGGCCCGAGGCCGGTGTAGTAGCGCACGCCGGCACCGACGGCGAGGCGCACGCCATCGGCGAAATCGGGATAGCTCGAGGCGAAGGCATTGCCGGCATCGACGAAGCCGACGACGCCGATGCTGTCGGTGACCTTGGCACGCGCCTCCACCGACGCTTCGACATAGGAAAGACCGCCGACCACCGCGCCGTTCTCCTCCGGCCCGAGGCTGCGGAAGGCATAGCCGCGCACCGACGAGCCGCCACCGGCGTAGAACAGCCGGCCGTTGGGCATCTCGCTCACCGATGCCCCGAGGATCGAGCCGCCAGCCAGTCGACCGGCCAGCACGAAGCGGCCCTCACGATCGACCGGCAGGTAGCCGGCTACCGCCGCGTCGGTGATGACACCGAGGTTGCCGAAGCTCGCCTCGTAGAACGGCTCGAGGTTGAAGCGGGCGTTGAAGCCGGTGTGAGGATCGTTCTTGTCGTCGCGGCTGTCGTAGGTGAGGCCGAACGGCAGGCTGGCGAGCAGAAACTCGTCGGTGCCGTCGGTATCCTCGTCGCGCGAGGCGGTGACGGCGAGCCCGCCCGACACCGACAGCTGCTCGGTGAGGGCGTGCGACAGCGCCACCTTGGCCTTGATCGCCGTCTCGGTGTAGGTGTCGGGCGTATCGCGCGAGGCTTCCAGCAGCGCCGTGATGTCAGTGAACGGCGTAATGACGCCCGGCCGCGTGAAGGTGGCGGCGAGGTCGTAGTTGAAGTCGGTGGGGTCGACACTGTTGACGCCGCTGACCGCGCCGGACAGCCGCAGCTGCTCGGCGTGGCCGAACAGGTTGCGGTGCTGCCAGTAGGCCTCGACGCCGGCACCATCCTCGGTGGCGTAGGTGACGCCGCCGCCGAACACCCGCGGCGGCCGCTCGGCCACGTTCAGCGTCAGCGGCAGTTCGCCGTTCGGTCCCAGCGTCTTGGCCTCCTCGATGCGCTGGCTCGAGAACACCTGCAGCCGCCGAAGGTTTTTCTGCGCCCGGTCGAGCGCCACCGGATCGTAGCGCGTGCCCGGCTGCAGCCCGGTCATCCAGGCGGCATAGGCCGGATCGACGCGGGTGGCGCCGGTAACGGCGAGCGGACCCAGCGTCGCCACCGGACCGGGATCGACGGTGATCGTCACGTCGAGCGTCGAGGTGTCGTGCTGGGCAATGGTGTCGCGCTTGAGGATGGTGGCGAGCGGATGGCCCAGCTTGCGCCAAGCGTCGACCAGCAGCTTTTCCGAACCGGTGACGACGCCGGCCCGGGCCGGCTCGCCGGCCTTGAGGCCGATCTCGGCCGGCGTGGTCTTCTTGAAATCGCGGTCCGTAGCCGGATCGTCGGGCGGTGCGCCGACGACGTTGACCTGGCCGAAGCGGAACAGTGGACCGGGCGTGACGCGGATCGCCACTTTGGCCGGCTGATCGAGCCGGGCGTCCGGCGCGATGGTTTCGGGATCGCGGCCATCCACCTTGATGTCCACCGCCCCGCCATAGCGGCCCTCGCGATAGAGGGCAGCCATGATGCGGCCGTACTCGGCGTTGACGCGGGCGAGGAAGGCCGCCGTCGACGGCGGCGGCGTGTCGTCGCGGCCCGACCATAGCGCCGAACCGTCGAGTATGGCGCCGTGCAGGCTGTCGTCGCCGCCGACGGTGTCGATGGTCACGCTGTAGCGCTGGGCATCGGGCGACAGGTCCGGATCGGCCGCCTTCTCGAAGAAGCGGTGACCGAACAGTTCGAAAGCCTGGACCGGGGCAGCCAGCACCAGCACGGCCGAGGCAGCGCCGGCGAGGAGACCTGCGACTGCCCTGAAGCGGCCTCTCGCTTGCGCCTGCATGTCCGCCACCTTTCCGACTACCAACGCACTACCACGCAACCTTGGCGCCGTCGCGCCCGATGGACTGTGATTAGAATGTATTGAGGTTATCAAAAAACAAACTCAAACGCGAAATCCCTTTTTGGGGCACCGTCCTGTCGCGCCGTCCTCTGCCGGCCCGGTCGGTATCCGCCCCGGCCGCGCCCTCGGCTTCGCGCGGACGCCGCTGCCGCGCGGCAACGCCGACCGGGCTTTCCTGCGGATCGCCCAAGCGCCGCCAATCCGAAGATGCTGAAAATCAAGGCATTTTTCGCATGATATTTTACATGTGAAACACATAATATTGACGCGCACTGCAATTAATGTAGTAATCGAAAGGCGCATCCGGACGCCATTTTCAACCCTGAAAAAAACGTCCACAGCTAGCGGCGTATGGCAAGACTGGATGGCGACGGACCGGTGGGGAATCAATTGAGCATCACGATTCGGACCATGGAAGAGTTTTCCGACTACGTCGGCTTTTCGCGTCCGACCGTCTCCCGCTATTTCAACGATCCGACGTCGGTGCGCCGCCAGACGCGCCTTGCCATCGAGAAGGCACTGAAGGAATCCGGCTTCCGGCCCAACCTGTTCGCCGTCAACCTCAATCGCCGCCGCTCCAACATCCTCGGCATCATCATTCCCAACTCGACCGACGTCTTCTACATGGCGCTGACCCGGCGCATCGAGACCCTGGCCGAGGAAGCCGGTTATCTTGCCTTCGTCCTCAGTTCCGACGGCAAGCCCAAGCTTGAGGAGCGGGCCATCGAGACGTTCAAGGCGCTCAACGTCGCCGGCGCCGTCATTGCTCCGCTGGGCGTACAGTCGCACCACGAGAAGCTCGCCCGTCTCGGCGACAGCATCCCGCTGGTCTACGTCGACTCCCAGCCCGATCAGAACTCCACCTTCGTCGGCACCAACAACCGCCAGAGCGTGCGGCTGATCGTCGATTACCTGTCGCGATCGGGCGATACCCCCTGCTTCTTCGGCATGCCCTCGGTCAACCACAACGCCGCCGACCGCCGCGAGGCCTACCGCCTGGCCATGGCCGAGCTGAAGCTCGAGCCGAAGTACGTCGCCACCTCGTCCGACACGTCGTGGGACTTCGAGCGCTTCGGCTTCACCGAGGCCATGCGGGCGCTGCAGAACGGCGGCTTTCCCACCCGCACCGTGCTCTGCGCCAACGACCGCATCGCCTTCGGCGTCCTGGCCGCCGCCTATCAGTCCGGCCTCAAGGTCGGCCATGGCGAGGATTGCGACCTGCGCGTTGCCGGCCACGACGACCATCCGCTGTCGCGCTACACCTGCCCGCCGCTGACCACGGTGGCTCAGAACTACAACGAGATCGGCCGCATCGCCGTCGAACTGCTGTTCTCGCGCATCAACGCCCGTCCCGAGGACGGCGAGGACGAGCCCGCCGGCCAGCGCGTGCTGCTCAATGCCGAGATCATGCTGCGCAGTTCGGCCTGAGGCGGGCAAACCCGTGCGGGTCGCCCGCCGTCTGGGTCGAGCCGGTCAGCCCCCGAGTGGCGGCCGATAGACCGTCGTCTCATGCAGGCGCACGCTCGCCTCGGGCGTCAGCGCCGCGATGCGGTCGAGGCAGGCGCTCACCGCCGCCGCGTCGGTCAGAAGGTCGAAGCCGACGCGGAAGCGCGCCTCGCCGCCAGCTTCCAGCGTCCGCAACCGGCCGGCCGCCCGTTCCACCGGCAACGGGTAGGGATAGTTCGATCCCGGCTCCAGGCCGGTGACGTAGCCCTGCTTGTCGGTATCGGTGTTCTTCCAGAGCGTGAAGGCCGGCATTTCCGCCACGTGATAGTGAACGGCAAAGCCTAGCGTGGCGGCGGCGTTGACCAGCGCCACCGCGGTGCGGCCGTCCGGTCCGGCCGCCAGTCGGCAGGCGTAGAGCATCTCGTCGAAATCGCGCGTCGGGCCGAGGTAGCGGTCCCAGCTGGCCAGCCCCGGCTTGGCGGCGTCGTTGAACGGCGCCACGTCGGTGAATGGGCCGACGACGCGTGCCCCCTCGCCCAGCACCGGCCGACCGACGTTGGTGTGGTAGATCACTTCAAAGGGCGAGGCGTAGTCGCCGCGATTGCGCAGGCGATCGTCGAGCGAGAAGCCGGTGTCGCCCGGCACGACGGTAAGTTCGGTCACCGTCTCGAAGTCCAGCGTCTTGAACGCCTTCTCCTTGATGACGCCGCGTATGGCGATGCGGTGCGGCGGCCGGCGGTCGATCCGCACTTCGACGTGCGAGGCCGGCGTGTTGCCGGCCCGGCCGTGCAGCGTATAGACCTTGCCGCCATCGGTCATGGGGTGACCGGTCCACTCGTAGCCGCAGCGCACCATCAGCTCGTTGAAGCCTTCGAGCCAGCCGAGACCGCCGCGCTCGCCGAGCCGCATGAACGCCGGGTGCACCACCTCGTCAACCGGCGAATCCCAGCCGAACACCACGCCGTCGAGGCTGGCCTTGTAGATGCCCATGCCGCGCGTCGGGATCACCGTTACGGCGAGGCGCCCGGCCCGCACGGTGAGCAGCGCGCTGCCCTGCTGCCGCCCGCCCGCCAGCGTCCGCTTGACGATTTCGAACGGCGTGCCGCTGAGCCCCAGCGCCGCCGAGGTCACCGACCAGTCGGCAAGCTCGACGCCGCCGTGGGCGTCGGTGAGGGTGAAGATGATGTCGTCGTGGATCGTTTCCATCCCGGTCTGTCCTGTTTTCCGGCGTTGTCGCCGGGGCGGTGGGCCGCCCGGCGCGGACGTCGGCGGTCGTCTGGCAACACCCCGCCAGCACAGGAAAGCGTTGGCTTTTCTGTTCTCGGGCTTTCCAGTCTGGCGGGGGCATGGTCCGGAGGGGATGGGGGGAGGTCGGCCCCTCCGGCGGAACGCTGTCTGTCAGAGGCAGGCGGCGTAATAGTCGGCGAGGACCTTGTCGACCTTGGCGAGCGCCAGTTCGTGCGCCGACGGTTGGATGGCGCCGCTGCGCACCCCCTCGTAGCAGGCGCCGAGGTACTGCGAGATCAGCGTCTCGTGGATGCTGACGTCGGCGAGGAGCGCCATCAGCTCTTCCGCCGCCCTGGCGACGTCGGGCTGCGGCCAATAGTAGCGGATGCGGTCGGAATAGCTGAAGTGACGCTGCAACCGCTGCTCGTCGGCGCTGCCGCCGTAATACTTGGCCCAATTGTCGGGATGGGCCAGCATGACGCGCTCGAAGGCGGCGCGCAGCCCCTCGCGGCGCCGGCCGGGGAACAGCTCCTCGGCGATGAGATCGAGGCCGTAGAGCGCCTCGCGCACCGCGAACGTCAGCGCCGGCCCGACCTTCAGGATGGCAAAGCCGTCCGTGACCAGCCGCTTCAGCGCCGCCGGGCTCTGGTAGTCGGTGGAATGGGCCTCGAAGACGAAGCCGGGCAGCTCGCCCAGCACGGCCGCGAGCCCGCTGGCCTTGGCCGGATCGTAGGCGACGACGTTGTGATTGCCGAACTCGACGCCCGGCTGCACCACGGCCCCCACCGCCCGCTCGAAGGCCGCCGCCACACCGGCTGCGGCGAAGGCGGCACGATGGACGCGCACCGTCTCGGCCGCGGCTTGCGGCGCCGTCACCGCCAGTTCCTCGATCTCCTCGAGGGCGCCGCCGGGAATGGGCACTTCCGTGCCGACGATGTACACCGGCTTGACCTGGGCCTGGCGCGTCGCCGCTTCCGCCACCGCCGCCAAACTGGCCGCCCGCTCGGCCGTCACCGCATCGGCGAGCGCCACCGGCTCGCCGGCGCAGCCCATCGACGTGTCGAGGTGCAGCTTGGTGAAGCCGGCCCGGGCGTAGGCCTCGATCATCACCCGCGCCTTGGCCATGGCGGCCTCGGCGCTGAGGCTCTTCCAGGGGTTGGGGCCGAGATGGTCGCCGCCGAGGATGACGCGATCGAAGGCAAAACCGACGCGGCCGGCGATGGCCTTGACGAAGTCGCGGAAGTCGGCCGGCGTCATGCCGGTATAGCCGCCGTCCTGGTTGACCTGGTTGCAGGTGGCCTCGATCAGCACCGGCAGGCCGAGCCGGTCGGCGTGGCGCATGGCCGCCTCGATGACCAGCGGGTGCGCCGAACAGATCGACGGAATGCCTTTGGCGCCGGCGCGCGACCGCCAGGCGGCGATGTCTTGCAATACGTTCTCGGCCATCTTGCTTACCTCGTCTGTGCGGCGATCAGGGCGTCGAGCTCGGCCCGGGTCGAGGCGCCCTCCATGGGTCCGGACGCCGTCACGGCCCGGGCACCGGCGGCGTTGGCGTAGCGCAGCGCCGTCTCGGCGTCGGCCCCGCCCAGCCAGAAGCTGATGAAGGCTGCGCCGAAGCAGTCGCCGGCGCCGGTCGGATCGACCTCCGTCACCTTGAAGCCGGGCAGGCTGATCTCGCGGTCGGCGTCGAAGTAGCTGGCGCCGACGGCGCCGCGCTTCAGCACCACGGCCTTGATGCCACGCTTGAGCAGGGCGGTAACGGCTGCCCGCTCGTCGGCGGCCGGCGAGAACAGGAACAGTTCCTCCCCACTCGGCAGGAAGATGTCGGTCTCGGCCAGCACCGTGTCGAGCGCCTGGCGCATGCCGGGACTGTTGAGGATCTCGGCCCGGAGGTTGGGATCGAACGACACGCTGCCGCCGCGCGCCTTGATGGCGCGCGTCGCCGTCAGCACCGCCTCGACGACGCTCGGGGCGTAGAGCGAGGAGCCCATGACGTGCATGTGGGTGGCGCTGGCGACCACGGCCTGTGCCGCCGGCGTCAACGTGATGGTGCCGCAGGCGCTGTGGCGGATGTTGAAGACGAAGGCGCGGCTGCCGTCATCGCGGTAGCGCACGAAGGCGCTGCCGGTGGTGCCGAGCGGATCGACCTCGATGCCCGAGACGTCGACGCCATCGCGCTTGAGGCGCTCGAGGTTGACGTGGCCGAAGTCGTCGCCGCCAACCCGTGAGATGATGGCGGCCGCCTGCCCGAGCTTGCCGACCTGATCGATGAAGATGGCCGGGGCGCCGGACGGGAACGGGCCGACGAGCGGCACCGCCTCGCGAAAGCCGTCGCCGCGCGTCGTGGCAACGATCTCCACCAGCACTTCGCCGATGGTCAGGACTTTGGACGGCTGGATCATTTCTTGGCCTGCTTGGAGCGAACGTCGAGCCAGACGGCGAGGAGGATCACCAGGCCCTTGACGATCAACTGGTAGAAATAGGGGACGGACAGCATGTTCATGCCGTTGTTCATCACGCCGATGATCAGGGCGCCGATCAGCGTGCCGATCATGGTGCCGACGCCGCCGGCCAGGCTGGTACCGCCGAGCACGGCCGAGGCGATGGCGTCGAGCTCGTAGCTGGTGCCGGCGTTGGTCTGGGCCGAATAGAGGCGCGAGGACAGCAGGATGCCGGAGATGGCCGCCATGATGCCGGAGATCATGAAGATGGTGATCTTCAGCCGGTCGACCTTGATGCCCGAGTAGACGGCGGCCTCGCGGTTGCCGCCCGTCAGGTAGGCGCGGCGACCGAACTTGGTCTTGCTGAGCAGCACGTGGTTGAACAGGAACAGGATGAAGACGATCCAGATGATCACCGGCAGGCCGAGGAAGCTTTCGGTGCCGATCGAGATCCACGTCTCGTTGTCGATCATCGCCGGCGCGCCGTTGGTCGGCAGGCTGACGAGACCGCGGAAGATGCCCATGGTGGCCACGGTGACGATGAACGAGGGCAGACCGAACTTGGCGGTCAGCGTGCCGTTGATCAGCCCCATGACGGCGCCGGCCGCCACCGTCAGCACCAGCGCCGGCAAGAAGCCGAAGCCGAACAGGAACGCCTGGGCGCCGGCCATGCCGGCCACGGCGATGATCGAGCCGATCGACAGGTCGATCTCGCCGAGCAGGATCACCCACGTCATGCCGAAGGCGGCGATGGCGATGACGGCGATCTGCTGCAGCACGTTCATGAAGTTGGCGACGGTCATGAACCGCGGGTTCATGATCGAGAAGATGACGCAGAGAATGATCAGGGAAAGGAAGATGCCGCCGTACTGCTTGAACAGCTTCATGGCTGCACTGGCGTTTTTCGGCTCGCTCATGATGTGATACCTGTCGCGTGAACCATGACCGTTGCGGGGGTGAAGTCGGCTTTGGCCAGCGTGGCGCTGAGCCGCCCCTCGTGCATGACCGCCAGCCGGTCGCTGAGCCCGAGCACCTCGGGCAGTTCGGAGGAGATGAGCAGGATGGCCGTGCCCTCCGCCGCCAGCTGACGGATGATCTTGTAGATCTCGAACTTGGCGCCGACGTCGACGCCGCGCGTCGGCTCGTCGAGGATGAGAATGCGCGGCCGGGTGAGCAGCCACTTGGCCAGCACCGCCTTCTGCTGGTTGCCACCGCTGAGGGCGCCGACCGGCGTCTCCACCGAAGCGGTCTTGATGCTGAGCCGCCCCACCTCGCCGCTGGCCGCCCGCCGCTCGTCGCGACGGTTCAAGAAGCCGAGCCGGGCGGCAAAGCGGTCGAGCGCCGCCATCGAGATGTTCCACTCGACGGAGTGGGCCAGCACCAGCCCTTCTTCCTTGCGGTTCTCGGTGACGAAGCCGATCTCGTGGGCGATGGCCTCGACCGGCGAGGTCAGCGTCACCGGCCGACCATCGATGCGGACGGTGCCGCTCGCCGCCTTCATGCCGAACAGCGCGTTCATCACCTCCGACCGGCCCGAGCCGATCAGACCGAAGAAGCCGAGAATCTCGCCCTTGCCGACCGAGAACGACACGTCTTCGAACTCGCCCGGCCGGCTCAGGTGCTCGACCGTCAGCACCGGCGGCGCATCGGCGGCCGGCGGCGGCGCCAGCGGCGGCGGATAGATCTCGTCCATCCGGCGGCCGACCATCATGGCGATCAGTTCGTCGATGGTGACGTCCTCGCGTCGGCGCGTGGCGATGTACTCGCCGTCGCGAATGACGGTGATGTCGTCGGAAAGCCGCATGATCTCTTCCATGCGGTGCGAAATGTAGATGACGGCCACCCCGCGCGCCTTGAGGCGTTCGATGATGGCAAACAGGATATCGGTCTCGGCGTCGGTCAAGGACGAGGTCGGCTCGTCGAGGATGACCAGGCGGGCGTCGATCGACAGCCCCTTGGCGATCTCCACCAGCTGGCGCTGGGCCATGGAGAGATGACCGACTTTGTCGGTGACATCGACCGGCAGCCCGAGGTCGCGGACGATCTCGGCGGCGCGCTTCTCGAGAGCGCCGTCGTCGATGAAGCCGCACACCGACGGCTCGCGCGTCGCCAGGATGTTCTCGGCCACCGTCATGTTGTTGCACAGGCTGAGTTCCTGGAACACGATGGTCAGGCCACGCGCCTGCGCCTCCTGCGGGTTCTGCGGCAGATACGGCTCGCCGCAGAATTCGATGTCGCCGGAGGTGGCGCTGTAGACGCCGGCGAGAATCTTCATCAGCGTCGACTTGCCGGCGCCGTTTTCGCCCAACAGCGTATGCACGCGACCAGACCGCACTTCTAGGTGCATGTTCCGGAGCGCGGCCACCGGGCCGAACATCTTGGAAATGTTGTTGATCTTGAGGATGACGTCGGTCGTCGCGGCGCTCATGCCCGCCTCCTTTCCGGTGCATCAAGACGACGGCCCAGCGCAGAACGCCGGGCCGGCGGAGCATCGGGGGCGCGGCCAGACCCTCCCGGCCGCGCTGCTGTTCGGATCATATCACTTGCGGACGTAAACGCCCGGCTCGATCGGCTGCTCGGTCGGCACGGTCTTGCCGGCGATGACGTCGACGGCGGTGTCGACGGCCTGCTTGCCCATCTTGTCCGGGAACTGCTGGATGACGCCGACCATCACCGGGTTGGTGTCGACGGCGTGGCGAGCCTCTTCCATGCCGTCGAAGCCGATCACCTTGACCTGCTTCTCGAGGCCGGCCGACTTGACGGCCACCGCGGCCGCCAGGGCGGCGTCGTCACCGAAGCCGAAGATGCCGTCGATGTCGGGGTTGGCCTGCAGCATGTTCTGCGCGGCGGCCAGCGCTTCGGCGCGGGTGATGCCGGTCTGCTGGGCGACGATCTTGATGTCCTTGTGCTCGCCGATGGCCTTCTTGAAGCCGTCGATGCGGTTCACCACCGACTGCACCGTCGGATAGTCGATGATCGCCACTTCGCCCTTGTCGCCGAGCACCTTGGCCATCAGCTCGCCGGCCTTGACGCCGCCGGTGTAGTTGTCGGTGCCGATATAGGAGGTGACGGCGACGCCGTTGGCCGGCACGTCGACGGTGATGACCTTGATGCCGGCCTTCTCGGCCTTCTCGATCACCGCCTTGACGCCCTTGCTGTCGACCGGCGACAGCACGATGACGTCGACGCCCTTGACGATGAAGTCCTCGACGTCGGCGAGCTGCTTGTTGAGGTCCTGGTTGGCGATCGCCACCTCGAGCTTGACGTTCTTGGCGGTCGCTTCGCTCTTCATGGCGTTGGCAAGCTCGATGTAGAAGGGATGCTGCTGCGTCAGCAGCGAAGCGCCGATGCCGTCGGCCAGCGCCGAGGAAGCAAGGAAGGCAAAGGCGGAACCGGCAATCGCCAGGCGAGCGAAGTTGCGGAGAGTCATAGAGAATCCTCCCAATTGGCCCCTTGAGCGGGCCCCATTTTGAAACGGTCCGGCACGGGCGTCTCCCTCGCGCCGGCGGGTCGGATGTCATCAAAAATCTTATCGCATGTCAATATAAGAATGTTACGCGCGTAATATTTACGCGTCCCGCACGCTTATCATAATGGCGCAGCGCGCCACAGCGGCCGGCGACGACGTGCGCAAATATTGGAAGGGCAATGGCGGGCGGCTTCTCAGGGGCTGACGGCGCTGCCGTCCTGCTCGCGGGCGATATGCTCGGCAAGCGCGGCGACGAAGCGGCGGCCATAGGCCGGCAACGGCGTCGAGCGCGACCAGATGGCCGAGATCTCGAATTCGATGGCATGGCCGTCGATGGCCACCGGCCGCACGGTGAGGTCGGTCTTGAGCGCCCGGATCGACGACGGCAGGATGGCGATGCCGACGCCGCCAATGGCCATCGAGAAGATGGTGTGAGGCGAGCCGCTTTCGAGGGCGATGCGCGGGTCAAGGCCCGACAGGCGGCAGGCGGCGTCGAACATCTCGCGCGACACGTGGCGGCGGTTGAGCAGCAACACCGGATGGGCGCAGACGTCGGTGATGTCGACCGGGTCGGCGCTGGCCTCGAGGTGATCGGCGCTGCCGATGGCCAGCACCGCCAGATGGCAGAGCGGCCGCGCCTCGACGTCGGGCGAACGGGCATAGGTGGAGGCATTGACCGTCAGCTGGACAACGCCCGACATCAGCTTGGCGTTGAGCTCGGCGCCGCCGCCCTCCTCGAGCCGGATCTCGACGCGGGGATGCAACTCCTGCCACTCGCGCAGGAAGCTGGGAAAGTAGCGCTCGATCAGCTGCGAGCAGGCGCCGACCTTCAGCACCCCCGCCTCGCCCTTCTTGAGTTCCTCCGCCGACAGGCGCAGGTTCTTGGTGGCGATCAGCACCTCGTTGATGCGGGCGCGCAGCGCCTCGCCCTCCGGCGACACGCGGATCTTCTTGCCCGTGCGTTCGAACAGCTCGACGCCCAGCGTCTGCTCGATGCTCTGGATCTGCCGCGATAGCGCCGACTGGGTGACCGACAGCTTCTCGGCGGCAACGGTGAAGCTGCCGCATTCGGCCACCGTCATGAAACTTGCCAGCAGCCTGTCGTCCATGTTTTCGCTCCCGCCACCGGCCGGCCGGTCGGCGGCTCCCTGTCGTGGCGCTGGGCTCCGGCATCGGCGCTGCCGCCGATGTCGGAGCCGAACCACTAGGGTATTACAGGCCTCGGTGGCCGCGCTCAAGCGCCATGGCTCAGACCACCAGCACCGACGCACCGGTGGTTGCCCGGCTTTCCAGCGCCCGGTGCGCCTCGGCGGCGGCGGCGAGCGGGAAGCGCTGGCGCACCTCGGCCGTCACCGCCCCCGAAGCCAGGCGGGCAAACAGGTCGGCGGCCCGCGCCTCGAGTTCGCCGCGCTCCTCGATGTAGTGGAACAGCATCGGCCGCACGGCGCCGAGCGAACCGCCCTGGGCCAGCATCGCCAGCGTGAAGCCCTCGATCGGCCCCGACGACTGGCCGAAGGACACGAACAGGCCGCGCTTGCGCAGCGACTTGAGCGACCCCGCCCAGGTATCGTGGCCGACGCTGTCGTAGACGACGTCGCATCCCCGACCGCTGGTGACGATCTTCACCGTCTCGACGAAGTCGTCGCGACGATAGTCGACCACGTGATCGTAGCCGTGGGCGCGGGCCAGTTCGACCTTCTCGGGCGAGCCGGCGGTGCCGATGGTGACGGCGCCGAGCGCCTTCAGCCATTGCCCCATCAGCAGGCCGACGCCACCGGCCGCCGCGTGCACCAGCACCACGTCGCCCGGCTTCACGGCATAGGTCGAGGTGACCAGGTACTGCACCGTCAGGCCCTTCAACATGACGGTGGCGGCGATCTCGTCGGAGATGGTCGCCGGCAGCCTGACCAGCCGGTCGGCGGCGATCAGGCGGCGCTCGCGGTAGGCGCCAAGCGGCGTCGTGTAGGCCACCCGGTCGCCCGGCTTGACCGAAACGACGTCGGCCCCGACGCTTTCCACCACGCCGGCCGCTTCCGCCCCCACCACCAGCGGGCTTTCCGGCCAGGCGTAGAGGCCCGAGCGGAAATAGGTGTCGATGAAGTTGACCCCGACGGCCGTCTGCCGCACCGCCACCTCGCCGACGGCCGGCGCGCGATCGGCAACATCCTCCCAGCTCAGCGCCTCCGGTCCGCCGGGAGCGCCAAGCAGCATGGCTTTCGACATGACGTTACCTCAGGCCTGGAACGCCGGATCGACCGGCACCTGCAGCGCCTGGACCAGGGCGTTGGTTTCATTGGCCATGCCGACCACCGAAAGCAGCTCCTGATACATGGCGTCGGTCATGCCCTTGGCCTTGGCCTGGGCGGTGTGCGAATGGACGCAGTAGGTGCAGCCGTTGGTGGCCGACACCGCCACGTAGATCAGCTCCTTGACGAGCGGGCTCAACTCGCCCGGCGCCACCATCACGTCCTTGAGGCTGTTCCAGGTGCGTTCGAGCAGCAGCGGCTGGTTGGCCAGCGCCCGCCAGAAATTGTTGACGAAATCAGACTTGCGCACCGCCCGGATGTCGTCGAACACCGCCTTGACGCGGGCGTCCGCCTCAACCTCGGCGTCAGTCCAGAGTTTCACCGTAGACATGCTAATTCTCCCGAAAAGGGCTGTTGGCCGGTGGTCCGGCTCAGCTGTGGGCCCAGTCCCAATAGAGCGCCCGGGCACGCCGGGCGGCGGGGCCGAACTCGAACGTTTTGGCGTCGAAACCGATGACCGGCACGACCTTGGAAATGTTGCCGGTCGAGAAGATCTCGTCGGCAGCGCGGAAATCGTCGACCGACAGCGTCACCTCGTGCACCGTTTCGCCCGCCGCCCGCAGCAGGCCGATGACGCGCTGACGCGTGATGCCGGCCAGGAAGGTGCCGTTGGCGACCGGCGTGAAGTAGTGGCCGTCCTTGACGAAGAACACGTTGGCGGTGGCCAGTTCGGCGACGTTGCCGGCAAAGTCCTGCACCAGGGCGTTCTGGAAGCCCTTGGCGCGGGCCTCGCGGATCATGCGGGCATTGTTGGGATAGAGGCAGGCCGCCTTGGCGTTGGTCGGCATCGTCTCCACCGTCGGCCGGCGGAAGCGCGTCGTGGTGATGGTGAAGCCCTTGGGCTCGACGAGCGGCATCTCCTCGAGGCAGAGGGCAAAGTCCGTCGACGCCGGGTCGGGCGAGACGACCGACACGTCGCCTTCCTCAGCCCAGTACATCGGCCGGATGTAGACGGCCGGCTTGTCGCCGAACTTCCTGAGCCCCTCGTGCGTCAGCGCCATGATCGCCTCGGGCGTCAAGGTCGGCTCGAGGCCGAGATTGCGCGCCGACTGGTTGACGCGCGCCGCATGCAGGTCGAGGTCGGGCGTGATGCCCTCGAAGGCCCGCGCCCCGTCGAACACCAGCGAGCCGAGCCAGGTGGCGTGCGAGTTGGCGCCGAGCACGCGCACGTCGCCCTCGTGCCAGGCGCCGCGATAGTAGGTCCAGATGCGAGACATCGTCTTGGCTTTCCTCTGTCGTTCTGTTGTTGCCGGGCGCCGCCCGGAGGACACCGGTCAGTGGACCGATGCGTACATGATGCGCTCCTCGCTGGCGTCGAGCGGCGAGAACTCCTCGACCACCCGGCCCTGGCGGCAGACCAGAATGCGGTCGGAGAGCTTGAGGATCTCCGGCAGATAGGAGGAGATGACCATGACGGCGAGGCCGTCGTCGGCCAGCTTTTCGATGAGGTGATGGATTTCGGCGATGGCCGCCACGTCGACGCCGCGCGTCGGTTCGTCGAAGATGACGAGGCGCGGCTTCTGCACCAGCCCCTTGCCGATCACCACCTTCTGCTGATTGCCGCCCGACAGCTCGACGACGCGGGCGTCGGGGTTGATGGCGCGGATGGCCAGCGTCTTGCCCCAGCTTTCGGCGAGGCGCGCCATTTCGCCGTGGCTGACCACCGGCAGGCGTTCGAGGCCGGCGGCCAACAGACCGGAATAGAGGTTCTCGGCAATCGACATGGTCTCGAAGAAGCCTTCGAGCTTGCGATCCTCGGTGACGTAGACGATGCCGTCCTGCACCGCCGGACGCGGCGTGTTGTAGCGCACCGGCTGGCCGTCGAGCGTCACCTCGCCGCCGCGGTTGAAGTCGCGCTTCATGACACCGGCGATGATCTTGGCCGTTTCGGTACGGCCCGAGCCCACCAGCCCGAACAGGCCGGTGATCTGGCCGGCGAACACCGAGAACGAGGTGTTCTTGACCATGGCGCCCATCGACAGGTCCTGCACCGACAGCACCTTGTCGCCGGCCGGTCGCACGACCGTCTTGCGCCGCGCGCCCTCGCCTTCCAGCGTGCGGCCGACCATGGCCCGCACGATGGTCTCGCGGGTGAAGTTGGCCGTGACGTCGGTGACGACGCGGGCACCGTCGCGCATGACGGTGATGCGGTCGGAGATCTGCAGCGCCTCCTCAAGGGCATGGCTGATGAAGATCACCGCCACCTTGCGCTCCTTGAGCCGGCGGATCAGGGCGAAGAAGTGGCGCTTCTCCTCCGGCGTCAGCGTCGCTGTCGGCTCGTCGAAGATGATGACGCGCGCCTTGAGGCGGACGGCGCGGGCGATCTCCACCATCTGCCGTTTGGCGGCGCCGAGCGTCGCCACCGTCGCCGTCGGATCGACGGTGAAGTTGAGCGACTGCAGGAACTGCTGGGCGGAAATGGCAACGCCACGCAGCCGGTTGAGCAGCTTCTCGTCGCCAAGATAGAGGTTCTGCGCCACCGTCATCGACGGGACGAGCGAGGTCTCCTGGAACACCATGGCGATGCCGCGCGCCAGCGCCTCGGCCGGCCCCTCGAAGCGGACGGGCTCGCCGTCGATGAGGATTTCGCCCGCCGACGGCGTCACCACGCCGGCGATCATCTTGGTCAGCGTCGACTTGCCGGCGCCATTTTCGCCAAGCAGCGCATGCACTTCGCCCTCGGCGATGTCGAAGTCGACGGCGTCGACGGCGAGGTTGCCGCGATAGCTCTTGGAAAGGGCGCGCGTCGCGATCAGCGTCATGCCACACCTGTTTCGATTTCGAGGATGGCGTTGCCGCCACGGCTGGCGACGAACAGCACGCCACCGATTTCCACCACGTCCTTGATGCCGTGCCGGCGACCGTCGGCGCGGCTGTGCAGGCTGGCCACCGGCCGGAAATGGCTGTCGAGGCGGGCAACAAGACCATAGGAGCGACCGGGCGCCCACGGCTTGCGCACGCCCATGGTGACGACACCGCCGCACTGCAGCGGTTCGAGGAAGGAGTTGCCCGAACTCATCTGCGGCGCGATCCACAGGTCGCGGTCGACGTTGGCCACCATGTCCTCGCGATAGGCCCGTTCGGTCAGCACCAGCTCGACCAGACGATTGCGCGGCGCCATCAGCGTCAGCCAGGCGCCACCGCCGACGGCGCGCGTCAGCCGGGCCGGATAGCCCGGCAGGTTGGCGAGCAGCGGCGTCGGCTTGCCGCGCCCGTCGATGGTCAGGCGGACGAGGCGATGGCGCGAGGCTTCGGCGACCACCAGCGACCGGTCCGGCTCGATCAGGATGCCGGCCGGCCAGGCCAGACCGTCGGCGATCAGTCGGCTGTCGCCCTCGATCAGGTCGACGCGCAGCACGGCGCCGCTCGCCCCACGGTCCATCAGGTCGTTCTGCCAGTCGCCGGCCCGGTGCCGCGCCGACCCGTCGGTGACAAACAGCACGCCGTCGCCGCCGGCGGCGATGGCGGTCGGGGCATGCAGGCGGCGGCCCGCCACCTCGGTGATCACCCGGCCGTCGCAGCGGCCGCCGACGAGACGCAGCTCGCCGGCCTCAAGGCCGACCGCCAGGCCGCCGTCGCCGAGGCTGGCCAGCGCCGAGATGGCCGTCTCGAAGCGATGCAGCGTCACCGCCGCGCCGCCTTCGAGGGGATAGGCCTGAATCTCGGCCCCGGAGGCGACCAGCAGCCGGCCTTCATGGAGAACGATCGCTTCGGGCCGTGCCACTTCGGCGAACAGTTCGGCCGTTTCGAGCTCGCTGTTCGGCCGGAAAGCGCCGTCCATGGGCGGAATGGTCACGGCTTTGCCGCGCAACGGATCGAGCAGGGCATCCCACCACATGGCTCAGCTCCTCCCCTCGGACGTTTCGGCGGCCGGCCGGTCGGCCCAGTACGATTTCCAGCTCGTCCACTCCGGATCAGCACCGGGAATCTTGAAGCGGCCGATGCGGTTGTTGAGGATGCCGCCGACGAACAGTTCGCCCTTGTGCTCGCGCATCGAGGTGACCATGGGATGGCTCTTGCCGGTGAGGTCGCCGAGCGTGGCGACGATGCGGCCGCTTTCGTCGAACTTGATGACGCCGCCGGTGTTGATGTTGGGGAACAGCCAGTCGTCGCCCGGCAACCGCCGCGTCATGCGCTTGCGGAAGCCGGGGTGGCGCAGCGACAGATCGAACGTCGGCGTGCGCACGCCGAGCCAGGCCATCCAGTAGCAGCCGTCGGAGGCGCGGTTGACGTTGTCGGGGTAGCCCGGCATGTCGGCGATCAGGCACTCCATGGTGCCGGCCTTCGGCCCCTCGATCCAGTAGCGGTGCACCGAGCAGGCCCAGCTCTCGTTGATCAGGATCGACTTGGCATCATGGGCGAGGCAGACGCCGTTGGCGTAACGCAGGCCGTCGTAGACGGTTCTGGTCTCGCCGGTGCGGGGATCGTAGCAGAGCAGGCGGCCGGTCGGCCGGCTCTCGATGGAATCGAGCACCCAGTCGTGGGCGTCGTAGCGCGTCGTCGAATCGGTGAACCAGACGCGACCGTCGGGGCCGATGTCGCAGTCGTTGGGGTCGCGCAGCCGGGCATCGTCGACCACCGAGGCCCAGGAACGGCGGGTTTCGGTCGACAGCCGCGTCACCTCGCCGTCGTGGGCGATCGAATAGAGCCCCATGGCGCCGACGCAGGTCTTGATCGAGCCGTCGCGGTCCATGGCCAGACCGAGCGGAAAGCCGCCGATGTGGGCGAACACCTCCGAACGGCGGTAGTCGGGAGCGAACCAGCGGACGATCTCGCCGTGGCGGGTGCCGGCGTAAAGGTTGTCGTCCTCGTCGAGGATGACGTCCTCCGGTCCTTCCACTTCGCCGAGGGCGATGGGCGCCGCTTCGGCCAGCCGGTCGTTGAGGGCGTAGGCGCCGCCACCGTTGGGCAGGGCCGATTCATCGCCACTCATGCGGTGGAACACCGGCGCCACGTAGACCTCGGCCAGCACCTTGTGGCGGTTCTTGGCCCAGCGGATGTCGAGCACCACGGCCAGCGCCAGCATGAAGCCGAGCACCAGCTGGTTGGAGCCGGTACCGTAGCCGAGGCGGATGAGGCCGTTGGTCATGGTCAGCACCGCCACCGCGCCCATCAGCCCCTTGGCGATCGAACCGCGACCGCCACCGAGCGAGTTGCCACCGACCACGGCGGCTGTGATGGCGGCCAGCTCCAGCCCGGCGCCGGTCCCGGGCCCGGCACCCGACAGGCGGGCGGCGAACAGGAAGCCGGCGATGCCGCAGCAGACGCCGGAGATGACGTAGGTGAGGAACACGGTGCGGCGCACGGGGATGCCGGCATTGAAGGCCGAACGGCGCGAGCCGCCCACCGCCGAGATGTGCCAGCCGAGGCGCGAGCGGCTGAGCAGCACGTGAGCCAGGATGGCGAAGGCGCCGGCGATCAGGATCGACACCGGCAAGCCGCCGAACGAGCCGCCGCCGATGTAGTCGAAGCTGTCGTTCATCACCGGCGACATCTGCAGCTGCTTGCCCCAGGCGACGATCAGGATGTCGTAGAGCGACCGGCCCATGATCAACGTCACCAGCGTCGTCAGGAAGGCGCGCAGGCGCAGATAACCGATCAGCACACCGTTGAAGGCGCCGCACAGGCCACCAGTGACGATCGCCACGACGAAGGCCGCCGATGTCGGCAACTCCCAGAGATAGACCGCCACCACGGTGGAGAACACCGACAGGGCGTAGATCGAGCCGACTGACAGGTCGATGCCGCCGCCCAGCATGACAATGGTGAGACCGATGACGACGATCAGGAACTCGCCGAGCTGGCGCGTCGTGTCGAGGAGGCTCGCCGGGCTGAAGAAGCCGTTGATCGCCGTGCCGAAAATGGCGACGACGCCGGCCAGCAGCAGGAAGGGCACCAGATTGTCGGCCCAGCGCTTGGTGAGGATTTCGCCGATGAGGTGGGAGGGAATCGCGTTGTAGCGCAGTCGCGACAGGGATTCGGGTACGCGCATGGGTCTCATCCACCTCAACGATCGGACGGCCGCGCGGGGCGGCCGGAAAACATCTGCCCCAAGAAATGGGGGGCGGGGACACCCGCTGGCTCGGGATGTCCCCGCAG
>CALMMQ010000065.1 GCA_937868725.1 uncultured Pleomorphomonas sp.
GTGCCGGTGGGCCGGGGCTTACTTGATGGCTTCGCCGTGCAGCGCCAGGTCGAGACCTTCGCGCTCCGAGGATGGCGGCACGCGCAAGGTGGTGAACAGGCCGGCCAGCTTCAGCGCCACCCAGGTGCCGACCGCCGCCCAGACGATGGTGACGCCGACGCCGAGCAACTGGGCCAGGAACTGCTGCGGATTGCCCTCGAACCAGCCGGAGACGCCGGGACCGGCGGCCGTGGCACTGACTGAAGCGGTGGCGAACAGACCGGCCGCCAGCGTACCAAGCATGCCACCAACGCCATGGACGCCGAACACGTCGAGGCTGTCGTCATAGCCGAAGCGGCCCTTGACCGCCGTACAGGCCCAATAGCAGACGCCACCGGCGACGGCACCGATCAGCACGCCCTGCCAGGGTTCGACGAAGCCGGAAGCCGGCGTGATGGTGCCGAGACCGGCGACGGCGCCGGAAATGATGCCGAGTACCGACGGCTTGCCGCGCTTCAGGTATTCGATCAGCGACCAGACGACGGCGCCGGCCGAAGCGGCAAGATGGGTGGAGGTGACGGCGAACACCGCCCGCGGACCGATGGCCAGCGCCGAACCGCCGTTGAAGCCGAACCAGCCGACCCAGAGCAGGCCGGTGCCGATCACCGCCAGCGACAGGTTGGACGGCGCCATGTTTTCCTTGCCGAAGCCGATGCGTGGCCCGATCACCAGCGCCGCGACGAGGCCGCCGACGCCGGCGTTGACGTGCACCACCAGTCCGCCGGCAAAGTCGACGGTGCCCATGCCCGCCAGCCAGCCGCCGCCCCACACCATGTGGGCGCTCGGCACGTAGACGATGAACAGCCAGAGGGCGCCGAACACCAGGAAGGCGGCAAAGCTCATGCGGTCGGCCACGGCGCCGCCGACCAGTGCCACGGTGATGACGGCGAACGTCATCTGGTAGGCCATGAACAGCACTTCGGGAATGGTCGGTGCCTGCGCACTGACGCCGTCGATGGCCATGCCGGTCAGGCCGAGCCGGCCGAGGTCGCCGAGTACGGCGCCCGCGCCGGAAAACGCCAGACTGTAGGCGGCGACGAACCACAGCAGCGACACCACCGCCGTGGCGGCGGCGCTCTGGGCCATGGTGGCCAGAATGTTCTTCTCGCGCACCATGCCCGAGTAGAACAGCGCCAGCCCCGGCAGCGTCATCATCAGCACCAGGGCCGTGCACAGGAACATGAAGCCGGTATCGGCGGCATTGATCGACGTCGGCGCCGCGGCGGCGGCCGGCAGCACCGGCAAGACGAGGCCGAGCATCAGCCCGAGCACGATCCGGGCGGATCTGGATTTAAGAAAGCGCGACACGTTTCCCCCGAAATTGAATATCAAATAGACAATTCGCGCGTCACGTTCGCAATTTCTGTGCCACAAATTGCAGCAGCTGCACACAATTCAAGCCGTCAGCAAACACCTGAATTCAGATGGATATTCCAACCCGGCGCCACCTTGCCATCGAGGAAATGGAACACAGCGGCCAGCATCGGCGCCATGATGGCGCAAAACGACGTCATTTGCTCAATTTATGTGCGGAAAGCCAAGAGCTGCTGTCGCCCGTTTCATCGCACGGGTCGTTTTGACGGCAGATCAGCCGAGCATGCGCCAACCTTCAAGCGCCAGTCGGCCGGCGATCGACAGCATGACAACGGCGATGATCCCATCGAGCACCCGCCAGGCCAGTGGCGACCGGAACACCGGCTGCAGCAGGCGGGCACCGTAGCCGAGCAGCGTGAACCAGACGAGCGAGGCCAGCATGGCGCCACCGGCAAAGGCCAGCCGCGGTGTCGGCGCATAGCGGCCGGACACACCGCCCAGCAGCACCACCGTGTCGAGGTAGACGTGCGGATTGGCCCAGGTGAGCAGCAGCACCGTGGTGACCGCCGCCCTGAGGCTGAGGCCGTCGCCGCCGCCCGCTTCGAGAATCGAGGGCGTCAGCATCCGCCGCGCCGCGCCGATGCCGTACCAGGCGAGGAAGGCGGCGCCGGCGAAGGCCAGCCCGACGAACAGCCCGGCCGAGGCGTTGACCAGGCTGCCCATGCCGGCCGCCCCGAGCGAGATCAATAATGCGTCCGACAGCGCGCAGATGGCCACCACCGGCCCGACGTGGCGGGCCACCAGCCCCTGGCGCAACACGAAGGCATTCTGCGCCCCGATGGCAATGATCAGGCTGGCGCCGAGGAAGAAGCCTTCCAGCGCCGCGTTGACGTAATCCAGCATCAAATCCCCATCTCGATGACCCGACCTCGGGTTAACCGCCCCGGCAGCGCCGCGCCACCCGAAAAACCAGCCGCGCTCAGGCCGTTGCCACACCGTTGCCGCCGTTGGCCCGGACGCGGTTGAGCACCGCTTCGGCTCGATCGATCAGTTCGCCCATGCCTTCGCCGGTCCGCAATTCGGCCACGCCGGCGCTGGCCGACAGGCGGGCGCCATCATCGGGGTCGGTCAGCGCTTCGACGGCGATGGCCATGATGAGGCGGCGGGCGAAACGCCCCGCGGCCTCGCCGTCGCCGTGCCAGAGGACGCCGAACGACGCGCCTTCATAGCGGCAGATCTGCCCCCCCGCCGCCGCCTCGGCGATCAGCCGGGCCAGACGCACCAGGACGGCGTCGCCAATCGCCCGGCCATAGCGGCGGTTGACGTCGGCAAAGCGATCGAGCTTGACGATGACCAGACTGGCGAGGCGGGTGTCGAGCCCGGTCCGTGCCGCTTCGAGATCACGTTCGAACTGCTGGCGGTTGCCGAGGCCAGTCAGGTGATCGACGAAGGCAATCTGGCGCACGCCTTCGATATGACGCCGAAAGGCGGCAACGACCAGCAGCAGAACAGAGGCGATCAGCACGATGCCGATGGCGATGTTGGTGAGGAAGCCGACGCGCAACGGCCGCAGCGCCGCCGCTTCGTTCTGCTCGACCAGCACCCGCCAGCCGAGGTCGGCGATGTTGCGCTGCGACAGCAGGATGGTGACGCCGTGGCGCTCGAAGGAATAGTCGCCCCGCTCTTCCGACAGGATGCGGCCGGCGATGTCCTTCAGCCCTTCCGAACTCTGCAGCGTGGCGCCCACCGGCGTGTCGGCATCGGCCGAGACGACGATGCGGCCACTGGCATCGACGAAATAGATGTTGCGATTGAACTGCTCGCGATAGCGCGAGACGATGTTGCGCACGCTGGAGAAGTCGAGGCCGATGCCGGTGAGACCGATCATCTGGCCGTCGTGGTCGACGACCCGGTAGTTGATGAAAACGGTGAGCGCGCCGCCCTGCTGCCGGTTGTGATCGACGTTGATCTCGTAGGGAAACCGACTGTCGACCATGCGGAAGAACCAGGCATCGAGCGGATCGTCCTGACTGACGTGGCGTGGCGGGGCGGAAAAGTGGTAGTAGGCTTGCGTGTCGCGCGAGACCAGGAAGGCCGTGAAGGCGTTGTATTCGTTGCGGATGCGCTGGAGATAGCGGGTGATGGCGCCAACATCGGCCTCCCCGTTCTTCAGCCAGTCCTGCACAAAGGTGTCGTTGGCCATCAGCGACGACACCAGGATCGGTCGCACCAGATCCTTCTCGACCTCGGCCAGCACGTTGTTGCCGGTCAGCGGCAGTTCGTGCTCGATGATCGCCGTGCGCAGCGCGTTGGCCGAAACCAGATAGCTCAGCACGTTGGTGGTCAGAAAGCCGACCACCAGCACCAGGCCGACGATGGGCAACAGGCGGTTGCGAGATGGCGTCGCGGACATGCATCAATCCCTGGCGCGGCAGGCCTCAATCCTCGGGGAACAGCGGATCCTCTTCCGGCTTGTCGTCGACGTCGAAGCCGAGCAGGTTCCAGCTCTGCAGCATGTGCGGCGGCAGTGGGGCGGTGATGTCGATCACCGGGCCGCCGGCCGGATGGGGAATGGTCAGACGCCGGGCGAGCAGATGCAGGCGGTTCTGGATGCCGCCGGGCAGTTCCCAGTTCTCGATGTCGAAATAGCGGGGATCGCCGATGATCGGATGCCCCATGGCCTGGCAATGCACGCGCAACTGATGGGTACGACCGGTGGTCGGCTTCATGGTCAGCCAGCTGAGGCGACCGGCGGCGCTCTCGACGATCGAGTAATAGGTCTGAGCGTGCTGGGCATCGGGCTCGCCGTGCTTGGCCACCGTCATCATGTCGCCGTCGGGGCTCGCCACGCGCTTCAGCCAGGAGGAAATGCGCCCCTGCGCCGGCTTGGGCTGGCCGAAGACCAGCGCCCAGTAGATCTTGCGCGCCGAACGGGTTTGGAACGTCTTGGCCAGCGTCGCCGCGGCAAGGCGCGAACGAGCCACCAGCAGGCAACCCGACGTCTCGCGATCAAGGCGGTGGACGAGGCGCGGCTTGACCCCCTTGCGGTCGCGCAGCGCCTCCAGCATGCCGTCGATGTGGCGCGTCATGCCCGAACCGCCCTGCACCGCCAGACCGGCCGGCTTGTTGAAGACGAACACGTGCTCGTCCTCGTAGAGCAGCAGCGAGCGCAGGTATTCCGCCTCGTTGGCCGAGGCCACCTGCTTGGGCCGGGCCATGGGAGCGCCGGTGCCCTGTTCGATGAACGAGGCCGAGCCGGCGGCGGCGTCGCCATATTGCAGCGGCGGCACGCGCACCGACTGGCCGGCGCCGAGCCGCGTCTCGGTCTTGCAGCGGCCACCATCGACGCGCACCTGACCGGAACGGATCAATTTCTGCAGATGACCGAAGCCCAGACCGGGGAAATGTTCCTTGAACCAGCGGTCAAGGCGCATGCCCGCCTCGTCCTTGGCGACGACGATCATCTCGACGCGCGGCCCGCCCGAGGAAGTTTGTGTCATGCGTTTAGTCCCCACGATCCCGATATTCGAACCCGAGCGTCCGCAGCGGTAGCCGTCTCCGGCTGCCCTGCGCCACGGCGCGTGCCGGCCAAAGAACAGCTGGCGGTCAGATGTCATCCGGACCACCAAGTCAAACCGCTGTTTTAGTCAAGCCGCCGCCCCTCGTCTACCCGGCAATCGCGCGGCAATCGGCCAGAATGGCCGGTCGACTCAGCTTCAGTTTTTCTTGGGGTGACACAAAGAAGAAACAGGGTCAGCTAAATCGTTTCAAATGGCATTGCGCACCGCTTTCCGGTCGGGCAAGGTTGGAAAGGCGGCGGGTAAATGCTATAGTGTTTTCAAGCTGAAGGTCCGGCCGATATACGCGGCATGGCTGGTCGAAAATGGTCGACCAGCCCGATAGACAGGTCGGGTCTCTGTTTTTCGCCAATTCACACCGGAACGATATTTCCTCCATGTCGTGTCCGGACTGCGGTGAAACTCATGTGCCTTCTCCCCGCACATGGGTTTCACCTCGTTTTTTTGCGTCGGGATCAACGAGAGTCATCGACCGGGCATCGCATAAGCAGGGCGTCGGCTTGCCGGCCGGTTGGCCAATGGTGTAAGAGAACTTCCGCCTATTCCGCGATCGAAGACTTGGGGAACGCCAATCCTGGCCCGGACGAAGGGCAGCCGACAGAGGCCTGTTCCCTTGCACGCCACGCTGCATTTCTGTATTTCCACCCGGCTCGATCAAGCCGCTGTTTCAGGACGCCCCAGACAAGTGACGACTCTTTCATGAGCGAGAGCACCGATAACGCTGCGCAGAACGCCGCGGCGCAGCCTGCGGGCGCGCCTGCCGTCAACGCGGAAGTCACCCCCTCGACCGAAGGCGAACACGGCCCGCGCAAGGCGGGCGTCTTCTCGCTCGCCGTCGGCTCGATAGGTGTGGTTTATGGCGACATTGGGACCAGTCCGCTTTACGCCTTCCGCGAGGCGCTGCACCACACCGCCGCCGACGGGCTCATCACCCGCGCCGAGGTGCTGGGCGTCGTGTCGCTGCTCATCTGGGCGCTGACGCTGGTCGTGACGCTCAAGTACGTGCTGTTCGTCATGTACGCCGACAACAAGGGCGAAGGCGGCACGCTGTCGCTGGTCGCCCTGGTCAAGGGCGCCATCGGCGGCAAGGGTGGCTTCGCCGTGCTGGTCGGCATTCTCGGCGCCTCGATGTTCTTCGGCGATGCCGTCATCACCCCAGCCATTTCGGTGCTGTCGGCGGTGGAAGGCCTCGAAGTGGTACAGCCGGTGTTCTCGCACTACGTCGTGCCGATCACCATCGTCATCCTGGTGCTGCTGTTCACCTTCCAGAGCTCTGGCACCGGCCGCGTCGCCGCCCTGTTCGGGCCGATCACCACCTTCTGGTTCCTGTCGCTCGGCGTCCTCGGCCTGATGCACGTCGCCGACGATCCCGGCGTGTTCATCGCCCTGTCGCCGCTCACCGCCGTCCACTTCATCCTCAACCACGGCACGCTGTCGCTGGTGGTCATCGGTTCGGTGTTCCTGGCCGTCACCGGCGCCGAGGCGCTCTACGCCGACATGGGCCACTTCGGCCGCCGGCCGATCCAGCTCGCCTGGCTGATGCTGGTGTTCCCCTCGCTCGCCCTCAACTACCTCGGTCAGGGCGCGCTGGTGCTGTCGCACCCGCAGGCGGTCGACAATCCCTTCTTCCTGATGGTGCCCGAGCCGCTGCGCCTGCCGTTCATCGTGCTGGCCACCATCGCCACCATCATCGCCAGCCAGGCGGTGATCACCGGCGCCTTCTCGCTCACCCAGCAGGCGGTGCAACTGGGCTTGCTGCCGCGCATCGAAAGCCGCCACACCTCCGAAACCCTGGCCGGCCAGATCTACCTGCCGCGCGTCAACTGGATGCTGCTGACCGGCGTCCTGGCGCTGGTCATCTTCTTCCGCTCCTCGAGTGGCCTCGCCTCGGCCTACGGCATCTCGGTCACCGGCGAGATGGTGATGAGCTCGCTGCTCGCCTTCATCGTCGTCTGGAAGGCCTGGAAGTGGCCGCTGCCGCTGGCGGTGCTGATCGTCTCCCCCTTCCTGTCGGCCGAGATCGTCTTCCTGAGCGCCAACATGCTCAAGGTGCTCGACGGCGGCTACGTGCCGCTGACGCTGGCCATCTGCGTCGCCACGTCGATGTGGACGTGGGTGCGCGGCACCTCGATCGTCTTCGAAAAGGCCCACCGCGAGAACATCCCGCTGTCCGACCTGCTGAAGATGCTGTCGAAGTCGCATCCGGTACGGGTACCCGGCACGGCGGTGTTCCTGACCTCGGACCCGTATCTGGCCCCAAGCGCCCTGATGCACAATCTCAAGCACAACACCGTGCTGCACGCCAAGAACATCGTCCTGACGGTCAACGTCGCCACCACGCCGCGCTATGCCGACGATCAGCGCACCCGCATCGAGGCCTTGAGCGACGACTTCACCTCCATCACGCTCAACTTCGGCTACATGGAAACGCCCAACGTGCCCAAGGCGCTGATGCATTGCCGCAAGCAGGGCCTGAAGTTCGACATCATGGCGACGAGCTTCTTCCTCAACCATCGCTCGTTCAAGCCGGCGGCCCAGTCGGCCATGCCGTTGTGGCAGACGCGGCTGTTCATCGCCCTGTCGCGCTGGGCGGCCAACGCCACCGACTTCTACCGCCTGCCGTCCAACCGCGTGCTCGAGCTCGGCCAGCAGCTGACCGTATGACGGCTCGCCCGACCGCACGGAAAGTTGCAAGCGGTCGGGCTTGGCCGATTACCTAAGTAGCGCTACATAGATGCTCCCGGCGGCCCCGGCTGTGGAGCGCGACCGGTGCTGCATTCGGGGATTTGCCATCATGTCCGCTCAAGAGATGTCCGCCGGTCTGTTTCCGCTCGGGGCCGACACCACGACCTA
>CALMMQ010000066.1 GCA_937868725.1 uncultured Pleomorphomonas sp.
GCCGACCAACCGACCCCGTTCTTCTCCAGCATGGACTTGACTCCAGCGCCAAACTTTCCCCTCGCCATGGCGTCGAGGTCGATGCGCCCGATCCTGAAATCCGCGATCAGGTCCGTCAGGAACGCCAGGCGCCGTTCAACTGCGCTGAGCTTCGGCATGGCCCGGCCACGGCGGGCCGTGTAGTCGTGGTGTAAGTTCTGAGTGAGGTGGTCACCGGCCATGTTCGGTAGGGTCTGGTTGCTAACACCAACTCCAGACCGAAGAGACTGATGGAGCTGGAGGTCGGCGCCGTGCCGCCTGGGTCAGTCCGCCGGGGGCAACATCAAGCTTGATCTCTTCGCCAAGCTGCCCGCAGTAGGGCGATCGGCCCGCGCCTCAGTTGCGGCATGCTCAAAACGGAACAAGCGTTGCATATTGCTGAAATCTGAAATGTTCACTTGATTATCGCGGCCTATGCGCTATGGTAACGCCGTTTGCACCCGGTAGCAAACGCAACTTGCCAAACCAACCCCGGCCTTGCCGATCCGGGATGCCGACCAATGTCCGGTTCGCCGCATGCAGTTGGCGACCGGCTTCAGGGTTGGCGCGGAGGAACCCGACTTATGACAACGTCATCCCCGTTTGCCCTTGCCGCCTGCGCCGAGATGCTGTGGCGCGATCGTCCGATTGACTGGCGCGCCAGCCGGCTCAAGGAGATGGGCTTCGGCGTTGGCTTGTGGAACTGGCCGGATCACGATCTCGCCAAGCTCGAAGCCACTGGCGCCAATTTCACGATCATGAACGGTTACCTGCGGGGCCGCCTTGCCGACGACGACGGCGCGGCGGAACTCCTGGCGACGGCGCGCCAGACCGCGCGCGTCGGCAAGCGCCTCGGTGTCCAGCGCCTCAATCTGCACGGCACCGGGCTCGGTGACCGCGGCTTGCCGGTAACGCCGGCCGACGTGGTGACCGGAGCCATGTGGCTCAAGGCGAGGGATACGCTGTGCCGGATCGCCGACATGGCTGAGGAGGAGGGCGTGGTCTTCACGCTCGAGAACCTCAACCTGCCGGTTGACCACCCCGGCGTACCGTTCGCTCGCGCCGAAGATACGCTGGCATTGGTCGCAAGCATCGATCATCCGCGCCTGCGCCTCAACCTCGACCTCTATCACGCTCAGATCGGCGAAGGGAACCTGATCGAACTCTGCCGTCAGGCGCTGCCGTTCGTCGGCGAGATCCAGGTCGCCGACGTTCCCGGTCGCTGCGAACCCGGCACGGGTGAGATCAACTATCGCGGTATTGCCCTGGCGCTGAAGGCTATGGGCTATCGCGGCGCCATCGGCATGGAAGCCTTCGCGTCCGGCGATCCCGAAGTCGCCCTCGAAGCCTTCCGCGCCGCTTTCTCGGTCTAGGCCACCGCTGAACGCCGCAAACCATCCCGGCGCCAGACAGTCGCGCCAAATTGGTCAACCACCCGCCGCGTTTCGATCAGCGCCTCCGCCTGATCGGCGGCAACCCTTGGGAGTCAACCATGCTGAACGTAGGTCTTCTCGGCGCCGGCCGCATTGCCGGCGTCCACGCTGCCGCCATATCCGGCCATCCGAATAGCCGGCTGGTCGCCGTCGCCGACATCAATGCCGCCGCCGCCAACAAGCTTGCCGCCCAATATGGCGCCGAAGCCCGGACCAGCGACGCGGTGCTCGACGATCCGGCCATCGGCGCCGTACTGATCGCCACCTCGACCGACACTCACTCCGACTTCATCGAGCGCGCCACGGCCGCCGGCAAGGCCGTGCTTTGCGAGAAGCCGGTCGACCTCAGTCTCGCCCGGGCCCGCGCTTGCCTGAAAGTCGCCGCCGCCAAGCCGGTCATGATCGGGTTCAATCGCCGCTTCGATCCCAACTTTGCCGCTCTCAAGGCGGCTGCCGATCGCGGCGAGATCGGCAAGTCGGAACTGCTGTCGATCACCTCGTTCGATCCCGCGCCGCCGCCGGTCGCCTATATCAAAGTGTCCGGCGGACTGTTCCGCGACATGATGATCCATGACTTCGACATGGCGAACTTCATCATGGGGGCGACACCCGTCACCGTCACGGCGATCGGTTCGTCGATCGTCGACCCCGGCATCGGTGCGGCGGGCGACGTCGATACTGCGGTGGTCACGCTGTCCTACGCCGACGGCCGCATCGCCGTGATCAAGAACAGCCGCCGTGCCGTCTATGGTTACGACCAGAGGGTGGAACTGCTGGGCTCCGAGGGGCTGTTGCAGGCGCAGAACATGCTCGAGAACACGGTCGTCAAGTCGACGGTCGCAGGCGTCACGGGCGCCAAGCCGACTTACTTCTTCCTCGAACGCTACATGCCCGCCTACGCCGCCGAGTGGGCCGCCTTTGTCGCCGCCATCGATGGCAATCGGCCGCTGCCGGTGACGCTCAATGACGGTGTTGCCGCCCTGGCCATGGCTGAAGCGGCGACGCTGTCGGCCAAGTCGGGCCAACCGGTGACGATCGCCTCCGTGATGGGCTGATGGCCAGACCGCGCCCGGTCGCGCTCGTTGCGACCGGGTCGGCGCTGCCGGCAGCCGATGGCCCGCGGGTGACAGCCGGCAGCTACACCCTCACGCTGTGCGGCGAGCGATCAGCCGACCGGGCAGGCAGACGGTCTGCTTCTCCGTGCGGCCGAGGATCATGTCGGCGACGGCCTGAGCCATGGCTTCGATTGGCTGCTCGTAGGTGGTGAGATCATAAGCCGGCGAAGCACCGACGTCGATGTTGTCAAAGCCGGCGATGGCAATATCCTCGGGCACACGCAAGCCGAACTCACTGCGGCTGACGTCGAGGGCGCCGAGGGCCAGCACGTCGTTCTCGCACATCAGCAGATCGACACGCTGGTCGGCCGGCGTTGTCGACAAATAGGCGCGCATGGATGCCGCCCCGGCCTGCTGACTGTAGCGATCCGCCGACAGATCCTGCACCGCCGGCACGCCACGGTCGCGCCAGAACGTCCGGAACAGGCGCTGGCGGCCGAGCGCCGTCGACAAGGTCGTCGGCCCCGCCATGAAGCCGGGCCGCGAATAGCGTCGCGCCGCTAGATGGTCGCACATCTCGGCCATGGCGACGGCGGTGTTGCAGGTGATTGCCGGCACGTCGTCGATCTGGCTATCGCGCGCCAGCACGAACAACGGCGGCGTCCCTGGGCCGAGACGCGCGTCGGTCAGCATCTCATCGCGAAAAGCCGTACCGCACAGCACGACGGCGTCCACCTGCCGCTGATCGGCGTTCAGCAGCGCCTGGACGTGGTCGAAGTGGCGGTTGATGTTGATCAGCACCACCACCAACCCCTCAGCCTGCAAGACCTCGGTCAGCGCGGCGATCAGCGGCAGCTTGTGAGGGTTCTGGAAGTCGTCGACGAAAGCGGCCACTTGGCGTGTCAGGTTGGTGGCGAGGCTGCGAGCCAGGAGATTGGGCGAATAGTTGAGCTGGCGCGCCACTTCCAGCACCTTGGCGCGGCTATCCTCGGCAATGGAGGCGCCGGGCGTGAAGGCCCGGATCACCGTCCACTTCGACACGCCGGCTGCCTGGGCGACTTCCTTCGCTGTCGGCCGTTTACCCATGGTTCAATGCCCTTCGCCCGATGGCAGGCCCAAACAGTCCGGTTCCAAGGTTTGCATCCGCCAGACGCCGTGCATCGGACAGCCGCTGGACGCGTGAGAACCCACAATGGAATCGAATAGCCGAGTCGCAGCAGATTTCCCACTTCGATCGCTCGGGCCCGCCTCCCGCGCCTCAGTTCGTTCCGATCGGGCGGTCGCTATCAGACGACAGAGCGCACCGACAGCCGAGGTCATGGCTGCGGCGCGTTCCGTGCGGGCCAAGGGCTAGCTCTGAGTTACTTCAGCAGGCTGGCCTTGAAGTTGAGATAGTCTTGGGCATTTTCCTTGGTGATCAGCGTCGTGCCGGAGTCGATGCGCTTGTCGATTGACTTGCCGGCAATCGCCTCGAGTGCCTTTTCGATCGCTAGTTGCCCCATCTTGTAGTTGCCCTGGGCGATCGTCCCGTACATGTCGCCGGCCTGGATCGCCTTGATGGCGTCGTTGTCGCCGTCGACGGCGATGACCGGAACCAACTTGCCGGCCTGCTTGAGGGCGCGCATCGAGCCGAGCGCCTGCTCGTCGCTGCCGGAGAACACACCGGCGATGTCCGGGTTGGACTGGAGCGCGGCCTGAGTGGCCGAATAGGCCTTTTCGCGATCGCTGAACGCCGGCAGGCGGGCCGCGACCGTCAGACCGGCGGCCGTCACGACCTCAGCGGCGCCGTCGATGCGGCGGTTCATCGAGGGGTTGCCGGGCGTACCGTCGAGCAGCAGCACCTTCTCGCCCTTTTTCAGCAGCTTGGCCAGTGCCTCGCCGCCCATCTTGCCAGCAGCATAGTTGTCGGTGCCGATGTAGGTCGCGTAGTCCTTGAAGCTTTCAGGCATACCGGTGTCAACCAAGATGACCGGAATGCCGGCCTCCTTGGCCTTTTCGAGCACGTTGACGGCGGCGGCTGGCTGCGACGGGGCGTAGATCAGCGCGTCGGGCTTCTGGGAGATGGCGTCCTGCACCATGTTGATCTGCTGTTCGACGGCATCTTCGGTCGGCGGGCCAAGCACGACGACGTCGACCTTGTTCTTGGCGGCCGTGTCCTTGATGGCCTTGCCGAGGATCTGCCAATACGGCGTGCTCTGCGTCTTGAGAACGGCGGCGATGTGCACGTCCTTGGCATAAGCGTTCGGAGCGAGAACGGTGGCGGCCAAGAGAGCGGCGGCCAGGGTGGCAAATGATTTCAGAGACATGTGTTCCTCCACACATAGATTGTGGTGGCGCCGAACCTTGCGACCTCGCGCGGTGGCGTCCCCGGGATTGGAGGTCGCGCTGCCGTTCACCTCCGCTGGCAGCGCGACATCCAGCCCTTGAACGATGGCCGTTGGCCGGCCAACGCTCGACATCTTCCACCAGAACAGCAGAGTTCGAATCTAGCCTGAACTTGCTGGTCCATGGCATTTACTCGTCATTCGCATGCCATCGACTTCATCGCCAACGTATTGCTGTCGTCGGAGAACATTTGAGAGAGAAGCGACTGGCGGGTAGGTCGAGAGAATTCTGGTGGGTTGGAAATGCACCCGGTAGCAAATGATATTGCACCCGGGTGCAATATCACTATTACGGAGGCTGTTGTCCGATGTCAATCGATTTTAATGCTGTCCGGTTCCGGGCCGTAAAGGACGAAAGGCGGGATGGCGTTCAGGCGCTCAAGTATGCCGGAGGCCTCCCCCTTGAGGTCCCCCTCGGATGGACTCGTAGCCTATTGATGTCATTGTTCTCGACCAGAACTATGACGCCGGGCGGATTGAAAACGTGGTGTCGACGATGGCAAAGCCGCCACTGTCTGGCCGTGGGTTCAAAGGGAGCAAGCGATCAATCCCAGGCCGCGACGGCCATGTTTCTACGTTGCCGGTCAGCAGCTCGGGTGGCACCCCGTCGCGCGCGAACGCGGGTTGCGCTGGGAGAGCTCGTCACGCTGGCGCGGCGGCACCACTGGCGAGGACACGTTTCGCACAACGGGTGGCGCCCGACCGCGCAACACGGCGGCGTGGGGCGGGGCGCAGCCGTGGGCGAGTTCTTCGGGGGAACCGACGGGGCAAGGCGCTAGAGTAGCCGCTTGTCGATCAGGTTGGTGCAGCCTGATCGGCGGACGCTCTAACCTTTGAATCTGGGGCGATTTTTATCGACCTGACTGATCCGTCAGGTCGGAAAGGCGCCCAGTTGCTCCACGAGATAGTCGATGAATACGCGCACCTTGGCCGAGAGGTGGCGGCGGCTGAGATAGACGGCGTAGAGGGCGAATTCGCCGAGCGTCCAGTCGGGCAGCACCTGGATGAGCCGGCCGGTGGCAATGTCGTCGGCGACGATGAAATCGGGCTGGACGATGATCCCCCCGTCCTCGATGGCCAGACGGCGCAGCAGGTCGCCGTTGGTGGCGTGCACCGCCGGGCGGATACGGACGACGGCAGCGGCGCCGGCCGTGTTGCGAAAGCTCCAGGTATCGCCACTCGACAGATACGAATAGCTCATGGTGGCGTGCGCCGCGAGGTCGTCGGGGTGCGCGGGATGGCCATGCGTTGCGAGATAGCCGGGCGAGGCGCAGGCGACGATGGCGATCGGTGCGATGCGCCGGGCGATCAGGTTGGGGCTCGGCGCCTGAGCGATACGGATCGCGACGTCGACGCCGTCATGGGCGAGGTCGACGACGCGGTCGTTGAGGTCGATGTCGAGACGGAGATCGGCAAAGCGGCGGCGGAACTCCGGCAGCACCGCGCCCAGGACGGCGATGCCAAAGGAGAGCGGGGCGCTGATGCGCAGCAGCCCGACCGGATTGGTCACCTGGCGACCGACGACCGCCTCCGCCTCATGGAGATCGGCGAGGATCTGCTCGGCCCGTTCGAGAAACTGGGTCCCCGCGTCGGTGAGCGACAGGCGACGGGTCGTCCTGTGCACCAGGCGGACACCGAGGTGGGTCTCCAGCGCCGCGATCTGGCGCGATACGGCCGCCGTTGACGTACCGAGCTTGTCGGCCACGGAGACGAAGCTGCCGGCGGCAGCGAGCGCGACGAAGGCTTCCATGCTCTTGGCGATATCCATGGTCGCCTCCAATTGTTGCGATCATTGCAATAATATCTTGCGAATTGGCCGATTTTTCAAGTGTCAGCGCTGGTGTAGGTATCAATTCATGCCGCTCGCGGCGATGCAGATCAACCAACCGCAGTTCAGAACGAGGAAGAAATCATGAAAGTCTCCGTCATCGGTACCGGCAACATGGGGCGCGCCTTTGCCGCCCGCCTGGTGCAGGCTGGCCATAGCGTCGGCGTTGTGGGGCGCGAGGCCGCCAAGGTCGCGGCCGTGGCCAGCGCCACCGGCGCGGTGGCCGTGGCTGGCGCGGCGGCGACCGAAGCCGAGGTCATCGTGCTGGCCGTTCCCTACGGCAACGCCGTCGAGGCGCTGAAGGCGCTGGGCGATGGCATCAAGGGCCGGGTGGTGATCGATATCAGCAATCCGCTGACGCCGGACTACATGGGCCTGACCATCGGTCACACGACGTCGGCGGCCGAAGAAATCGCCAAGGCGTTGCCGGGCATCGCCCTCGTCAAGGGCTTCAACACGGTGTTTGCCGAAGTGCTGGCCAGTGGCCGGAAGACCGAAGGTGGCCGTGACGTGCCAGCCTTCCTCGCCTCCGATGACGTTGAAGCCAAGGCTGTCGCCTCCAGGCTGGCACAGTCGATCGGCTTTGCCGCGGTCGACGCCGGCGGTCTGAAGAACGCCCGCTATCTCGAAGCGCTGGCCGGCTTCAACATCTACCTCGGCTACGGCGCCGGCCTCGGCACTGCCGTCACCCCCATCTGGCTGCCGCTCGCCGCTTGACCTTCCGGATTCAAATTCCTGAAGCAAAGCAAAGGACCATCATCATGAACAAGTGGATCGTCGCCGCCGTTCCCGCCCTGTCGCTCATGGCCATCAGCACCGCCGCCGTCGCCGACGACGCCGCCAAGCCGGTGCCGGCGTTGCTCGAGGAGCTGTCAAAGTATCAGCAGAACGATGCCACCGTCGCCAAGAACCTCGATACGTTCGACACGCTGGATTTCGACGTCTACACCCACCAGAAGTGGGACCGCCTCGGCGAAAGCCACGCCAGGGACATTCTGGTTCACTATCCGGACGGCTCGACGACCAAGGGCCTCGACGCGCATATCGAGGCGCTGAAGCCGATGTTCGTGTTCGCTCCCGATACCCGCATCGAGCAGCAGCCCGTCAAGTTCGGCAATGGCGAGTGGACCGGCGTGATCGGCGTCTTGCAGGGCACCTTCACCAAGCCGATGCCGATCGGCGGCGGCAAGACCATTGCTCCCAACGGCAAGGCCTACAAGCTCTCCATGGCGACGATCGGCCACTGGACCAAGGGTGGCGTCATGGATGAGGAATACCTCTTCTGGGACAATCAGGACTTCATGAAGCAGCTCGGTCTGGCTCAGTGAACTGGTGAAGGCACCGCCGCGAGGCGGGCTTGCCCCGTGGCGGTGCCCGTCAGTTCCGGTTTGCCGTTCACACGCCGTCGTAGGCGAAGGTCGCCATCATGCCCACGGCCATGTGGTAGAGATGGTGACAGTGGAACGCCCACTTGCCGAGGTTGTCGGCGTCGATGGCGACGGTGAGGCTGTGCATCGGCGGTACCAGTACCGTGTCGCGCACCGCGCCGGCGAAGCGCTGGCGATCGATCGCCACCACCTGAAAGTGATGCCCGTGCAGGTGCATCGGATGGGACATCATCGACATGTTGCGCATCTCGATTTCGACGCGCTGCCCCTTACGTACCCTGATGGCATCGGCGCCGGTCATGCTCCATGCATAGCCGGCCATGCCGCCCACAAGGTTCACGGAAAAGCTGGCATCGGCGGCCTTCGCGGCGAGTGGCGTGGCGGCGCGCAGCCGCGCTTCGAGGTTCAGGTCGAGCGGCGGGCCCGCCGTCTCGCCGACGCTGTCGACGCGGCGCACGTCGGCCCCGGCGGTGGCGAGAATGATACCGGCGCGCTCCCGGGCGCCTTCCCGGAGCGCCAGGATCGGGTAGGCCCCTCCAGCTCCCGGAATGCGCAGGCGAATGTCGAGCCGCTGTCCCATGGCGATCGGCAGGCTTCGACCGGTCAGCGGAAGCACCGGCTGGCCGTCGACGGCGATCACCGTGGCCTCGAGCGTCCCGGTATCGATGGTAAAGGCCGTCGCCGTGGCGCCGTTGATGATACGCAGGCGGACGATGCCGTTCCGGTCGACCGGGACGACTTCGGGGTCGTTAAGCGTGCGGTCGTTGGCGAGGTAGGCGTCGTAGTCGATGTCGTTGACATCCATGCCGTCGGTCATTGCCGGCATCGGCATGGCGCCGTGGTGCATGCCGGCCATCCCCTGCATCATCGGCATATCCGCCGACTGCATGTCCATCATGCCGGCCTGGTTCTGCGAGGCTCTGGCCGCCGCGAGCCTGGCCAGGAGTTCGGCGGCTGGCGTGAAGGAGAAGTCGTGCAGCAGGATCACGACCTCCTGTTCGTCGGTCGACCTGTCCTCGGCCGAACGCACGATGAGCGGGGCGGCCAGCAGGTTCTGTTCCTGCAGCGTATGGGCATGCATCCAGAAGGTACCGCCAGCGCCGACGGGGAAGTCGTAGCCGCGTGTCTCGCCGGCCTTGAGAAGCGGCGCCGGGGCGTTGGGGACGCCATCCTGCGACCAGGGTGGCGTCAGGCCGTGCCAGTGGATCAGCGTCTCTTCGTCGAGGCGATTGGCAAGCTCGACGTCGAAGGCCGTGCCGGCGTCGAAGGTCAAGCCGGGCTTGCCGTCGGGTCCGAGCAGGGAATAGACGGTGGCGGCGCGGCCATTGATGTCGAGGCTGCGGCTGCCGATGGTGAGAGACTTGCGCCCGAGGGCCTGCGCCTGGGTGACCGGCAAGGTCAGCAAGGCGGCACCGCCGAGGGCGGCCGTCAGAAAATGTCTGCGGTTCATGATCGATCCGTGAGGTCGTGGCGGCCGACGTCGTCGGTGGCGCCGGAGGAAGACGTGGATAGTCGACGGCCGGGCCGTCGGCGCTGCGCTCAGCCGCTGCGCCGCGGCGGATCGAAAGGCGGTGACACGCTGACGCCCTGAAGATCACCGGCCGGCGCGGCAAATCGGACCACGGTGGTCGGCGAAGGGGCCGGAACAACGGCCGCCTCGGGCAGAACGCCGTTCAATGAACAGAAGAAGCCGACGCAGCAGTCGGCCAGTGTCGCGCATCGCCCCGGTTGGTGATGACCGCCGCCGTCACGGGGGCGCGACAATGCCGCCGAAGTCATGCTGACGGGCGCATGGCCGCAGCCGGCCATCATGGGCTCATCGCCGCTGCCGGCGTAAGTAGCCGCGTGCGGTCCGACGGCGAGGCCGAACAGCAGGGTCAGCGTAGCGACAATCAGGATGACAACGCGCGCGGCTGGCAAGGAGGCGGCTCACAACGGGGCTGACACGTCCAGACGATGCGGTATGCCGGCCCATCCGTCAACGCGGCCGCAGACAAATCGCCGTGAAGCCGGCCGTCCATGGTCGGGGAGGCATCGGCCGACCTGTCCGGTGTCGCCGGCGCCGCTTCGCCGGCGCGATCGAGCGTCAGATCGACCTCGGCCAGACAAACGCCGGTCACGGTCAGGTCGAACTCGATGTCGACGAGCGCCTGCGGCGCAGTGGCCTCGCTGTCCCAGCCGGTACTGAGGGTCCAGCTTGTTGTCGGCGAGCATATCGGCGCCGTTCGGCCAGCCCGAGATGGCTGAGGCGCAGCGTTGCCGACCGGCCCCGCCCAACACTGGGCCAAACTGCACAACTCCAACCCGTTCGAACGCCCCAACGAACAGGCCATCGTTCGTCTGGTCGGGGCCATCCTCCTGGAACAGAACGACGAACGGGCCGTGCAGCGCTCCCGGCACGTGAGGCTGGAAACCATCGCAGCTATCGGCGATGCTGCTGTCGTCAGCTACACCACCGCACGGGACACGATGCCGCGACGGGTTCAAGGACCGAATATCCCATGGCGTTGAATGACGAAACGCCAGGCTTCATGGAACGTATTTTGGCCATGGGCAGCATCGGCGCCGGTCATCTTTGCTATACTGACAAGGAAAGCCTTCCGTTTGCCATACAACTGGCCAAGTTGGCATGCGATATTCCGCAATGGGTTTGACCGAGGTCAGGCTGGCGTCGCCAGCCTTCCGCATTCGCAGCCGGCGCCGCCGCGCCCGCCAAGGCGGGGCGAGCCGCCGGCAAGGTTCTGCAGCTCTAAAAAGTGGTGGCACGATGTTCTTTACACGCAGAGCGATTTTCCCCGCCGTCGCCGGTAACGTTCTTGGCGCGGCCGCCGTCGGCGCCACCGAGGTCTCGGCACCGGAAGGCAACGGAGCGCCGGGTACCGCCAGCGTGCTGGGGGAGGGCTATCCGACGTCCGCGCTCAGCCCGGAGCAGCGGGCCAAGGTGTCGTTCGGCCTCGCCAAGGTGCCGAGCAACAAGGCGCAGCTCGTCGTGACGGGTTCAGCCAACGACGAGAACATCCGGCCAGCCGTTTTCATCTCCTCCAAGGTGGACGACAATTCCGGCGCGGCGTTCGGCGGCAAGGTGGCCGGCCTTTATTCCTACATCGAGCAGACCGGTGGCAACACCAACCAGTACGTCAAGTCGCTGTGCGGCGTGACGGTCAACGCGGCGTCGGGCAACAACGATTCGACCGGCGTCGCCGGCTATTCGTACAAGCTGGACCGGGACGGCGGCATCGGCGACGCCTGTGGCGCCGGCGGTGCCTCCTGGCAATACAGCGCCCAGGAAGGCCTCGTCATGGGCGGGGAGTTCTCGTCCCATCAGAACATTGCCGGGACCTACGCCGCCAACTATGCCAAGAAGGGCAACAATTCGATCTCCCTGCACATCACCACCGACAGTATCGGGTCGCGGTGTTTCGCCGGCATCTCGCTGGATACGTTCGGCATGGGCAAGGGCAAGCACGGGTTCTGGAACGCCATCCTGGTGAACCAGAGCTGCTTTGCCGCCAGCGGCGCCCCCGAGCGCGGCACGGTCGGCATCAACTTTGGCAACAACACCAACGTCTATCCGGAAAAGGCCATTCTGCTCGGCAACGCCGACTACCACGTCTGGCGCGCCACCGGTGAATCCATCCGCGTGCACGCCAGCTCCATCGATCTCGAGAACGCCGGTGGCGGCCCCGTCGGCCTGCGCTTCGTGTCGCCGACGGAAAATCCGCAGAACATGTACATCGGCGCCTATCGCGGCCAGGTCGGCCCCGATGGCTCGACGCTGCTGACCGCCATGGGCGGTTTCACCGTCGACAGCAAGGGCTACGCCTACCTGACCGCCTATGGCGACAGCGAGAACACCTTCTCCCGAGCCGGCTGTGCTCCGTCCGCCAATGCCTTCATCCCGCTGTCGCCGACCGGATCGGGTACCATGAGCCTCGGTGCACCGTCGCATCTGTGGGCGCAGGTCGTGGCGACGACGGGCGAGATCAACATCTCCGATGCCCGCTACAAGTCGGACTTCAATCCGTTTTCCGACGCGGTGCTGGACGCCTGGGGAAGCGTGGGCTTCACAAGCTACCGCTTCCGCGACGCCGTCGCGCGCAAGGGCGATGAAGCCCGCGTTCACGCTGGTCTGGTCGCCCAGGAGGTCGTCGAGGCGTTTGCCAAGGCCGGGCTCGACGCCTGCCGTTACGGCGTCGTCTGCCACGACAGCTGGGACGAAGTGGCGGAAACCCGGCACGTCGAACGGGTGCTGAAGCGGCCTGCCGTGACGGATGAAGACGGCAACGAGCTGGAAGCGGCCGTCTACGACGAGATCGAGACGGTGTCGCCGGGCACGCCGGCGGGCGAGCGTTACGGTCTGCGCTATACCGAAGCGCTCTGCCTCGAAGCCGCCTATCAGCGCCGGCGCGCCGACCGGATGGAGGCGCGGCTCGAAGCCTTGGAGGCGAAGTTCGCCGAACTCGCCCGTCAGGCCGGCATGACGAGCTGAGGGGGCCGGACTGAAACGGCCATCCTTTCGTTGCCCGATCGCTCTAGGGCTTGTGGGGATTCATTTCGAATTGATGACTGCAGCGGCGAGATAG
>CALMMQ010000067.1 GCA_937868725.1 uncultured Pleomorphomonas sp.
CGCACCATCCAGGTGCTGAGCCGGCGGACCAAGAACAATCCGGTGCTGATCGGCGAGCCGGGCGTCGGCAAGACGGCCATCGCCGAGGGGCTGGCGCTCAGGATCGTCAACGGCGACGTGCCGGAAAGCCTCAAGGACAAGGAACTCCTGGCCCTCGACATGGGCGCGCTGATCGCCGGTGCCAAATATCGCGGCGAGTTCGAGGAGCGCCTCAAGGCGGTGCTGTCGGAAGTGACGGCCGCCCAGGGCGGCGTCATCCTGTTCATCGACGAGATGCACACGCTGGTCGGGGCCGGCAAGTCCGACGGTGCCATGGATGCCTCCAACCTGCTGAAGCCGGCGCTGTCGCGCGGCGAGCTGCACTGCGTCGGCGCCACCACGCTCGACGAGTACCGCAAGTACGTCGAGAAGGACGCGGCGCTGGCCCGGCGCTTCCAGCCGGTCTTCGTCAACGAGCCGACGGTCGAGGACACCATCTCGATCCTGCGCGGCATCAAGGAGAAGTACGAGCAGCACCACAAGGTGCGCATTACCGACGCGGCGCTGGTGGCGGCGGCGACGCTGTCCAACCGCTACATCGCCGACCGCTTCCTGCCCGACAAGGCCATCGACCTCGTCGACGAGGCGGCCTCGCGCCTGAGGATGCAGGTCGATTCCAAGCCGGAAGAGCTCGATGAGATCGACCGGCGGGTGATCCAGCTCAAGATCGAGCAGGAAGCGCTCAAGAAGGAGACCGACGCCGCCTCCAAGGACCGGCTGGAGCGGCTGGAGCGCGAACTGGCGGACCTCGAAGAGCAGTCGTCGGGGCTGACGGCGCGCTGGAAGGCGGAGAAGGACAAGCTCGGTCATGCCGCCGAACTCAAGCGCAAGCTCGACGAGGCGCGCAACGATCTGGCCAGCGCTCAGCGGCGTGGCGAGTATCAGCGGGCGGGCGAGCTGGCCTACGGCGTCATTCCGGGGCTTGAGGGCGAACTCAAGGCGCTCGAAGGGGCGAACGCCAACGGCGGCATGCTTGAGGAGGCGGTGACGCCCGATCACGTGGCGCACGTGGTGTCGCGCTGGACCGGCGTGCCCGTCGACAAGATGCTGGAAGGCGAGCGCGACAAGCTCCTGCGCATGGAAGACGAGCTGGCCAAGCGCGTCGTCGGCCAGGCCGAAGCGGTGCATGCCGTGTCGACGGCGGTGCGGCGGGCCCGCGCCGGCCTGCAGGACCCCAACCGGCCGATTGGCTCGTTCATGTTCCTCGGCCCGACCGGCGTCGGCAAGACCGAGCTGACCAAGGCGCTCGCCGCCTATCTGTTCGACGACGAGCACGCCATGGTGCGCATCGACATGTCGGAGTACATGGAGAAGCACTCGGTCAGCAGGCTGATCGGCGCCCCTCCGGGCTACGTCGGCTACGACGAGGGCGGGGCTCTGACCGAAGCGGTGCGGCGCCGGCCGTATCAGGTGGTGCTGTTCGACGAAGTCGAGAAGGCGCATCCGGACGTGTTCAACGTGCTGCTGCAGGTGCTCGACGACGGCCGGCTGACCGACGGTCAGGGGCGCACCGTCGACTTCAAGAACACGCTGATCATCCTCACCTCCAACCTCGGCTCGGAGTACCTGTCGGCCCAGAAAGAGGGCGAGGACGTCGATACCGTGCGCGACCAGGTGATGGCCGTGGTGCGTTCGGCCTTCCGGCCGGAGTTCCTCAACCGCCTCGACGAGATCGTGCTGTTCCACCGCCTGAAGCGGGCCGAGATGGGCGCCATCGTCGAAATCCAGCTCAAGCGCCTCGAGGCGTTGCTCGAAGATCGCAAGGTGACGCTGTCGCTCGACGACAGCGCCAAGACCTGGCTGGCCGACAAGGGCTACGATCCGGTCTATGGCGCCCGGCCGCTGAAGCGGGTCATCCAGCGCTTCGTGCAGGACCCGCTGGCCGAGCGCATCCTGGCCGGCGAGGTGATGGACGGCGACACGGTGGCGGTGTCCGCCGGCTCCGATCGCCTGCTGTTCTCGGAAGTGCGCGACGTCGACAGCGCGGCGTGACGACACAAGCCTGGCGGGCGGCTGCGGCCGCCCGTCAGCGTTCTTCCTTGCGGAACGGCTTTAGCAGCGCCGCCGGCGCGACGGCGTTGCGCGACACCGAAGCCATGGCGACGATGGTCAGGAGGAACGGCAGGATCAGGAACGCCTCGTAGGGCACGTGCTGGCCGAGGCCGCTCGCCTGCAGGCGCAGTTGCAGGGCGTCGATGAACGCAAACATCAGCGCGCCGGCGGCGCACCGCCACGGCCGCCACTGGCCGAACACGACGAGGGCGATGGCCACCCAGCCACGACCGTTGATGACGCCGAAGGTAAAGGCGTTGAACTGGGCCAGCGACAGGAACGCGCCGGCCACCCCCATCAGGCCGCCGCCGATGACCACCGCCTGCCAGCGCCGGGCAACGACCGAAACGCCGGCCGAGTCGGCGGCGTGCGGGTTCTCGCCCACCATGCGCACCGACAGGCCCCAGGGCGTGTGGTCGAGGATGAAGGCGCTGAGCGGCACCAGCAGAAAAGCGATGTAGGTGAGCGCGTGCTGGCTGAACAGCGCCGGGCCGATGACCGGCAGCGCCGACAGGCCGGGCAGGGGCAGCGGCTGGAAGGCGGTGACCGACGGCGGCTGGCCGGGTTGGCCGAACACCAGGCGGTAAATGTAGAAGGCCAGACCCGACGACAGCATGGTGACGCCGATGCCGGAGACGTGTTGCGACAGGCCGAAGGAGACGGTGAGCAGGGCGTGCAACGCCGCCATCACCATGCCGACGGCCATGGCCGCGGCGACGCCCAGCCACAGGTTGCCGCTGAAATAGGCCACCGAAAAGCCGGCCATGGCGCCGATCAGCATGATGCCTTCGATGCCGAGATTGAGAACGCCGGCCCGTTCGCTCAGCATTTCGCCGAGGGTGGCCAGCAGCAGCGGTGTCGCGATGCGCACCAGCGCCGCCAGAAACCCGACCTGAAACAGTTGATCAACGAGCCCCCACACCGGCCGGCCCTCCTGTGCGACGGATGCGATAGCTGGTGAACAGCAGCGCCACCAGCATGGTGATCAGCGCCGTGCCCTGGATGACGTCGGCGAGGAACACCGGCACGCCGGTGGCGCGCGACATGGCCTCGGCCCCGGTCATGACGGCGGCGAAGAACAGCGCCGAGGGGATGACGGCGATGGGGTTGAGGCGGGCCAGCATGGCGATGACGATGCCGGTGTAGCCGAAGCCGGGCGAGATCTCGCCCATCACCTGATAATGGATGCCGGCCACCTCGTTGATGCCGGCAAGACCGGCGAGACCGCCGGAGATGGCGGCGGCGGTGACGAGCACGCCGGTGACGCCGATGCCGCCGTAGGCCGCCGCCTCGGCGTTCTCGCCGACGGCGCGGATGGCGAAGCCGAGCGTGGTGCGGCGCAGCAGGAACCAGACGGCCGGCACGGCGAGGAAGGCGACGACGACGCCGAAGTGCAGCCGCGTACCGTCGATCAGCACCGGGAACCAGGCACTGTCGGCGATGGGCGGCGAGTTAGGGTAGCCCGACAGCGGGTCCTTCCACGGTCCTTCGATCAGCGCCATCATGGCGTAGTAGGCGATGGAGTTGATGAGCAGCGTCGAGACGACGTCATCGACCTTGAGGCGGACGCGCAGCAGCGCCGGAATGAGGGCGAGAGCGGCGCCGCCGGCAGCGCCGGCCAGCAGCATCAGGGCGATGGCAAGCGGCGTCGGTATGCCCTCGAAGCCGCCGACCCAGCAGCCGGCGACAGCGCCGGCCAGCAGCTGCCCCTCGGCGCCGATGTTCCAGAACTTGGCGCGGAAGGCGACGGTGACGGCGAGGCCGGTGAAGATGAGCGGCGCCGCCTTGACCAGCGTTTCGGTGAGGGCGTAGACGTCGCCGAAGGCGCTCTCGAACATGATGGCATAGGCGGTGCCGACGTCGGCGCCGGCCAGTGCGACCAGTCCGGCGCAGAGGAGCAGGGCCGCCAGCACGGCGCCGAGCGACAGCGACAGGTTGAGCCAGGCCGAGGCGTGGTCGCGGGGTTCCAGTCGCAGTCCCATCATGCGCTCCTGTCGCTGGCGCCGGTCATCATCAGGCCGAGCCGTTCGACGGTGGCCGCCGCGGTCGGCATCTCGCCGGCGATGCGGCCTTCGTACATGACGGCAATGCGGTCGGAGAGGGCCATCAGTTCCTCAAGGTCTTCGGAAATCAGCAGGATGCCGCGACCAGCGGCCCGCATTTCCAGGAAGCGGTCGTGGACGAAACGGGTGGCGCCGATGTCGAGGCCGCGCGTCGGCTGGGCGGCGATGAGCACCGCCGGGTCGTGGGCCAGTTCGCGGGCCAGCAGGATTTTCTGGAGATTGCCGCCGGACAGCTTGCCGGTGCGCGCCGTCGGACCGGGGCAACGGATGTCGAAGGCGGCGATGCGCTCGCGGGCGAAGGCGTCGATGCGGCCGGCGTCGATCAGGCCGCGACGGCTGAACGGCGCCTCGGTGAGGCGGGGCAGCACCATGTTGTCGGCCACCGTCAGGGCGGTGACGAGACCGGTTTTCATGCGGTCTTCGGGGATGCGGCCGAGGCCGAGGGCCTGGCTGGCGCGCGGCGAGGGCTGCGACAGCGGCGCGCCGTTGATCCGAATGTCGCCGCTGGTTGGCCGCAGCATGCCGGAGAGGACGTCGGCGAGCGCCCGCTGACCGTTGCCGGAGACGCCGGCGATGCCGACGATCTCGCCGCCGCGCACCGTCAGCGACAGATCGGCGAGGCCGGCTCCCCCCTTGGGTGGGGTGGAGACGTGCGCCAGTTCCAGCACCGGCGCGCCGACGGTCACCGGTGCCCGCTCGGGCGGGGTGATGTCGCGGCCGCACATCAGGCGGGCGATGTCGGCGTTGGAGGCTTCTGCCGGCTTGTCGATGGTGCCGGTGACGCGGCCGTGGCGCAGGATGACGCAGCGGCGGGCGACGGCGCGCACCTCGGCCAGCTTGTGGGAGATGAAGACGATGCCGAAGCCGTTGGCCGACATGGCGCGCATGGCGGCGAACAGGCCATCGGTCTCGGTGGGTGTCAGCACGGCCGTCGGTTCGTCGAGGATCAGCAGGCGGGCGCCGCGATAGAGCGCCTTGATGATCTCGAGGCGCTGCTGCTCGCCGATCGACAGGCCGCTCACCGGCCGATGGGGATCGAGCCACAGGCCGAAGTCGTCGCGGATGGCGGCGAGGCGGTGCAGCGCCCGGCGGCGATCGATGAGAAAGCGGCGACCTTTCTCGCCGATCAGGATGTTGTCGAGCACGCTGAGGCGGGCGGCGAGGTGGAAATGCTGGTGCACCATGCCGATGCCGCTGGCCAGGGCGTCGGCCGAATTGCGGATGCGGACCGGCTGGCCGTTGAAGCGGATTTCGCCAGCGTCGGCCTGATAGGTGCCGAACAGGATGTTCATCAGCGTCGTCTTGCCGGCGCCGTTCTCGCCGAGCAGGCCGAGCACGTCGCCTGGCCAGACGGTGAGGTCGATGCCGTCGTTGGCCTTGGTGGCGCCGAACGACTTGCTGACGCCGCGCATTTCCAGAAGGGGGACCGTCGTCATCGGATCATCGCGTGTTCGCCGGTGCCGGGCTGGCCGCACGCCGGCGGCCGGCCTCGGGGCGCCGGACTGGTAGGCTTAGAGCATCCGCCGATCATGTTGAAACAACATGATCGACAAGCGGCTGCTCAACTTATTGAATCTGGAGCAATTTCTCGTCGACCTGATGATTCCATCAGGTCGGAAAACGCTCTAGGCGGAAGCCGGCCGTGCGGCGAGCCGGGAGAGGCCCGCCGGTCGGCGGCGGCGTCAGTCGGAGGTCGGGGTGCCCTCGTCGACGTCGACACGGAAGTTGCCGTCGAGGATGTCCTGGCGTCGCTGGGCAACCAGCGCCTTGACGTCGGCCGGCAGCTTGGCATCCCAGTCGTGGTAGGGGGCGAGATCGGAGCCGCCCTTGCCCATGCGCGAGAAGTCGCCGTAGTCCTGAGCGGTGAAGACGCCGGCCTTGACCAGCTTGACGGCCTGCTCGATGGTCGGGAACATGTCCCAGACCGGGCCGGTGATGACGGTGTCGGGGGCGATCGACGACTGGTCGGACATGTTGGAAATGGCGTAGACGCCCTTGTCCTTGCACGCCTCGATGACGCCGAAGCGCTCGGCGTAGATGACGTCGGCCTTGGCCTCGATCTGGGCGATGGCCGCTTCCTTGGCCTTGGGCGGATCGAAGAACGAGCCGATGAAGGCCACCTTCTTCTTGACGTCGGGGTTGACCTCCTTGGCGCCGGCGAAGAAGGCGTTGACGAGACGATTGACCTCGGGGATGGCCATGGCGGCGACGGCGCCGACGACGCCGGTCTTGGTCATCTTGCCGGCGATCATGCCCGAGAGGAAGGCCGGCTCCTGGATCCAGTTGTCGAAGACGCCGAAGTTGGGCTCGGCCGGACCGGCGCCGGAGCCGAACAGGAAGGCCACTTTCGGGAACGACTTGGCGACCTGGCGGGCGATGCGCTCGGCGGCGAAGGCGTCGCCGACGACCAGCTGGAAGCCCTTCTGGGCGTATTCGCGCATGACGCGGGCGAAGTCGGCTTCCTGGACGTTCTCCGACCATTTGTACTCGATGCCGAGCTGCTTTTCGGCCTTGAGCAGAGCGACGTGGATCTGGTTGTCCCACGGCTCCTCAATGGGGGTGGCGAACACGGCGGCGACCTTGAGGCCGGCGGCGGAGGCGGGGCCGACCTTGAGGCCGCCGAGGGCCAGGGCGGAAAGACCGCCGGCGCCGATCAGAAAATGGCGGCGGTTGAAGGTGGGCTGGTCGTCAACAGTATGGCTCATGGATGTCTCCTGCGATCGCATGTTCCGTTGGTCGGATGTCCGGGCGCTTCCGTCTCTGGATCGGGGCTTGTAGCTGGGTTGGGAAAGCGCGCGTGCCGCCGGCATCGTCGGCGGAGTGCCCCGTGGGTTGATCAAATATCCGTTGGACTTTAGGCTTATTCAATCATGAAATTCTGTCGATTTCTGTCCGTCGTCGTTGCCCTTGCCCTGCTAGCCGCTGCCCTCGCGCCAGCCCGCGCCGACGTGGCGGACCGGATCGTCATCCAGCTCAAGTGGCGGCACCAGTTCCAGTTCGCCGGCTACTATGCCGCCATCGAGCAGGGATACTTCCGCGCCGCCGGGCTCGACGTCAGCCTGATCGAGGCGCACGAGGGCGAGGATCCGGTCGACGTGGTGACGGCCGGCCAGGCGCAATACGGCATCGGCACGTCGGAGCTCGCCGTGGCCCGGGCCAAAGGCGCCCGCGTGGTGGCGCTGGCGGCGACCTACCAGCATTCGCCCTACGGCATCGCCTCGCTGCGCGGCCACGGCATCGACAGCGTCCACGACCTCGTCGGCCGCAAGATCATGGTCGAACCGCAGGCGGCGGAAATCTGGGCCTTTCTCAAGACCGAGGGCATCGGGCCGGAGCGGCTGACGCTGGTGCCGCACTCCTTCGACACCAAGAGCCTGCTGGCTGGCGATGTCGACGCCATGACCGTCTACACCACCGACGAGACCTATGCGCTCAAGGCGGCGGGCGTCGATTTCCAGCTCTATACGGCGCGTTCGGTCGACATCGACTTCTATAGCGACGTGCTGTTCACCACCGAGGCGGAGGCGCACGGCCATCCCGCCCGCGTGGCGGCGGTGGTCGAGGCGGTCCGGCGCGGCTGGCACTACGCCATGGCCCACCCCGAGGAGATGGCGCGGCTGATCGCCGAGCGCTATGGCGAGCGCAAGTCCTACGATCATCTCCTCTATGAAGCCGAGCAGAGCCGACCGCTGATGGCGCTCGACGTCGTCGACTTCGGCTACATGAACGAAGGCCGCTGGCGCCACATCGCCGACACCTACGCCGGGCTCGGCATGATGCCGGCGACGCTTTCTCTCGACGGCTTCCTGTTCCGGCCCGAGCCGGGGCTCAGCCGCGAGGGCGTGTTGAAGCTGGTGGCCGCCATGGCGCTGGCCGTGCTGGTGGTGGCCGGCGTCGGCGGTCGCTTCTACGCCCTGTCGCGGCGGCTGCGGCACGCCGTGGCGGTGCGCGAGGCGGCCGAAGGCGAGCTCAGGGCGGCGCTGGCGCAGGAGCGCAACCTGTTGTCCATTCTGGCCCACGATTTCCGCACGCCGCTCAGCGTCATCTCGGCCTCGGCGCAGCTCATCGGCTTCTGCCTGTCGCCGCACGACAATCGCGGTCAGCGCGAGATCGGCAAGATCGTGGCGGCGGCGCGCCGGCTGTCGGAGCTGATCGCTTCGTGCCTCGCCAAGGACCGGCTGGAGGGGCTGGCGACGGCGGCCTTCGAACCGGTGGAGCTGGCGCCGCTCATGGAGCGGCTGGTGGCCGAGTGGCGCAATCTGGCGCCGAGCCGCCGCATCTACCTCGATATCGCCGACCTTGCCGCCGATCCGTCGGCGGCGCGGCGGGTCAGCGGCGATCGCGGCCTGCTGACGGTGGCCTTCTCCAACCTGATCGACAACGCTCTCAAGTACGCCCCGGTCGAGGGGCGGGTGATCGTGTCGCTGTCGCCGGGGCCGGGAACGCTGGTGGTGCGCGTGCTCGACGACGGGCCGGGCGTGCGCGAGGAAGACCGCGACCGGGTGTTCGAGAAGTACTATCGCTCGCCGGGAGCGCCGACGACGGGCGGCGCCGGCATCGGTCTTGCCGTGGTGGCCGGCATCATCCGGGCGCACGGCGGCTCGGCCAGTGCCGTCGCCAGCCAGCGCGGCGAGTTCGTCATCACCCTGCCGGTCCTCAGGGACGGGCCGGGGGCGGCGCCAGCATGGGAAGGCAGGGCATGATCACGGTCATCGTCGTCGAGGATGAAGTCGCCTTTCGCGAAACGGTGTGTGATTTCCTGGCCATGCGCGGCTTTCGGGCTTTGGGCGTCGGCTCGGAAAAGGCGCTCGAGGCGACGCTCGCCGGTGTCAGCGGGGCGATCGTGCTGCTCGACGTCAACCTCGGGCGGGAGAGCGGCTTTGCCATTGCCCGCCGCCTGCGCGGCCGCGATCCCTCGGTCGGCATCATCATGCTGACGGCGCGCGACGGCATCGACGACCAGATCACCGGCCTCGGCGCCGGCGCCGACATCTATCTCGCCAAGCCCGTCGATCTCCGGGCCCTCGAGGCCAACGTCGTCAGCCTGACGCGGCGGCTGAGCCGGGGCGAGGATCACGCCGCCGAAGCGACGGCCGGCTGGTCGCTGGACGCTACCGGCTGGATGCTGCTCGCCCCGAACGGCGCCCCGGTCAGCCTGACGGCTGGCGAACGGGCGTTCATGGCCCGGCTGCTGCGTTCACCGGGCGAAACGGTGGGCTTTACCGATCTGATCGCGGCCACCGGCGGCATCGACGATGCCCACGGCGTCGCTCGCCTGGCCGTGCTGGTCAACCGGCTGCGGCGCAAGGTGGAACGCGAGACCGGCTTTCCGCCGCCGGTGCGCTCGGCCCGGTCGGTCGGCTACGGCTTCGCGGCGACCGTCGAGGCGCCGCCGGTCGATCGCTGAGAAATCGCTCAAGAGTCAGAGGTTGGATCAGCCGCTTATCGATGAGGTTGTTTCAACCTGATCGGCGGCGGCTCTAGCCTTCGCCGGTCAGGTCGCGGCGGGCCTTGTCGAGTTCCTCGGCGTAGCGGCGCAGCAGGTGCTGCTCGGTGAGCAGGCCGACGACCTTGCGCGTGAACGGGCTCTCGATGACGGCCAGTTCTTCGGCGCCGGCGGTTTCAAAGATCTTGGCGGCCTGATCGGCGGTCATGGTCGGCAACAGCACCACGTCGCGGTGGCGCGTCAGGGCGCCGACGTTTATGGCGCTGGATTCGTTGGTCAGCTCCGGCGCGTAGGCGTCGGCCAGCACCAGCATGCCGGCATAGCGGCCCTCGGCGTCGACGGCGATGACGCGCTGGGTCGAGCCGAGCGGGAAGGCGGCGCGCAGGGAGGCCAGACCGGTGGTATCCGTCACCGTCTTGGCGTCGGGGCGCATCATGCGGCCGACGGTCAGGTTGCGCATCCAGCCGACGTCGTGGGCGCTGCGGATGGTCTCGCCACGCAGGTGCAGGCGCCAGGTCGAGAACGAGTAGCCGAAGGTTTCGCGGACAATGACCGATGAGACGATGGAGGCGGCGAGCACGGCGCCGGTGATGGCGAGATCGCCGGTGGTTTCCAGCACCAGGAAGGTCATCGTCATCGGGCCGCCGACGATACCGACGGCCAGGGAGGCCATGCCGACCACCGAGGCCAGCACCGGTGGCAGGCCGGGCAGCCAGCCGGCCGCGATGAAGGCGAGGGCGTAGGCCTTGCCGAGCACGGCGCCGAGGTAGAGGGACGCGAAAAACAGGCCGCCCCGGAAACCTGAGCCGAGCGACAGCGCCGAGGCAAGCGATTTCAGCGCGAACAGGGTCAGCAGCGCCTGCCAGGACAGGCTCGAGGCCAGTTCGACGTGCAGGGCACCGTGGCCGGACGACAGGATGTGCGGCGAGACGAGGGCGAGACCGCCGACGGCGGCGCCGCCGATCAGCGGCCGCAGCCAGGCCGGACAGCCGGTGCGGCGGAACAGCCGCTCGACGCGGGTGACCAGCTGCATGACGGCGACGGCGGCGATGCCACCGGCGATACCGATGCCGATGAACGGCATCAGGTCGGCGGTGGTGCTGGCCGGGACGGCGCCGACCTCGATGGGCGTCTGAATGGCGCCGAGCCCGTGGGCGATCAGGCTGGCGACCAGCGAAGCGGTGAGCACCGGCGCCACCAGCGAGATGGTATAGGTGCCGATGATCAGCTCGAAGCCGTAGAAGGCGCCGGTGATGGGGGCGCCGAAGGCGGCCGAGATGGCGCCGGCGGCGGCGCAGCCGACCAGCATGCGCACCTCGCCCCGACGCAGACGCAACATGGTGGCCAGGCGCGAGGCGAGGCTGGCGCTGACCTGGGTGTAGCCGGCTTCGAGACCGACGGAGGCGCCGAAGCCGCTGGAAATCATGGTCTGGACGGCCAGCAGCAGGCTTTCGCCGACGGCCATGCGGCCGCCGTGCAGGGCGTTGGCCTCGATGGGGTCGACCGGTGCCCGGAGGCCGCGACGCCGGACGATGATGCCGATGCCGGCCAGGATGGCCCCGCCGGCGACCGGCACCAGCGCCAGCCAGGGTGACATCAGGGCGCTCTGGCCGCTGAGGCGCTCGCTGTTGGGGATGCCAAACAGCAGCACGTGGGCGGCGTTGGTGAGAAAGCCCATGGCGGCGACCACCAGGCCGGCGAGGACGCCAACCACCGCGGCCACGCCGATCAAGCCGATCTCGCGGTACCGTTTCGGGTCGAGGAGCCGCCGGACGATCGACGACCCAGAGGCGGCGGCAGAGTCAAGCACGTCGGGGATCACTGGCCAGAGGAAGCCTGGAAGCGCCTGCTATATCCCGGCTGTCGCGCTTCAACAAGCGATGGCGTCAGGGCGCGGCGAGGCGATAGCCGGGCACCAGCACGACCTTGAGGAGTTCGGTCGGCGTCGTGCCGGCGGTGGTTGCCAGGGCCTTGAGGCGATCGTCGGCGCTGGCCTTGACGCCGGCCGCCGCCAGCCGCTCGAGTACGAGGGCGCCGTCGAGGTCGAGAGCGACAGCCACCTCGGCGAGGGTCTTGGCGCCGAAGCCGGCGCCTTCGAAGCGGGCTTCGACCGCCTCGGGCGTCCAGATCGTGGCGCTGTCGCTGACCGGAGCCGGCTGCAGCGCCGGGATGCGCCGGACCACTTCGGTCCAGATGTCGGCCGGGCTGGCACCGTTGCGGTCGGCGACCTGACGCATGGTCTGGCCGGCGCCGTCGACCATGAAGCCGGCGTCGCGGATAGCGGCGACGATGGCCTCGGCGTTGCCGGCGGTGCGCAGGGCCAGGGTTTTCAATGTCACTTCCTCCGCGTGACCGAACGGCGGCTCGCGCGTCGGATCGACCGACCACGACGCCTTGATGGCGGTGCTGAGGTCGAGGACGTAGGTGAAAGGCGGCAGGCCGAGCAGGGTGCCCGACACCAGTCCGATGAGAGCGAGGGCGGCGAGCGGCCCTTCCGGGCGGATGCTGGTGCGGGTTTCCAGCCGGCGGCGCAGATAGGCAACAAACTGCCGCCAGTTGAACCAGAGGTGAATGATGCCGGCGATCAGGAACAGCAGGCTGGAGGTGACGTGGATGGCCCCCCACTGAACCTTGGTGAGGCCGCCAAGCGACCAGTCGACCCAATAGGCCAGCCGGCCCTCGGGCGTGACATAGAGCATCAGGCCGGTGACGCCCATGATCAGAAAGCCGCCGGCCGTCAGCATCGAGGTGAGGGCGCGCCAGCTGAAGGGGCGGGCCTGCGTCGTTTCGGTCATGGTGATCTCCTACCTGTGACCGGCGGGGCGCCGGTCTCGTCGGGCAGTATGGGAGACATCGCTATTTTAGCATCTGTTAATATACAGATATAATGTATCGAGATGTGCACCATGGTTACACTCGGATACAAATGCCCCGGATCGGCCGGCCAGCCCTGACGATCCGGGGCACCATCGGCTCAGTGGCCGTGGTCGCAGGTTTCGTCGTCGTGGTGATGGGCGCAGGTGCGATCGCCGGAGAAGGCCAGCAGTTCACCGGCCAGATAGGCGTTGACGAGATCGCGCACGGCGGTGAGTTCGCCGGCGAAATACGGCTCGATACCGGCACCGAGGAAGCCGGCCAGCGGCCGGGCCCCCATGCCGCGCGCCACCATGGCGGTGACGCCGTGCTGGGCCAGCAGACCGACGGGCACCAGGCAATTGCCATGCTCGTGGGCGCCGAAGGGCAGGACTTCGGTGCCGGTGAGGCGGCCGTCGTCGAGGCGGAGCAGCGTGAAGGTTTCACAATGGCCGAAATGCTGGGCAATTTCGGCATCAAGTCCGCCTGGCGCCTCGGTCGGCACGGCGAGAAGTTCAGTCATGATGAAGACGCGTCCTATGGGGTTGCACGTCATTCCCCGACCGGATCGTCGGTGGCTGCCTCATCGCCGAAGCGGGCGCGCGGCCGATGACAGCAGCCGTCGTCCGCAGGTCCGGACACGCTGCCGCCTTCGATCCGCAAGGCCAGGCCGCGGGTGACGGCCGTTGCCGTGACCTGGCGGGCTTGCGCCAGGATGCGCGACAGCGTCGATCGCGACACGCCCATCCGCCGGGCCGCCTCGACCTGATCGTGGCCGTCGACGTCGACGAGGCGCAAGGCCTCGACGCCGTCGAGCGTCAGCACGATCTCGGTGAGTTCGTACATCGGAATGCCTTGCGGCTTGAAGTAGGTCGACGGGGCGTTCTCGGTGACGACGCGGGGCTTCTGCGGTCTAGCCATCCACTCTCCATTTTGGGAATGCACCCATAACATAGACCGTGGATGGGCGCGGTACCAGTCGGTTATGCACGTATGCTCAAAATAACCAAGCCGTCAGGCGCCCCAGCGCGTCATCTTGATGCCGGGGTCGAGGCCAAGCCAGCTGAGCGTGCGGGCGGCGATCTCGCGCACCACGTCGTCGAGGCTGGTCGGCTTGACATAGAACGGCGGCACCGGCGGCGCCACGATGGCGCCCATGCGCGTCAGCTTCAGCAGCGCCTCGAGGTGGGCCTCGGTGAGCGGCGCCTCGCGCGGCAGGATGACCAGACGGCGGCGCTCCTTGAGCATGACGTCGGCGGCGCGGGTCAAGAGGTTGTCGCCAAGCCCGATGGACAGCGCCGCGCAGGTGCGCATCGACGCCGGCACAATGGCCATGGCGTCGGCGCCGAACGAACCGGAGGCGATGGGGGCCGACAGCTCGTCGATGGCGTGGACGAAATGGGCAAGCGCGCCCAGGCGGTCGAAACCGTCGGTGCCGAGCTCGTGACGCACCGTCATGGCGCCACCGCGCGAAACGACAAGGTGGGTTTCGACGCCCGCCTCCGACAGCTGTTTCAGCACTTCCAGTCCGAGCACGGCACCGGAGGCGCCCGACAGCCCGACGATGACCTTCATGCCGATGTCCCTTTCCCGAACAGCTTGTCCCAGCGTCCATCGACGCGGCGGCTGACGTCCGCGTCCATGGTCATCAGCCGGCCCCAGCTGCGCGAGGTCTCGGCGCCGATCTTGGTGGTGGCGTCGATGCCGAGCTTGCCACCAAGTCCTTCGAGAGGGGAAGCGAAATCGAGATGGTCGATGGGCGTACGGTCGATGGTGACGAGGTCGCGCGAGGGATCGGCGCGCGTGGCCACCGCCCACATGACGTCCGACCACGAGCGGATGTTGACGTCGGGATCGACGACGATGACCATCTTGGTCATGGAAAACTGCGGCAGTAGCGACCAGAAGCCCATCATCACCCGGCGGGCGACGCCGGGGTAGCGCTTGTCGATGGCCAGCACGGCGACGCGGTAGGAGCAGGTCTCCGGCGGCAGCCACAGGTCGATCACCTCGGGCAGCATCTGCTTGAGCAGCGGCTTGAACACGTCGGCAAGGGCGTCGCCCATCACCGCCGGTTCGTCCGGCGCCCGGCCGGTGAAGGTGGTGAGATAGACGCCGTTCTGGCGCAGGCGCAGGTCGGTGAGGCGCATCACCGGGTAGGTCTCGACCGGATTGTAGTAGCCGGTGTGATCGCCGAACGGTCCCTCGACCGCCTCGTCGCCGGGGGTGATGGTGCCTTCGAGGACGATTTCCGCCGAGGCGGGCACGTGCAGCGGCACGGTGCGGCAGGGCACCAGCGGCAGGCGCCCGCCGCCGAGCATGCCGGCCAGCATCAGTTCGGAAATGCCCTCGGGCGCCGGCATGACGGCCGAGAGCATGGTGGCCGGATCGGCGCCGATGACCACGGCCACCGGCATGGGCTCGCCGGTCTTCAGCCATTGGCGATGGTGCTGGGCGCCGCCGCGCATCGGCAGCCAGCGCATGATGGCCGCGTTCTGGCCGATCACCTGCATGCGGTAGACGCCGATGTTGTAGCTGGCGAAGTCGTCGGGCCCGGGCGAGCGGGTGATGACCAGCGGCCAGGTGATCAGCGGGCCGGCGTCGTTGGGCCAGCAGGTCTGGATCGGCAGGCGGCCAAGATCGAGCGGCAGGTCGACCCAGGGCGTGATGTCGCGCGTGGCGCGCGGCCGGGTGTTGAGGGCGGCGCGGGCCACCGGCAGCAGGTCGCGCGCCGCGCCGATCGACTTCGGCGGCTTGGGCGAGCGCAGGAAGGCCATGAACTCGCCGAGCGCTTCCAGGCCGGCGACGTCGGTGCCAAGGCCCATGGCGACGCGTTCGCGCGTGCCGAACAGGTTGGTGACGACGGCCATGTCGGCGGGGCCGCGGTTGGTGACGGGATGGCTGACGCGCAGCACCGGACCGCCGCTGGCGATGACGCGGCGGTGGATCTCGGTCAGTTCGAGGCGCATGTCCACCGGTTCGGTGATGGTGGCGACCTCGTCATTGCGGCCGAGATGGTCGAGAAAGCCGCCGAGATCGGCAAAACGCGGCAACGAACGGACAAACATGGGAAAACTCCGAATCCACACAGCTTCTCATGGATTCTACAGATGTTCTTTGAGCTAGGACAAAACTAAGAGCCACGAGTCGGCTTAATGTCCGGCGGAACCAACCGGGGTTGCCCATGGTCGAGCGTTTCAAGGGCGAGTTGCCCGCCATTGTCCGATTCCTTGCCTTTCCGGCGGCTTTCCTGCCGCTCGGACAAGCGCTGACGTTCGCCGTGCGCCGCTTCGCGCGCCGCAAGCCGGCGATGTTCGATCGGCTCGGCGACTACGGCCGCTGCAGCTTCCTCATCGCGCCGACCGACCTCGACTTCGCCTTTCTGGTGGTGCCGGACGGCGCCCGCGCCGAGGTGAGGACGCTGACGCGCCGCCACGGCGTCGAGGCCGACGTGACGGTCAAGGGGCCGCTCCTTGTGCTGCTCGGCCTGCTCGACGGCACTTTCGACGGCGATGCGCTGTTCTTCAACCGCACCATCGATGTCGCCGGCCGCACCGACGCGCTGGTCGCCTTCCGCAACGCCATCGAGGACGCCGAACTCAAGCCGTCGGATTTCGTCGGGCTCAAGGGCGAGATCGCCGGTCTTCTCGACAAGTGGGTGTTCCGTGGCCTCGACATGGCGCGGCGGCTGACCGGGGCGCCGATGGGGGGCGAGGCACGATGAGCATGGAACTGGTCTGTCCGGCCGGCACGCCCGCCGCCCTGCGCGCCGCCGTCGATGCCGGTGCCGATTCGGTTTACTGCGGCTTCCGCAACGAGACCAACGCCCGCAACTTCCCCGGCCTCAACTTTTCCGACGCCGAGATGGCCGAGGGCGTCGCCTACGCTCACGCCCACGGCGCCCGGGTGCTGGTGGCGATCAACACCTTTGCCAAGGCCGGGGCCATGAAGAGCTGGGCCGACGCGCTGGCAGTGGCCGATCAGGCCGGCGCCGACGCGGTGATCCTGGCTGATCTCGCCGTGCTTGACCATGCCGCCCGCCATCACCCGCGGCTGAAGCTGCACCTGTCGGTGCAGGCGGCGGCGGCGACGCCGGAGGCCATCAAGTTTTACGCCGACACCTTCGGCGTGCGCCGCGTCGTCATGCCGCGCGTGCTGTCGGTGGAGGAGATCGCCAAGCTCAACGCCGCCATCGACGTCGAGACCGAGGCTTTCGTGTTCGGCGGCCTCTGCCCGATGACCGAGGGGCGCTGCGCCCTGTCGTCGTATGCCACCGGCAAGTCGCCCAACCTCACCGGCGTCTGTTCGCCGCCCGAACACGTCGCCTATTCCAACGATCGCGACAGCACGGCGACGCGGCTCAACGGCTTCACCATCGACCGCTTCGGTCGCGATGAGGCGGCCGGCTACCCGACGCTGTGCAAGGGCCGCTTCGTGGCCGGCGGCAAGACCTCGTATCTGTTCGAGGATCCGGTGAGCCTCAACGCTGCCAGCCTGATCGCGGCGCTGTCGAAGGCCGGCGTCACGGCGCTGAAGATCGAGGGCCGCCAGCGCGGCAAGGGCTACGTCGCCGAGGTGGTGAAGACCTTCCGCGCCGCCGTCGAGGCGGTGGAGGCGGGCCGCGACGAAGTTGAGGTCGGGCGCTTGCTCGCCGGCCTTGTCGAGGGTGGCCGGCAGACGTCGGGCGCCTACAAGAAGACCTGGAGATGAGCGGAGCGCCGCCCTCGGAGAGCATGATCATGACGACCATCGGCCTGACGCTCGGCCCGGTGCTGTTCAACTGGAACGCCGACCGCCTCACCGACTTCTACGCGCGGGTCGCCGACGAGGTGGACGTCGATCGCGTCCATGTCGGCGAGGTGGTGTGCGGCAAGCGTATGCCGTTTACCGACAAGGTGTGGCCCGCCGTCATCGAGCGGCTGCAGGCGGCCGGCAAGGAGGTGGTGCTGTCGACGCTGGCGCTGCCCTACAATCCGCGCGAACGCCAGTCGGTGCGCGATATCTGCGACATGGGCGTGCTGACCGAGATCAACGACGTGACGGCGCTGCCGGCGCTGAGCGGCCGGCCGTTCCTGGTCGGGCCGTTCGTCAACGTTTACAACGAGGGGGCGGCGCGCTTCCTGGCCATGCGCGGCGGCGTCGGCATCTGTGCGCCGGTGGAACTGCCGCTCGCCTCGGTCACCACCATCGCCGGGCTCTGCCCGGATGTGGCCTTCGAGCTGTTCGCCTTCGGCCGGCTGCCGCTGGCGCTGTCGGGACGGTGCTATCACGCCCGCATCCATGGACTGCACAAGGACAGCTGCCAGTTCATCTGCGACCGCGACCCCGACGGCCTCGCCGTCGACACGCTGGACGGGCAGAAGTTCCTGGCCGTCAACGGCATCCAGACCATGTCGCACGGCGTCACCGCATTCTGTCCGACGGCCGAGGAGGCGCGCGCCGCCGGTCTCGCCCGGCTGCGCCTGTCGCCGCACACGTTCGACATGACGGCGGTGGCCGCCACCTTCCGTCGCCGTTTGGCCGGGGCCATCGACCGAGCCGAGGCGCACGCCGCCCTCAAGGCGCTCGGCCTGCCGGGCGAACTGGTCGACGGGTTCACGCGCGGTGTCGCCGGGAGTGCGCTCGCGGAGAGCGCATGAGCGCGCCCGAGCCATTCCGCGTCGCCTTTCTCCTGGCGGCGCTGACGGCGGCGCGGGCCATCGGTCCCTGGTTCGGCGATCCGGCGACGCACGCCGACGAGCTGATCTTCGGCTTTCTGGTGCTGCAGCTGTTCGGTTTCTTGCTGGTGGCGCTGCCGCGCTGGATCGGCCGGCCGCTCGGTCCCGCCCCGGCCATCTGGCTGGTGCTGGCGGCGCAGGGGGCCGCCTTCCTCCTCGGCTTCCACGATCTCGAACTGGCGGGACGGCTGCGATCGCTGATCGGCCTTGCCGGGGTGGCGCTGCTGCTGGCCAACACGCCGGCCGGCAAGACGGCGGCCACCTTTCCGGTGCTGCTGCTGGCCGGGCTGCACGCCGGGCTCGGCGTTGGCCGCTACACCTTCGATTGGGCGGGCAGCACCATGGCCGGCCTGGCCCTCATTCTGCTCATCTGCCTTGAAGTATCGAACCGGGTCGGGGCGGCGTTGGTGGCGGTGGCGCGCGAGCGGGCCGGGCGCCCGCCCCGGCCGGCGCTGCCGGGCTGGCTGCGACTGGCCGAGCGGGCATCGGCGGCGCTCGCCCTCGTGCTGTTCGGCCTCGACGGTCCGGCCGGTCTGCCGGCGCTGATCGCCGGTCTGCTCGGCGGTCATTGGCTGTGGCACCAGCGCGTCTGGCAGATCAAGCCCTATGCCGGCGTGGTGATCATGGTGGTCGGCATGGTGTGGAAGCGCGTCGGTCTGCTGCTGCTCGCCGCCTGGAGCTTCGGTGTCGGCGACGTGCCGCAGCTCGCCGTCATCCACGTTCTGACCATCGGCGGGCTGGCGACGCTGGCCATCGGCATCGCCACGTCGATCGTGCGCAAGCGCGAGAAGCGGTCGCTGACGCCGTCCGGGCTCGCCAACCTCACCTATGCCGCCATCATCGCCGCCATGGCCGCCCGGGTCGGCGGCGCGCTCGTGCCGGACTGGCACGACGGTCTGGTGATGACCGGCCGCTGGTTGTGGCTGACGGCGTTTACCGGCTATTTCGCCTTCGTCATCGCCCACGCCTTTCGCCCGCTTGCCAAGCCGGTCGAGCTGCCGCATCTGCACGAACCCTGATCGTTTGATGTTCGATCGCGCAGCTAAACCGAGTGAGATGACAAACCCTCCGTAGCAGTACGCAGGGCAATGCATTTCCGTCAACCCTGCCCCTTTGAAACCAAAGGCTTGCCGGCGGTTTCGCTTCTTGAAAAGCGAGGGGCTGACGAGTATTCTCCAGCTGACTTCCACGTGATTACACGTACGGAGGACCGGCTTTCGAGCCGGGTGGGGTGTGTTTGGGGCCACCCCGGCTTTCGGCACTCGACGCGCTCTGCGTCATGTCGCCCAAGGGCCCGGCTGCGGGTCGGGCGGCGGTACACAACGGCTGGATCCGATACCGATGCAAAACGCGCCTTGCCTCAGCGATATCCTCGAACGTCTGGTACGGGACGGGTACGGGCGGCTGATGAACCTGCACCCGGTCAAGGCGGGCCACATCATCTATTCCGGCGATGCCGAGAGCGACGGCGATGTGCTGGTCGTCCGGTCGGGCCGGCTGCGCTGCTTCGTGTCGTTCGAGGGCAAGGAGCTGACGCTCTACATGCTGGAGGCCGGCGACGCGCTGCACCTGCACGGCGGGGCCATGCTCGAGGTCAAGAAGGAAGGCGAGGTCGCCATCCTGTCGGCCGCCTCGCTGCGCCAGCTGTCGGTGGCCGAGCCGGAACTGATGCTGGCCGTGCTGCCGGCCGTCGACCGCATGCTGCAGAAGTCGGTGCGGATGATCGAGGACATGGCCTTCCACGGCGTCAAGCATCGACTGATCCGCGCGCTGTGCGACACGGCCGACCGCGTCGGCCGTCACGCCGAGCACGGCGTCGTCATCGACCAGCTGCCCAACGCCGAAGACTTCGCCATGCAGATCGGCGCCACGCGCCAGTCGGTGTCGACGGTGATCGCCGAACTGGTGCGCTCGGGCCTGCTCTATCGCTTCGGCACCGGCTCGCTGGTCATCTCCGATCTCGGCCGTCTGCGCCAGGAACTTGTCGGCCTGCGCTGAAACGGCGTCTGGACAGATCGACCGTCCCGTCGCAGGATCACGCCCCACCGGCGATCTGGCGGCTTCCCCGTTCATCACGCCCGCCGGCCGGGCATCCGGCCGGGAAAGGATACGAGCCATGTGTAGCGAATGCGGCTGCGGCAGCCATACTCACGGCGAAAGCCGCACCATCCCCGTCGTCCAGGATCTTCTGAGCGAGAACGACCGTCTGGCCGCGCACCTGCGCGAGCATCTCGACGAGCACGGCGTGCTCTGCCTCAACCTGATGTCCTCGCCGGGCTCGGGCAAGACGCATCTGCTCGAGGCGACCATCGACGCGCTGCCGCCTGGCCTGCGCGTCGCCGTCATCGAGGGGGACCTCGAGACCGAGAACGACGCCGAGCGTGTGCGCCGTCACGGCGTCGAGGCGGTGCAGATCACCACCGGCGTCACCTGCCACCTCGATGCCCAGATGATCCACGATGCCATGCACGTGCTCGATCTGTCGAAGATCGACGTGCTGTTCATCGAGAACGTCGGCAACCTCGTCTGCCCGGCCGACTTCGACGTCGGCCAGCATCACGACGTGGTACTCCTGTCGGTGACCGAGGGTGACGACAAGCCGGACAAGTATCCTGTCATCTTCCGCAAGGCCGATCTGGTGCTGATCACCAAGGCCGACCTGCTGCCGTTCATCGAGGAGTTCGACCCGGCCCGGGCGCGGGCGGCCATCGAGCGGGTGCGCGGCACCGGTCCGGTGTTCGAGGTGTCGGCCAAGAAGGGCGCCGGGCTCGACGCCTGGATCGGCTGGATCGCGGCGCGCCTCGCCGACCATCGCGCCAAGCTCGCCGCCGGCGCCTGAGCGACAAGTGTCTCCCGGCGCCGTCAGGCGTCGGCCAGACCCATCGACCAGACGTGCCGCGGCTCAAGCCTCGGGACGGGCTGCCTCGAAGGATTCGATGTAGAGTTCCCGACCGGCCAGCACGTCGGCGTCGGGGCTGCCGCAATCGGGGCAGTCGAAGCGATAGCGCGGCACGTCGTATTCGCAGCCGCATTTCGCGCAGCGGGCGCGCACCTGCACTTCGTCGATGTCGAGCCGGGCGCCATCGGCCACGGTGCCTTCGGCGAAAATCTCGAAACAGCCGCGCAACTGCCGGACGTCGAGACCGCGCAGGCGGCCGACCTTGAGGCGCACCGACAGGATGCGCTCGACGCCGTTCTGGCGCGCGTGATCGCGCAGGATGCGCATCAGTCCCTCGACAACGGCCGTTTCGTGCATCGGCTTTCTCTCTTTCCGGCGGGCGCATCGGCGCCGTGCGACTTCATAACCCGGAATGCAATCCCCAAGGCAACATGCGCGTCAAACCCTAAATAAAATTGCGTAGTCAGGCAGTTAAATCCATTGAGCAACAGCGACAGAGCGGGGTCCGAAAGCGGGTGACTACCGGCAACGTGCTGCAATCAAAGCAGAACTTGATACTGACGAAACTTGATAACAATTCTCATATAAATCAGGGGGATGACCAAGGTCTGCTGCGTGTGAATGCGTATATGTCGGCTACCCGACATACCTTGCCGACCTCAGGGGCGTAACTGCACGCTGACAGCCAAGATGCATGTCAGTGGAAGGATCTTCTCTCATGCTATCCCTCTCGACGATCGACCCCATGGCCCTGGCCTGGATGGGTGCGATCTTCCTCTTCTTCGGCGAAATCGCCGCCCTCTACAGCCTGCCGAACCTGGTGCGCGTCGTCGTCTGGTCGACGATCGCCGAGATCGGCTACGTCCTCATCGGCTTCGGTCTGGCCGGTGACGCCGGAACCACCGGTGCCTTCATGCACATCGGCTATCAGCTGATCATGCGCGGCCTCGTCGTCTCCGCCGGCTGGTATCTGATCGTCCGCACCGGATCGTCAAAGATCGACGATCTGGCCGGCAGCGGCCATCGCATGCCGGTGGCGGCCACCCTGTTCGGCTTCGGCATGTTCTCGGTGATGGGCCTGTCGCCGTTCAAGGGCTCGTTCTCGAAGTTCCTGATCCTTTACGCTGCCATCGAGCAGGGGCATTGGGCGCTCGCCGCCGTTGCCACCGCTGCCACGATCGTCGCCGCCTACTACTACATGGTGGTGATCCAGCGCGTTTGCCTGGAGATGCCGTCGCGTCGGGTCGAGCTGGTCGAAGGACCGCAGATCGCCCTGCCGATCGCCTACGCCCTCGCCGCGGCGACGGTGCTGATCTCGATCTGGCCGCTGCCGTTCCAGCACGTCGCCGAACTGCTGGCCGGCGCTACCGGCCAGGTTCCCGAGTTCGAATCGCCGTGGGCCACGCTGGTGCTGGTGCCCTACATCGGCGGTTTCGTGGTCTACGCCATCGGTCGCTTCGACACCCGGGCCCGTGACATCGCCGCCGTCGTGCTGGCGCTGGCCACGCTGGCCCTGGTCGTCTTCGACGGCAGCCTCGATCCGGCCTCGCGCGTCTTCGCGCTGGTGTTCGCCACCATCACGGCGGCGATGATCGTCTACTCGGTCGGCTACATGGCCCGGGCCGAATGGACGAACCGCTACTACTTCTTCGCCTTCCTGATGATCGGCTCGCTGCTCGGCCTCACCACCGCGCACGAGTTCGGCAACTTCTATGTCTACTGGGAGCTGATGACCTGGACGAGCTACTTCCTGGTCATTCACGAACAGACGCAGAAGTCGCTGCGCGCCGGCCTCATCTACTTCATGATGTGCGCTTCCGGCGCCTACGTCATGCACTTCGGCATCCTGCTGACGCATGCCCAGGTCGGCTCGTTCGAGTTCGCCGCCCTGGCGGAGAAGGTGTCGTCGATCAGCCCGCTGGCCGGTCTGGTCATCGCCGCCTGCTTCTTCGTCGGCTTCGCGGTCAAGGCCGGTATCGTGCCGGTGCACTCCTGGCTGCCGATCGCCCATCCGGCGGCGCCGTCGTCGATCTCCGGTCCGCTGTCGGGTATCCTGACCAAGGCCGGCATCTTCGGCCTGATCAAGGTGCTCTACCTGGTCATCGGCGTCGGTGCGCTCAATGCCTTCACCGGCTGGGGTATCAACCTCAACGTCGTGCTGATCACGCTCGGCCTGATCACGCTGCTCTACGGCGAGATCCGGGCGCTCTACGAGACCGAGATCAAGCGCATGCTGGCCTTCTCGACGCTGGCCCAGATCGGCGAGATCGTCGCCGTTCTCGGCGTCGGCACGGCGCTCGCCGCCGATGCCAGCCTGCTGCACGTCACCAACCACGCGGTCATGAAGACGCTGCTGTTCTTCGCGGCCGGTGCCTTCATCATGCAGACCGGCCGGCGCAACATCGCCGATCTCGCCGGTGTCGGTCGTGTCATGCCGTTCACCGCCGGCTGCTACGCCCTCGCCACCGTGGCGATCATGGGCCTGCCGCCGTTCTCCGGCTTCGTGTCGAAGTTCCTGATGGTCTACGCCGCGGCGGAAGCCGGTCACTACGAAGTGGCCGTCGGCCTGCTGATCGGCGGCATCATCGCCGTGGTCTACTATCTCCGCGTCGTCCGCATGCTGTTCTTCCATGCCTGGAAGGGTGAAGCGGGCGTCAAGGAAGCTCCGGTCACCATGCTGGTCGCCGTCGGCGCCCTGGCGGTGCTGATCGTCCTCGGCGGTCTGTTCCCGACCTTCCAGCTCGACCTCGTCGGCGCCGTCGGCTCGGCCATCGCCGCCCGTGGCGGTCTGGCGCTCGCCAACCTGCCGGGCCTCGTCATGGTCTGGCCGGCCTCGGCTACCATCGCCATGATCGGTGCCGTCGTCGTCTGGCTGGTCGGCCGCCGCTCGATCGAGTGGGCCGGCAAGCTGGCCGTCGCCGTGCTGGTGCTGGCGCTCGTCGCCGTCGTCGCCGAAGCCCCGCGCTACGACACGCTGTCGTTCTGGTTCGCCGTGCTGATCGCCGGCGTCGGCGCGCTCAACATGCTGCACGCCACCGCCTACCTGGCCCACAATCATGCGCAGAACCGCTTCTACGCGGCCTTCGGCATCATGATCGCCGGCCTGCTCGGCATGACCGCGGCCAAGGACATCTTCACGTTCTTCGGCTTCTGGGAACTGATGTCGAGCTGGGCGCTGTGGGCGGCCATCATCCACGAGGAAAACGACGAGGCGCGGAGGGAAGGCTTCAAGTACTTCTTCTTCAACACCGTCGGTGCCTCGTTCATGTTCCTCGGCATCGCCATCCTGGCTTCCGGCTCGGGCACCTTCGATCTCGTCGAGATCGGCCACAAGGCGCTCACCCTGCCGCTCGGCATCGTGGCGCCCGGCATCGTGCTGGTGTTCATCGGCCTCGTCATGAAGGCGGCCATGCTGCCTGTCCGCATCGACGTGCAGATGCACCCGGCTCTGGCGCCGACGCCGGTCAGCGGCTACATCTCGGCCGTGCTGCTGAAGTCCGGTCCGTGGGGCGTGCTCAAGCTGTTCACGCTGTTCGGCGGCGCGGCGGTGTTCACCCGCATCGGCGGCGAAATCGGCGGTCTGCCGGCGCTGATGGACATCATCGCCATCATTGCCGGCATCACCATCGTCTACGCCGGTGCCATGGCCGTGGTGCAGAACGGCATCAAGCTGCTGCTGATCTATTCGACGGTCAGCCAGCTCGGCTACGTGCTGATGGCGCTCTGCCTCGGTACCTCGCTCGGCGTTGCCGGCGGCCTGATGCACTTCGTCAACCACATGTTCCTCAAGGACACGCTGTTCCTCGTGGCCGGCGCCGTCATGGTGCACAGCCACGCCAGCCTGCTCGACGAACTCGGCGGTCTCGGCCGCAAGATGCCCATCACCTTCGGCATCTTCCTGTTCGCCGGTCTGTCGCTGGCCGGTGTGCCGCCGCTCAACGGCTTCTCCTCGAAGTGGCTGATCTTCTCGGCTGCCTTCGAGAGCGGTCACTGGGCCCTGGCCGTCGGTGCCATGGTGTCGAGCCTGTTCACCCTCGCTGCCGTGCTGAAGTTCGCCCACGCCGCCTTCATGGGCGCCCCGACGCCCAAGGCGCTCGAGGCCCACGAGGCGCCGCTCGCCATGCTGATCCCCATGGGTCTCTTGACGGCGGCCAGCGTGCTGATCGGCTTCTTCCCCGGCATCCTGCTGGTGCCGATCGCCGGCATCGAGGCGGAGCTTGGCCTGACGCCGATCGACGCCAGTCTGTTCGGACCGCTGCCCGGCATGGGTGGCTGGAGCCCGACGCTGCTCAGCATCCTGGTGCTGATCCTGGCGGCCGTGTTCATCCCGTGGATGCGCCTCGTCTATCGCGGCGCCGGCATCAAGCGCACGGGTCTGCATCTGTCCGGTGCCACGCCTCTCGACTTCCTGCCGGAGACGAGCGGTCGCGTCGGTACCAACAACCTGTTCGAATCCCCGACGGCTGTCATCCGGGGCGCCCTGGTGCCCAAGAAGACCGGCAAGGCCGAGCAGCTCTAAGGGAGAGGAGACTTCTCAAAAATGTCCAACCAACTTGCGATATTGCTGGCGGTTCTCCTCTTCCCCGGTGGAGTGTTCGCCCTCGTCCTGGGTCTGGCGCTGAAAGGCGTCGACCGTCGGGTGGCTGCGCGGCTGCAGAGCCGCATCGGCCCGCCGCTGGCCCAGCCGTTCTTCGACGTGATCAAGCTCGGCTTCAAGCGCACCACCGTGCCTGAGGTCGCCAGCCAGAACGTCTTCCTGTATGCGCCGCTGGTCGGTGTCATCTCGGTGCTGCTGGCCGTGGCGCTGGTGCCGATCACCGGCGTCTACACGCCGGCGCCGGCCATCGGCAACCTGTTGGTGCTGCTCTACCTGCTGATGATCCCCGGCATCGTGCTGATGATCGCCGGCTCGGCTTCGGGCTCGCCCTACGGCGCCATCGGTTTTTCGCGCGAAATGGCGCTGATGATCGCCTACGAAGGTCCGCTGGTGCTGATCGCCGCGGCGGTCGCCATCCGCACCGGCGTCGGCATGGGCGGCTGGGTGACCTTCTCGCTGTCGGACATCATCGCCTACCAGCGCGAACATGGCTCGTTCCTGTTCGACCCGGTGATGTGGCCGGCGGTCGCCGCCTTCTGCTGCTTCTACCCGGCCAACCTCGGCATCGTGCCCTTCGACATTCCGGAAGCGGAAACCGAAGTGCTCGAAGGCCCGCTGCTCGAGTACTCCGGTCCGGTGCTGGCGCTGTTCAAGGTCATGTCGGCGCTGAAGAAGGTGGTGGTGCTGAGCCTCGGTATCGCCATGTTCCTGCCGTTCGCTCCCGACAACTGGGCGCTGGGGCTGATCGTCTGGCTGATCAAGCTGGTGGTGCTGATGGTGATCGGTGTCACGGCGCTGCGTGTGGCCATCGGCCGCATGCGCATCGACCAGGCCTTCACCTTTTTCCTGAAGTGGCCGCTGCTGCTCGCTGTTGCGAGCCTGGCGGTCGTGGTCGTGGTCTGAGGAGGGCAAGATGGGCCTGATACCCGATTTCAAGAAGATCGCCACCCGCTCGCCCTGGCTCTACCGGATCAACGCCGGCTCGTGCAACGGCTGCGACGTGGAGATGGCCGTCACGGCGCTGATCCCGCGCTATGACGTCGAGCGTCTCGGCTGCCAGTACTGCGGCAGCCCCAAGCACGCCGACATCGTGCTGATCTCCGGGCCGCTGACCGTGCGCGTCAAGGACGCGGTGCTGCGCCTCTATGACGAGATTCCCGATCCCAAGGTGACGGTGGCCGTCGGCGTCTGTCCGATTTCCGGCGGCATCTTCCGCGAGAGCTACGCCGTGCTGGCGCCGATCGACCAGTACATCCCGGTCGACGTCAACGTGCCGGGCTGCCCGCCGCGGCCGCAGGCGATCATTGCCGGCGTGGCCAAGGCCATCGACATCTGGCGCGAACGTCTCTGAGGAAAGGCTGAAAGATGAACTTCCTGTCGCTTTTTGCCCGCAATCTCAAGAGCGGGCCCCAAGTGGAAGCCTTTCCCTTTGGTCCGGCTTTCACGCCCGATCGCCTGCGCGGTCGTATCGTGTTCAACGCCGATCATTGCGAAGGCTGCCGCATCTGCGAGCGCGTTTGCCCGGCCAACGCCATCCGCTTTGCCAAGACGCCCGACGGCATGACTTTCGATTGCTGGCATAACACCTGCGTGTTCTGCGGCAACTGCGAGTTCTATTGCCCGACGGACGCCATCCACCAGACCAACGACTGGAATCTTGCCCATACGCAGGCCGAAAAGTTCGATATGGTGGAGCATGGCCTCATTCCGAACCAGAAGTGTGTCGAGTGCGGCGCCACGGCGCTCAACACGGCGCCGATGGTCAAGAATGCCAAGCCGCCGCTGTCGGAAACCGAGTACGCCGAAGTGCGCGCCCGTTGCCCGAAGTGTCGCGCCAAGTATCTCAAGAACCGGAAGGTCCCGTCATGAGCCGTCTACCTGAAGACCTGAAAGTCCGCCTCGACGCCGTGGCGCCGGCCGGCATCGAGTTTTCGTCGACCGTCGACGCCAATGGCGTCACCGTCGCCTGGGCCGGCCTTGCCAACCATGGCGATCTCAAGTCGGTCGGCCAGCTGATCCATGAGCTGGGCGGTCGTCTGGCGATGATCACCTGCACGCAGCCGTCGGCTCCGGAAGAAGAAGAGGAAGACGAGGACGAGGAGGCCGAGGAGGGCGCCGAGGCCAAGGCGGCCGAGCCCAAGGAGACCCCCAAGTCGTTCGGCGGCACGCCGCTCGACGGCACGTCCTACGAGATCGACTATCACTTCGACATTGGCGGCGATGCCCTGACCGTCATCGCCTACGTGCCGCAGGGTGGTTCGATCGCCTCGCTGACGCCGCTGTTCCGCAATGCCGACTGGCATGAGCGCGAGATGATGGAACTCTACGCCGTCGTCGTCACCGAGCATCCGGACCCGCGCCGGCTGTTCCTCGACCAGTCGGTCGACAATGCCGTGCTCGAACGGCTGATTCCGTTCTCGACGCTGGTCAACGCCGCCAGCACCAAGGGCCTGTGGGAGCGCGTTCTCTCCAATGCCAACAAGAAGGGTGCAGCATGAGCTCGAACAACGTTCCTGAAACCTTCAGCATTCCCGTCGGCCCACTGCATGTGGCCCTCGAGGAGCCGATGTATTTCAAGATCGACGTGCAGGGCGAGACCGTCACCCACGTCGACATCAATGCCGGCCACGTGCATCGCGGCATCGAGTATCTGACCACCAAGCGGACGATGTATCAGAACGTCGTGCTGACCGAGCGCATCTGTTCGCTGTGCTCCAACAGCCATCCGCAGACCTTCGCCATGGCGGCCGAACAGATCGCCGGCATCGAGGTTCCCGAGCGTGGCATCTACCTGCGCGTCGTCGCCGACGAGCTGAAGCGCGTCGCCTCGCACCTGTTCAATACGGCCCTGCTGGTGCACCTCACCGGCTACGAGACGTATTTCATGCACATGATGCAGGTGCGCGAGATCTGCCAGGACACGATCGAATCGATCTTCGGCAACCGTCAGGACATCGGTGCCATGTGCATCGGCGGCGTGCGCTACGATCTGGACGAGAAGAGCATCGCCTACATCCTGAGCCAGCTCGACCGCATCGAGCCGGAAGTGCACGACATCATCAAGACGTACAAGTCGAACGGCTCGATCCTGCGCCGCACCAAGGGCGTTGGTGTGCTGACCCACGCCGATGCCATCGCCACCGGCGTCGTCGGTCCGGTGGCCCGTGCCTCGGGTGTCGACTATGACGTGCGTCGCGAAGCGCCGTACGCCGCCTACGATCGTCTGCCGCTGGTCGTCCATGGCGCCACCGATGGCGACGTCTGGTCGCGGGCCATGGTGCGCCTGCAGGAGACGCTGACGTCGATCGATCTGCTGCGCGTCTGTCTGCGCGATCTGCCGGGCGGCGCCGTCAACATCAACGACCGTCCGGACATCCCGCCCGGTCAGGCGATCGCCCGTTGCGAAGCGCCGCGTGGCGAGGTGCTGTACTATCTGCGCACCAACGACACGCCGCAGCCCGAGCGCGTCAAGTGGCGCGTGCCGACGTTCATGAACTGGGACGCGGTGTGCTTCATGATGCAGGGCGCCAAGGTGGCCGACATCGCCATCATCGTCAACAGCATCGATCCTTGCCTCTCCTGCACGGAGCGGTGAGCGGATCGGCTTCCTTGCAAGGTCGGGTTCATCCCGATCTTGCCCGGAGCGGTCCAAATATGCCCATTCTGAGGGCGGAAACGATGCGTCGCGTGCTGTTGCGCCGGATGTGGTAGAACTCCGGTCGTGGCATGCACGGGTTGGCCATGATGGTTTCCGGCCCAGAACACCAGGAGCACGGCGAGCTTTCGCGACAGCCATGCCCTATGGCACCGACTCTTCGGATTGGACGATCGGAGGGGACGGGACAAAGCGGGATGCATACGCTGATGCGTTCCGAAACCAAAGAGGAGAGACTGAAAATGGCCTTTATGATCGAAACCTCCACCTGCACCTCCTGCGGCGCCTGCGAAGACGAATGCCCGAACAAGGCGATCAGCCACAAGGGCAAGGTCTACTCGATCAATGCCAAGAAGTGCACCGAGTGCGAAGGCCACTTCGACACCCAGCAGTGCGCCGAAGTGTGCCCGTCGGGTTCGTGCATCCCGGCTGCCGCCTGAGTTCATGGCGGCAGGCCGTCCAGGCCCACGCCGGCGGGACGTTACCGGTCCGGTCGGGGCGTGTGGGACGGAGGCGCGCCAGGCTCCGGGCTGATGGTCCGATGCTCGCGTCGGACCGGCGCGGGGCTGACTGAACAGCCGCACTGACGATTGCTGGAAACGCTCGCGCTTGTCGCGGGCGTTTCTGCGTTTTGGGGCCCTTGAGGCGGGGAGGTGCCGTTGTCCGCCACCTGGCAGCCGGCACGGGCTTCGCCGCTATGAAATCAAGGTCAATGCGCCGTCGCCTAGCGTACAAATAGATGTAAAAATACGATTTAGTTATATATTCTGACGCAATGCAGCGACTCATATCCAATTGAACGAAGAAAAAAAGACTGATGAACCTGGCTGCATTCGCGGAAAGCCCCCCGACAGTTTGTGCAAGTCTGGCAAGCCGCTGGTGACGATGCGACAGCGCTCGCCAGCCTGAGCAGGCCGTCGCTATTGCGCCGACGATCAGGATATCCACGCGCCAGGTAGAACGATTTAGGTGCCGATATCAGGGCAAACCATGCTCGACTTTAGGCGTAGTGGGCCATGTTTTGCCCCTGACAGGCCGGCAAAATGCGTAAAAGCGCGTATGAACTAAGCCATGTCGCTGTCGCGCTCGTTGCGACAGCGGATTTTCAGTCGACCTGTCCAAACATGCACTCTTATGCGCAGAGTGCGCCATCGCCGTTTCCGACCACGCCGAAGGCTGTCGTGGCTGCCGCCGATTATTCTGAGTGTCGCAAATTGCAGCAATTGGAAATACATTGAAACGGTTGATGTTTGTACGCATTGCATGAAAACTACCTGACGCATATTTTCACTGGCAACAAATCAAGTGGACTCCGGAAGCGAGTCCGGGTTCGGAAGATGAGAGGAATCGCCGAACCGGAGGAGTGTGTTTCGTCATCGAGAGCAAGGATCGAAGGCCGCTGCCGAGGCAGACGGTCAACGGCATGTCTTTGTCTTGCGCACTCCGGCCGGCGGTTGCTCTGAATGCCACGAGGTCATGATGTCGGGTGCGACCAGTCCGTTCTGCGCTGCCATCGAACGTCTTGCTTCTGCCAAGGGGCGGGGGCGGCTCGGTACGCGCCGGCTGGCCGAAGGGCAGCTGATGTGCGCTGCCGACGATCCCGATCTTGAGGACGACGGTCTGCTGGTGGTGCGGTCGGGCCGGCTGCGCTGCTTCACTTCGTTCGAGGGCAAGGAGCTGACGCTGTTCACGCTCGATCCCAACGACGTGGTGTTCGTCGAAGCCGGGTTCATGCTGGAAGCCCGCCGCGACTGCACCTTCTGGGTGATGAGCCTGTCGGCTTTCCGCGAGGCGGCGCTCGACGAGCCGCTGCTGGCGCTGTCGGCCGTCGACGTGTTCGAGCGCATGCTGAGGAAGTCGGTGCGCATGGTCGAAGACATGGCGTTTTTCGACGTCCGCCGCCGGCTGATCCGCGCCCTGTGCGAAACCGCCGATCGCGACGGCCGCAGCGCCGAGGCTGGTGTCGTCATCGATCGCCTGCCCAACGCCGAGGCCTTCGCCACGGAAATCGGCGCCACGCGCCAGACCGTCTCCACCGTGTTCGCCGAACTGATGCGGGCCGGGCTGATGGAGCGGGCCGGGGCGTCGTCGCTGGTGATCGCCGACATCGGGCGGCTCAGGGAAAAGCTGGTGGTGGCGCGCTGAACGGCCGGGTCCGTCAGGTTTCAGGGAGTTGGACATGGACGTCTACGAGGAACTCATCGCCGAGCGCAAGGCCGGCCGTCGCGCCGCTCTCGCCACCATCGTCAACGTGGTCGGTTCGGTGCCGTCGTATCAGACGGCCAAGATGCTGGTGCGGGAAGATGGCTCGATCGTCGGCACCATCGGCGGCGGCGCCGCCGAAGCCGAGGTGATGATCAAGGCGCGGGAAGTCATCGAGAGCGGCAGCCCGGCCATGGTGTCGTTCAAGCTGATTGAGAACCCCGACTATGACACTGGCATGGTGTGCGGTGGCAGCCTCGACGTGTTCGTCGAGCCGATCATGCCGCAGCCGGTGGTCTACATTTTCGGCGGCGGCCACATCGGCCGGCTGACGGCCCGGGCCGCCAGCATGGTGGGCCTCGCCACTGTGGTGGTCGACGACCGGCCGGCCTTCGCCAACCGCGAGCGCTTCCCCGACGTCTCCGAGCTCTATGCCGAGAGCTACGACACGGTGACCGACAAGCTCGCCCCCAACGCCAACGGCCTGATCTTCATCGCCACGCGCTGCCACGATCTCGACGCCCGCATCCTGAAGTGGGCGGTCGAAACGCCGGCCAGCTACATCGGCATGATCGGTTCGCGCCGCAAGGTGCTGACGGTCTACGACCGGCTGGTCGCCGAAGGTACCGCCCCCGATCGGTTCAACCGCGTCCGCGCGCCGGTCGGTCTCGATCTCGGCGCCAAGACGCCGGAAGAAATCGCCTTTTCGGTCGTTGCTGAAATGATCGCCCACATCCGGCGCGGCGCCGCCGCCATTTCGCTCAGCCGCAACATGGCGGCGCTGGCGCAGAAGTCCAATCGTCCCGCCGGCCATCATGACAGGGAGGAGGTCAGTCCGGACGCGGTCCGGCCAGCCCAGGTCGCCTGAACGCCCGACCCGGTGGTCTCGGCGCTTCAGACAGGAGCAAGCCAAGACGACGGAACGACGCGGGAGCCGAACTCCCGGACTGTCCCGCCAGAACAAAACGTCAATCCTGCCCGCCAAGGAGGAAGACTATGGAACGGATTTGTTTGAATGTGAACGGTGTCGATCGCTGGATCGTCGCCGAGAAGGATACGGATCTCGCCACGGTGCTGCGTGAGCAGATGCTGCTCACCGGCTGTAAGGTCTGCTGCGCCGACGGCCAGTGCGGTTCGTGCACGGTCGTTCTCGACGGCAAGCCGGTGCGCGCCTGCGTGACGCCGATGGCCAAGGTGGCCGCCAATTCCCGCATCACCACCATCGAAGGTCTCGGCACGCCGAGCAATCTGCATCCGCTGCAGGTCGCCTGGATGGCCCACGGCGGCGCCCAGTGCGGCGTCTGTACCCCCGGCTTCATCATGTCGGCCAAGGTTCTGCTCGACCAGAACAAGTCGCCGACCCGCGAACAGGTCCGTGCCTGGTTCCACCGCAACCGCAATCTCTGCCGCTGCACCGGCTACAAGCCGCTGATCGACGCCGTCATGGATGCCGCCGCCGTGCTGCGCGGCGAGAAGTCGATCGAGGATCTGACGCCCAAGGCCAAGGACGATGGTTCGATCCTCGGCACGCATTACGTCCGTCCGTCGGCTGTGGCCAAGGTTACCGGCGCCTGGGACTTCGGTGCCGACGTCGCCCTGCGCATGCCGCACGGCACGCTGCGCCTCGCCCTCGTGCAGGCCAACGTCAGCCACGCCAACATCAAGGGCATCGACACCAGCGAAGCCGAGAAGATGCCGGGCGTCGAGAAGGTCATCACCTGGAAGGACGTCAAGGGCCGCAACGCCATCACCGGCCTCATCACCTTCCCGACCAACAAGGGCGACGGCTGGGACCGTCCGATCCTGTGCAAGGAGAAGATTTTCCAGTTTGGTGACGCCATTGCCATTGTCGCCGCCGACACCGAAGCGCATGCGCGAGCCGCTGCCGCCAAGGTGAAGGTCGATCTCGAAATGCTGCCGGCCTACCTGTCGGGCTTTGCCGCCCTGGCGCCGGACGCCATAGAGATCCATCCGGGCGTTCCCAATGCTTATTACGAGCAGGGCATCGTCAAGGGTGGCGACACCAAACCGCTGATGTCGGGCGCCGCCGCGCTGGTTGACATCACCACCTACTGCTCGCGCCAGCCGCACCTGCACCTTGAGCCGGACTGCGGTGAAGCCTTCGTCGACGAGAATGGCGTGCTGACCATTCTGTCGAAGTCGATCGGCGTGCATCTGCATCATGCCATGATCTGCCCGGGCCTCGGTGTGGCGCCGGACAAGCTGCGCCTGATCCAGAACCCGACGGGCGGTACCTTCGGCTACAAGTTCTCGCCGACCATGGAAGCGCTGCTGGGCGTCGCCGCCCTCGCCACCGGCAAGCCGGTGTCGCTGGTCTACGATCAGTACCAGAACATCACCTACACCGGTAAGCGCAGCCCGGTGAACTCGAACATCCGCCTCGCCTGCGACAAGGATGGCAAGCTCACCGCCATGGAACTCGACTGGTGGCTCGACCACGGTCCGTACTCCGAGTTCGGTGACCTCGTGACGCTGCGTCAGGCCCAGTTCACTGGTGCCGGCTATCATCTCGAGAACATCCGCGGTCACGGCCGTACGGTGGCGACCAACCATGCCTGGGGCTCGGCCTTCCGCGCCTACGGCTCGCCGCAGTCCTTCCTCGCGTCTGAAATCGCCATCGACATGCTGGCCGAGAAGATGGGCGAGGATCCGTTCGAGTTCCGCTACAAGAACCTCTACAACGAGAACTCGACCTCGCCGACCGGCCAGAAGCCGGAAGTGCATGTGCTGCCGACGCTCTTCGACATGGTGCGTCCGAAGTACCAGGAAGCCAAGGCGCGCTGCGAGGCCTTCAACAAGGCGCACACCGACAAGAAGCGTGGCATCGGCGTGTCGCTCGGCATCTACGGCTGCGGCCTCGACGGCCCGGACAGCTCGGAAGCCCG
>CALMMQ010000068.1 GCA_937868725.1 uncultured Pleomorphomonas sp.
GTATCAGAGGCCGATCCAGACCCGCAGCGGGTTGGCTGGATCGGACAAGAGCTTCAGCGTCATGCCGATGCAGGTGATGACCAGCAGCGGCCGGATGACGCGCGCCCCCTTGGCCATGGCCAGCCGCGAGCCCGCCTGGGCACCGAAGAACTGGCCGACGCCCATGGCCAGGCCGAGCTTCCACACCACGGCGCCGCTGATGGCGAAATAGATGAAGGCGCCGATGTTGGAGGCGAAATTCAGCAGCTTGGTATGGGCCGTCGCCCTGAGCATGCCCCAGCCGACCAGCATGACGAAGCCGAGCATCAGGAACGAGCCGGTGCCCGGCCCGAACAGGCCGTCGTAGAAGCCGATCAGCGGCACCAGCGTCACGCCATAGGTGGTCGCCGCCATGCGGGCGCGGCGATCGGCGTCGCCAAGCCCCGGCTTCAGGGCGAAATAGAGGGCGATGACGATGAGCAGCAGCGGCAGCACCGCCGCCAGCACCCGACCGGAGACGAAGCTCGCCGCCGCCGCGCCGAACACCGAGCCGCCACCGCACATCAGCGCCATCGGCAGCTGCCGCGCCACGTCGACATGACCGGCGCGGCTGTAGGCCAGCGTCGCCGAGCCCGAACCGAACAGGCTGCCGAGCTTGTTGGTGGCCAGCATCTGCAGCGGGGGAATGCCGGCCAGCAGCATTGCCGGCACGGTGATGAGGCCGCCGCCACCGGCGATCGAATCAATGAACCCGGCCAGAAAGGCGGCGAGCGCCAGAAGCGCGATGAGATGCAGCGACAGATCGATGGACATGGCCGGTTCCGCTCGGCCGGCGCGACATCGCCCGGCGCAGGGGGCCAGCCAATAGGCCCGCCAGCGGCCAAAGGCAAGCGGCCGTGGCCGCATCAGCCCTCGACGGGCACGGCGGCGATCAACCGGTTGAGCACGGCCACGCGCACGGCACTGGCGAGATTGTCCTCGCCGCGCGTCCGGTCGATGGCGGCAATGTAGGCGGCCAGCGACAGACCGTCTGCGCTGGCGAACCGCTCCACCATGTCCCAGAACGCCGGCTCCAGCGCCAGGCTGGTGCGGTGGCCGGACAGGGTGAGCGAGCGCCGGACGATCACGGCTTGTCGTCCTCATGTGGCTCGAGGCGATGCCCGGCGTGACGGGCGGCCTCCAGCTTCTCAGTGGCGGCGGCCAGTTCCTTTTCGGCCTTCGTCCGGCCGAACTTGACGCGGTTTTCCGCCGCCTCGTCCTGGCGCTTGACGCGCTCGGCGGCCTTGCGGTGGCGTCTCAGGCTGACAACGTCGCCCATGGCAAGCCTCAGGTCTTCTTGCGGAAGGCATCCAGCGACACGACGGCGCCGGTCTCCTCGCTCTTGCGCGGCTCGGCGGCCTTGGCCTCGGCGGCCTTGGCCTCGCTCTCGCGCGGCGGCTCGGCCGGCTTGGCACCGGGCACTTCGCGCACGCTGACCGCCGGCGCATCGCTGACCGAGGTGATGGCCTTGACCGGCCCCTCGGCCGGCATGTCGGCGGCGTTGCCGTTCTCGTCGACCAGCGGGAACTGCACGGCGAACTCCACCGACGGATCGAAGAAGCCGCGAATGGCGGCGAACGGCACCACCAGCTTTTCCGGCACGCCGGAGAACGACAGCCCGACCTCGAAGGCGGTATCGGAGACGGCCAGCTCCCAGTACTGGTGCTGGATGACGATGGTCATCTCTTCCGGATAGCGCTCCTTGAGGCGGGCGGAAATCCGCACCCCCGGTGCCCGCGTGTCGAACATGACGTAGAAATGGTGATCCCCGGGCAGACCGGCGTGCGAAACCTCGGTCAGAACCTTCTTGACGAGGCCCCGGAAGGCTTCCTGGGCCAGCACGTCGTATCTGATCATATCCTTGGGCATGAAGTGTCCCTGGTCTCGAAGGCTGCCACGGCAAACGCCGGCAGCCAATTTAGTCCGCCTCGGCGCCTGACGCCATGGCCGAGTTGAAATCGAACTGCCGTGAAAATGCAAGTGGAGGCAAGCATCACAATCTGACATTCGTCAATGCCCCCACAGGCATGCGTTTTTCATCCAACCCGTGAACGGAAGCGAACGTTCGAAGAACAATTCGCGACAATGTAAAACGGATTGGCCCGAAGAACTGCACTCGATCGCCCGCGCCATCGAGCGGCTTGGCTGTCGCATGGGCGAGGACCCCGAGCGGGCCATCCTGCGCAAGGAAGCCCTTGCCGATCGCGTTCGGGCTGTCGCGGCCCAGATCGGCGGTGCGGCATGAGCGACTTCGCCGACCTCATGAAGGACGTTGCCCTTGCCCTCTGCGGCAAGCCGAACGAGCGGTTGTCGAAGGCAACCGAGCTGCGTTTTGGCAACAACGGTTCGTTGTCGGTCAAGATCGACGGACCGGAGAAGGGCACGTTCTACGATCACGAGGAAGGAAACGGCGGCGGCGTGCTCGATCTCATCGTCAAGAAGAGGGGCGGTGACAAGCGCACGGCCCGCGATTGGCTCGATCGCACCTTCGGCCTCGATCCGTTGCCGCCCAAGATGGCGACCAACCGCCGTGAGGTGGCGCATTACGCCTATGTTGACGAAGCCGGCGAAGTGCTGTCCGAAGTCGTTCGCTTCGAGCCGAAAGACTTCCGTCAGCGCCGGCCCGATGGCAAGGGCGGTTGGGATTGGAAGGTCAAAGGCGTTCGTCAGGTGCCCTATCGCCTGCCCGAGCTGCTGGAAGCGCTCGACGCCGGCCGAACGGTGTTTGTCGTCGAAGGTGAGAAGGACGTCGATCGCCTCAAGGCGCTTGGCATCGTTGCGACCTGCAACGTCGGCGGCGCCGGCAAGTGGAAGCCTGAGTTCGGCGATTTCTTCCGCCACGCTTCGGTGGTGATCATCCCCGACAACGACGACGCCGGCCACGCTCACGCCGACGATGTCGCCCGCTCGCTCGAAGGCAAGGCCGACGACGTGCGCGTGCTGGACCTGCCCGACCTGCCCCGCAAGGGCGACGTGTCCGACTGGCTCAATGCCGGCGGCACGGCCGAAGCGCTGCACCGCCTGGTCGACATCACCCCGCGCTGGCGCCAGGTCATCAAGACCCGCCTGCCCTTCGTCATGTATGGCGACGAGGACAACGCCCCGCCGCTGTCGTGGCTGGTCAAGGGCGCCCTGGTCAACAACGGCCTGTCATCGATCTTCGGCGGGCCGGGCACGTCCAAGACGTTCCTTGCCCTCGACCTCGCCTTGTGTGTGGCACACGGCCGCGACTGGTTCGGCCGGCGCGTCACCAAGGGCGCCGTGGTCTACGTCACCGGCGAAGGCAGCTCCGGCCTGCGCCAGCGCACTAAGGCGTGGCGCCAGGAGAACGGCGGTGAGCCTCGCGTGCCGTTCGTCATGGTGCCGACGTCCGTCAATCTGTTCGATGACGACACCGGCGCCGACGCCCTGATTTCCGACGTGGCGGCCCATGCCCAGACGTTGGAAACGCCCGTCCGCCTGATCGTCCTCGACACCCTGTCCCGCATGATCGGCAGCGGCGACGAGGACAAGGCGCGCGACATCAACGTTGTGGTGCAGCGGGCCGAACGCTTGCAGCGGGAGACCGGCGCGCATGTGCTGATCGTTCACCACAGCGGCAAGGACCGGGATCGCGGCATGCGCGGTTCCAACGCCCTTCTCGGCGCCGTCGACGCGGCGGTTGAGGTGGTCAAGCATGAAAGCGGCCTTTGCGAGGCCAGATTCGCCAAGGTGAAGGATGGCGGCGACCTCGAAACCCTTCGGTATCGGCTTTCGAAATCGGTTCTCGGTGTGGACGAGGACGGCGAGGACATCACCTCGTGCGTCGTCTGCCCTGCGGATGCGAACGAAGGCGCGACGAAGGAGAGCGGCCCCAGGCTGACCGATGTGCAAATCATCGGCCTGCGCGCCCTTCATGAAGCCATGGCAGAGGCGGGACAAGCAGGCGGGACAACGCGGGCACCCGCCGATGTCCCGTCCGTCGCGGTCGAGACGTGGCGCGCCCGCGCTTATGCTCTCGGCATCAGCGACAGCGAGGCAACGTCAAGTGCCAGGCGCAAGGCGTTCCAGCGCATGTTGGAACGACTGCAAGTGCTTGGGATCATTGGCATTGATGGAGAACAGGTATGGCTTGCAAAGCGGAACGTCTAGGCGGGACAGGGCGGGACATGTCCCGCTTTGTCTTTCTTGTCTCGGGGCAGCGGGACAAGGGATACGCCCCCTTTAGGGGGGCTATCCCCTTGTCCCGACAGGGTGCCCCGGCATCGGGGGTGCAGCATGGCTGATTGGCCGTACTCGACCGCCGCTTGGCAGCGGCTGCGCAAGGCCAAGCTGTCGGCCTCGCCGATGTGCGAGCCGTGCAGCAAGCTCGGCCGCGTCGTCCCTGCCCACCACGTCGACCACATCGTGGCCATCGCTGCCGGCGGCGATGCATTCCCGTCCCTCGATGGGCTGATGTCCATGTGCCAGCCGTGCCACTCGATCAAGACGGCGGCCGTCGATCGCAAGGGCGGCAGCGGCATCAGGTTCAAGGGCGTCGGCCTCGACGGCCTGCCGGTCGATCCGGGGCACCCCTTCGTGGCCGAGGGGTATACCCCCTCCGATCCCTAGGACGGGGAGGCCGGGACCGACTTGGGGCATACGAATTGAGTTAGTTCGAACAATGAGTTAGGCGAAAGGCGAGGTGGAACATGGGTTTGCGCGGACCGGGAGCGAAGGCGATCAGGCGGCCTCAGGGCGTCATCGGCGAGGATCGGCGCGACCTGTTCGGGCCGGTCGCCGTCAAGCCGGCAGCACCGGCATGGGAAGCCCCAGGCCTCACCCGGGCCGAACGCGTCGTCGCCTTCCTCGAAAGCCTCGAGGTGACCGCCGGCAAGCTCGCCGGCCAGCCCTTCCGCGTCCGTGACTGGCAACGCGACATCCTCGAAGCGATCTACCGCGAGGACGAGGAGGGCAAGCGCCCGGTGCGCACCGCCGTGCTGACCTTCGGCCGCAAGAACGGCAAGACCGGCCTTGCCGCCGGCCTCGCCCTCTGTCACCTCGCCGGCCCGGAGGCCGAGCGGCGCGGCGAGGTCTATTCGGCCGCCAACGACAAGGAACAGGCCGGCAAGACCTTCGCCGAGATGGTCGCCATGGTCGAGGTGCACCCGATCCTTTCGGGCCGCATCAACGTCAAGCGGTTCGGCAAGGAGCTGGAGGACCTGACCACCGGTTCCATCTTCAAGGCCCTCTCGGCCGACGTCGCCGGCAAGCACGGCCTGTCGCCGTCCTGCGTCATCTATGACGAACTCGGCCAGGCGGCCAACCGCGAACTCTACGACACCCTCGACACGGCCATGGGCGCCCGCGACAACCCGTTGCTGATGGTCATCTCGACCCAGGCGGCAACCGACATCGCGCCCATGAGCCAGCTCGTCGACTACGGCCGCCGCGTCAACGACGGCGTCGTCGACGACCCCTCGTTCTTCCTCGCCGAGTATTCGGCGCCCATCGATGCCGACCCTTGGGCCGAAGAGACGTGGCGGCTTGCCAATCCCGCCCTCGGCGACTTCCTCAGCCTCGGCGAGGTCAAGCGCCAGGCCGAACAGGCGCGGCGCATGCCGCCCAAGGAACCGGCCTTCCGCAACCTCATCCTCAACCAGCGCGTCGCTTCCGTCCGCACCTTCCTCGGCGTCGGCGAGTGGATGGCCTGCAATGCCGCCGTCGACCTCGAACGCCTCAAGGGGCGGACCTGCTACGCCGGGCTCGACCTCAGCGCCGTGCGCGACCTGACAGCGCTGGTGCTGGTGTTCCCCGCCGACGACGGCGTGTTCGACGTGGTGCCGTTCTTCTGGCTGCCCGGCGACGGCCTCAGGGACCGCGAGGACGACGACCGCGTGCCCTATACCGCTTGGGCGACCGCCGGCCAGCTGCTGACCACGCCGGGCGGCGTCATCGATCCAGCCTTCATTGCCGCCCACGTCGCCCGCATGGGCGAAACCTACGACCTGCGCATGCT
>CALMMQ010000069.1 GCA_937868725.1 uncultured Pleomorphomonas sp.
ATCGTGCCGATGTTGCAGTGCGGCTTCGTCCGCGAAAACTTTTCCTTGGCCATCGCTTCGTCTCTCTCGAAAGTAAGATGGGGCCTGTGCTCAAGACCCGCCCCCCGACAGGGTCGGGTCGGTCGGCGGGTCGAATAGTGCCTTTTGCCGCGCCGTTCAAGTCCCACATTGGCAAAATCGGCTTCATGCAGGCCGAGCGGGCGGAGGGTTCGTCCTATGAACCCAAATGCCACCAATTTCAAGGGAAGGCGTCGCCGCCGCGACCAAGGGGGAGCACCCGAGCCGGCCCCTGCCCTTCGGCAGGGCGGGCCTTGTGGCGCGTCGCCGCGATCGGCCTGTTATAGAAGAGTGTCGGCTGCCCGGTCGGGCGAGCGCCAACCCGATGCGCCCGAGCCGTCGATGACCCGGACGCCGCTTCGCCGGCACGGCGGCCCACGCGACAATGGCAGGGCGGACGCGCCTGATTGCGATCAGAGATCGAAGATCTGGCGAATCTTCTGGTGGTCCGATCCAAAGCGCTTGTGCAGGAAGCAATGCGCCTCGCAGCCCTCATGCCATGCCCGCGGCACGGGATGACGGCATGTGTGGTATCGGCAACGCACTTCCAGGGCCTGTTCGCTGTTCATGGCGTACCTTCCGTAGTGTCCGAGACCCAACTCCGCCGGGGGCAAGCCATCGCCCTCGACTACGACTTAAGTATTATTGACGGACTTTTGTCAGAAAGCAAGCCGCCAGCGATCACACTGCCGGCACCAGCGCCGTGATCATCGTACGCGCCCCCTCGCCCCGATGGGGCGCGGCCACTGGTAATGAGATAAGAATGGTGCCGGATGAGGGGATCGAACCCCCGACCTTCGGTTTACAAAACCGCTGCACTACCGCTGTGCTAATCCGGCGCGCCCCTGCAATAGCTTAGGGCGATTTCGGACGCAACCCTGCCCGGCGCGGGGGCCGGGCACGGCCGCCGTCGATCAGCTGTCGATGGTCTTGCGCACCACGTAGAGAGACAATGCGGCGGCGTTCGACACATTGAGACTCTTGATGGCGCCGGGCATGTCGAGGCGGGCGAGCACGTCGCAGATCTCGCGCGTGCGCTGGCGCAGCCCCTTGCCCTCCGCCCCCAGCACCAGACAGACCGGCGCCTTGAGCGGCGCGGCATCGAGCGGCGTCGGCCCTTCCGAATCGAGGCCGACGATCTGGAAGCCCTCGGCCTTCAACGCTTCCAGCGTGTCGCCGAGATTGCGGACCGTGGTCACCGGCTGCAGGTCGAGGGCGCCGGAGGCCGACTTGGCGAGCACCCCCGACTCGGCGGCGCTGTGACGCGTCGTCGTCAGCACGGCATCGACGGCAAAAGCCGTTGCCGAGCGCAGGATGGCGCCGACGTTGTGCGGATCGGTGATCTGGTCGAGCGCCAGCACCAGCCGCGCCCCGACGAGATCGACGGCCGTCAGCACCCGCAACGGCTCCACCTCCAGAGCACAGCCCTGATGTACCGCTTCCGAACCAAGCAGCCGGTCGAGCACGTAAGGCGACGCTTCCTCGGCAACGAGCGGCAGCACGCCACCTTCGAAGCGTTCGGCCAGGCGCTGGACGGCGTTGCGCGTCGCCAACAGGCGCAGGGCCTTGCGGCGCGGGTTCTTCAGCGCCGATTCGACGGTGTGCAGGCCGTAGAGCCACAGCGCCTCGCCGGCCTCGCGTTCGCGCTTGGGGCGCGGCCGAAACGGTCGCTGCGCGCCATCGTGGCGCGGCGGATAGCCGCCGGGAGGACGGGAGCGAATAGAAGAAGGATCGTTGGACATGCCGCCTTATAGCCGCTCGCCAGCCAAGACACCAGCCCGGCCATCCACAGCGGCAAAAGCTTCGTTTCCCGGCAAAATGCAGCGATGTCGAAGACAATGCCGTAGCGGGGGTTGACAGGGCCGGGCTCTGCCGCCATAAGGACGGCCGTTCCGACGGACCGCGCAAGCGGCTCCGGAGCGCGGGGGAGAATGTCCCGAGCGGCAAAGGGGGCGGACTGTAAATCCGCTGGCTAGGCCTTCGTAGGTTCGAGTCCTACTTCTCCCACCATTTTCATTTTCCACTGCTGTTGTTTGGTTTGGCTGCGCGGGCGGCGCAGTGCCATGCGCAGCTGTCGTCGTCGGCGACCGTGTTGTTCGCCAGCGAGCCGACTCGATCCCGGCCAAGGGGTCGCCCTCCCCCTCTATCGTCATCAGATTCGCCCAGGCGACGCGCCGGCCGGCCGTTCGCCCGCCTGTTGGCCCGATCTGTCCCATGCGGACAGCCCCAGCCCGTACACGGACTGCTCCCTCAATTTTGAACCATACTGTACGGTTATGTATTGACGATTTCCGGACGCATTAATAAAACCGCACTGTACGGTTTTAGACGGGGGACCAATCGATGGCGTCGCTGGGACAAACAGAAGCGCGCAACTTCGGACTTGTCGTGCTTGCGTCGTGTTTCTGTGTCGGCTGCGCCTTGGTGCCGCCCGAAAAGGACATCGCGCCCATCAAGCCGTTGGCGAGCTATGCCACGGCCAGAAGCCTTGCCGGAGCGGCGGGCACCTGGCCGTCGGACCATTGGTGGCAGGACTATCGCGATCCGCAGTTGACGAGTCTCATCGAGGAAGGGCTGACGGGAGCGAGCGACATGCGCATTGCCGCCGCCCGTCTCGCCATTACCACCGCCGCCGTCGGTCCGGCCCAGGGCGCCCTGTTTCCGACGTTGGCCGCATCGGGCAAGATCGATCGCGAACGCCAGTCCTATAAGTATCTGATGCCCGAGCAGGCCGTGCCCAAGGGCTGGAACGATGCCGGCATTGGCACCCTCAGCCTCGACTGGGAGATCGACTTCTGGGGCAAGAACCGGGCGGCGCTGGCCGCCGCCTCGAGCCAGGCCGAAGCCGCCGCCGCCGAGGCCGCCGCCACGCGGCTGGCGCTGTCGACCGGCATCGCCGAGGTCTACGCCCAGCTTGCCGCGCTGCACGCCGGCCGCGACGCCGCCGAGAACGCCGTGCGGGTGCGCAAGGCAACGCTGGACCTGATGACCAGTCGTTTCCAGAATCAGCTTGAGAACGAAGGGGCGCTGGAGCGCTCCCGATCGGCGGAGGCAGCGGCGGAGTCGGAGCTGGCCGAAACGGACGAGAAGATTGCTCTGGTGCGCAACCAGCTGGCGGCGCTGGTCGGCGCCGGTCCGGATCGTGGTCTGAGTATTGGCCGTCCCAAGGTGACGGGTGGCCGCTACGGCGGCGTGCCGGTCCGCCTGCCGTTGGAACTCGTCGGCCGGCGACCGGATATCGTCGCGGCCCGCCTGCATGCCGAAGCGGCTGCCCACAGCGTCGATTCGGCGCGCGCGGCCTTCTATCCCAACGTCAATCTGGCAGGGATGATCGGCCGGCAGGCGCTCGGCATCAACCTGCTGACCAGCTCGGGGGCCACACTCGGCTCGCTGGGGCCGACGGTGTCGCTGCCTATCCTTGATGGCGGCCGACTGCGGGCCGGCAAGGAAACGGCCGATTCCCAATACGATATCGCCGTCGCCACCTACGACAAAACGCTGACCGACGCGCTGCAGCAGGTCTCTGACGCACTGATCAGCAAGCGCGCCTTGGTGCAGCGGCTGGCGGACACCCGCCGTTCGGTCGAAGCGGCCCAGAAGGCCTGGACCGTCGTACGGGATCGCTACAACGGCGGCCTTGCCACCTACATCGAAGTGCTCACCGCCGAAGATGCTCTGATTCAAACCCGCTACGCGCTGGCCGCGCTGCAGACGCGCGCCTTCGCCCTCGACGTCGCCTTGGTGCGAGCGCTCGGTGGCGGCTATCGCAACCAGGAGAATGCGTCGTGAACGACATGAGCAAGCTTACGTCCGACATCGATGTCGGCATGATCACCCCTGCCCCTGCCAAGTCGTCAGGCAGTCGCGCCAAGCTGTTTACCGGGTTCTTCGTGGTCATCGCCTTGGCCGGGGGCGGCTATTACGCCTACGATACGCTCTATGCTTCCAAGCACGCCATCACCGACAACGCTTATGTCGGCGCCGACATCGCCCCGATCACACCGCTCATTCCGGCGCCGGTGGTCGACGTACTGGTCAGCGACACCCAGGCGGTGAAAAAGGGCGACGTGCTGGTGCGCCTCGACGACACCGATGCCAAGCTGCAACTCGCCATGGCGCAAGCCTCCTACGAGGGCGTCATCCGCAAGGTGAAGGCCTATCTCGGCAACGACCGCAGCCTCAAGGCCCAGATCGCTGCCCGGCAGGCCGATCAGGAGCGCGCCGCCGCGCAGATCATTTCGGCCCAGGCCGACTATGACAAGACGCGGGTCGACCTCGACCGCCGCAAGACGCTGGTCGACAAGGGCTCGGTGTCCGGTGACGAACTGACGACCGTCCAGACCGCCTTCCGCGTGGCTGAGGCCAATCTGGCGGCGGCCCGGGCCGCGCTCGAGATGGCCGTCGCGGCCCGCGAGTCAGCTGAGGGTGGCCGCGAGGCCAACGCCGCGCTGATCGAGGGCGTTTCGGTCGAGAACAATCCGGAAGTGCTGGCCGCCAAAGCATCGCGCGACCAGGCGGCCGTCAATGTCGAGAGAGCGGTGATCCGGGCGCCGATCGATGGCGTCATCGCCAAGCGGCAGGTGCAGGTCGGCCAGCGCGTCCAGCCGGGCATGACGCTGATGAACATCGTGCCTCTGACCGACGTCTACGTCGACGCCAATTACAAGGAAGGCCAGCTCACGAAGGTGCGCGTTGGTCAGGCGGTCGAGCTGACGTCCGATCTCTACGGCAGCAATGTCGTCTATCGTGGTCATATCACGGGCTTCTCCGGCGGCACCGGTTCGGCTTTCTCGCTGGTGCCGGCCCAGAATGCCACCGGCAACTGGATCAAGGTCGTGCAGCGCCTGCCGGTGCGCATCGCTCTCGACCCGGCCGAGCTCAAGGACCACCCGCTGGCCGTTGGGCTGTCGATGTCCGCCGACATCCACCTCGCCGACTGAGTCAGGGACCGTCAGGGCCCCGACATGCGCTCGACGCCCGGATAGGGGCGGCAGCCCGTGTCGGCGCTCCCTCCGGCCCCCTCACCTTGCCGCCAACATCCGCACCTCCCGTTCGGAGCAGGGGCCGTTCATGTCCGACACCCAATCGCCCGCTGACATTCCCAAGCTCGAAGGCTTGACGTTCGTTCTGGCCGCCGTGTTCATCGCCCTGTCGAATTTTCTCGCCGTGATGAACATGACAGTCGCCAACGTCGCCCTGCCGACCATCGCCGGCGATCTCGGCATCAGCACGTCGCAAGGCAACTGGGTGATCACCTTCTACGCCGTGGCAGAAGCCATCACCGTGCCGCTCACCGGCTGGCTGTCGGCGCGCTATGGTTCGGCGCGGGTGTTCTCAATATCATTCCTGGTCTTCGGCGTCGCCTCGGCGCTGTGCGGCCTATCCAGCACATTGCCCATGCTGGTCTGCGCCCGCATGCTGCAGGGCTTCAGCGGCGGCCTGCTGATGCCGCTGTCGCAGATCCTGCTGCTGCGCATTTTCCCCGACAGCAAGGCAACGCTGGCGACGGCGGTGTGGTCGATGACGACACTGGTCGCCCCAGTGGTCGGCCCGATTCTCGGCGGCTATCTCTGCGACAACTATAGCTGGGGCTGGGCCTTCCTCATCGACCTGCCGTTTGCTCTCGTCGGCAGTCTGGTGATCGCCAGCATCCTCTGGCACAGCCTGCCGGCGACCGGTGCCAAAGGCATCGATAAGGTTGGGCTGCTGCTGCTGGTGTTCTGGGTGTCGTCATTGCAGGTGATGTTGGACGAAGGCAAGGACAAGGACTGGTTTGCCTCGACGGAAATCTGTCTGCTGCTGATCGCCGCCGTTGTCGGCTTCGTCGCCTTCATGATCTGGGAACTGACCGAAGAACATCCGGTGATCGATCTCAGGGTTTTCAAGCACCGCGGCTATGCTGCTGCGGTACTGACGCTGATGATCACCTTCGGTGCCTTCTTCGGGCTCAACGTGCTCATCCCGCAGTGGCTGCAGTTCAACATGGGCTATACGGCTACCTGGTCGGGGCGAACAGTCGCCTGGATGGGCGTGTTCGCTGTCCTCTGCGCGCCGCTGGTGGCTGGGGTGACGGGTAAGATCGATGCCCGCCTGCTGACGTTCATCGGCGTCGGCTGGCTCGGCGTGGTGACGCTCTGGCTGTCGTTCAGCAACAATGACATGACTTACTGGGACGTGGCCTTGCCCTTCCTGTTCATTGGCGTCGGCCTGCCGATGTTCATGGTGCCGCTCAACGCCATCGCCCTCTCCTGTGTCGAGGACAGCGAAATGGAGGGCGCCGCCGGCATCATGAATTTCCTGCGCACCCTCGGCGGCGCCTTCTCGACGTCGCTGACCACCACAGCGTGGGAGAACGCCATTCGCTACAACAGGGCCGAATTGGTCGGCATCGCCAATCCGGCAGTCGTCAATGCCGCTTCGCCCGATGCCAGCTCCGGCGAACTGATGCGCAACGTCTTCAGCCTGATGATCGACGGCCAGAGCGTCATGCTCGCCACCAATCACGTGCTTTTCACCCTGTCGACGGTGCTGTTCCTCGCCGCCGCCACCATCTGGCTGGCGCCGCGCATGCAGCGCGTGGTCGATACTTCCAAGGTGCACTGAGCCCGCTACAGCGCCGCGTCGGACGTCGGTCGCGCAAATGGCACCCCAGAGCGGAGCATCGGTTGCGAGGCTCCGCGCCTTGGCACCGTCGGTGGATTACCAAGGATTGGCGACGGATCAACGCTCCCTCGTAACTATATAGATGAATTGCCATAAGGTATTCTTCATACCCCATCTTGGGCATAGCCACGCGCCACGTTGCTCCGGCGCCTGATTCTTTCCGACAGAGCCGCGAGCGTCCACCAGTCCCCAGCCCCGGCTCGCGCAGCAGTTGATGACACAAGAAATTCATACACAATAAATGGTGAACCGCATTGCTATTTTGCCTAGGGGCTGTGGGGATTTAGGATTCCCATTTTGTCTGAGATGTGATTCACACTC
>CALMMQ010000070.1 GCA_937868725.1 uncultured Pleomorphomonas sp.
TGATCGGCCGGCGCCGCGTGATCGGCGGGCCCGTCGCCATTGCCATGCGTCGTCGGATCGAGACCGGGGGCCGAAACCGCCTGACGGGCGCTGGCCGGTGTATCGACCTTGACGCCGACGGCCGCCTGCAACGCCTTGTCCACCGGATCGAGCTTGGCGGTACTCACCGGGCCCTGCACGTCGACCACGTAGGAATCGCCGTCGCGAAAGGCCCGGATGTCGGCGATCGATTCAACGGAGATGTGGAACACCAGCCCCTTGTCGGTGGTCTCGAAGGAGATGTCGTTGATGAACGGCGGCGGACTGGTCTTGAGGTCGGCGAGATCGACCGGCGCCACGCGGTTGAACGTCAGGCTGAGCCCGAGGTCGCCGCGCTGGAAGTTGGCATCGAACGGCACGTTCCACTTGAACGACAGGCGCGTGAACGACGGCGCCCGGCTGGCCGTCACCGCCAGGCGCGCCGGCTTGTTGCCGGCGATGCGCAGCATTTCAGCCTGCGCCGCCTGTTGCGCCGCTTCTTCGACCCGGCGGGCCAGCGCCTGGACGACTTCGTCCGGCAGCCGTGGCGGCGCCCCGTTCCAGCTCGGCGGCAGGAAGTCGACGAACAGCTGGCTGCCCGCCTCCATGGTGTTGACCTTCACCGACCGGGCGAGCGCGATGCGCAGGCCGTAGCCTTCGGGATCGGCCCTGGCGATGTTGACGTAGGGCGCCAGCACCGTTGCCACCTTGTCGACCGAGACGTCGATCTGGGTGTCGAAGGTCAGGACGAGAATGCCGTTGTCGGTGGTCAGCTTGTAGTGCGGCAGCAGGTTGCGGTCGGGAAAGGTCAGGATCATCCGGCCGAACGACTGGTTGTCGGTGAGCGACAGACCGACCTTGGTGGCCGCCCGGCCCGGCGACAGCGCCGCCAGGATCAGCGCCAGCGTCAGGACGACAAGGCGGGCACCGGCGAACCACCAGCTTCCCCACACCTCATCTGCCGTGATCAAGGCCCGACGCATCAACTCTCCCGCCAACGCCGGACGACGAAGCCGCCGACAGGCGGAAAACCGCCGACGTTGGAGAAAAAGCCTAGAGCCCCTGCACTTAATGTGCCGTTACCGGCGCGGTCATGCGTCAGGAAAAGCTGCAGATTTTGCCGGGTAGCCGCCTGTTGGCGCGGCGTTCCGTCAGGGCGACGGCGCCGCCTGAATCTGCGGCAGGTTGGCCGGATCGGCCGCCGCCGGGGGGGCGGGCGGGGGCGGCGCCACTTCGGTGGTGACGACGATCTTGCGGGCCGACTGCGGCCCGGCCATGGCCGTGGTCAGGATGCCGGCCTTGTCGGGCGACATGACCGCCAGGATCGGCGACAGCTTGCGCGGGTTCATGCGCGTGGCGATCTGCAGCAGCACCTGCAGGTCGAGCTGATCGAACACCACCGCCGCCGCCTTCGGCTTCATGCCCTCGTAAAGCGCCACCAGCCCGGTGACCTGCTCGCTTTCCTTCTGCTGGTTCTGCTTCTGGTCGGCGCCGCCGAGCTGGGTCTCGATCGCCTTCAGCTCCTCATAGCGCTGGCCAAGCCGCTGTTCGGCCGCCTGCAGCAACTTCATGCGCAGATCGATATCCTGTTCGCGCTTGTCGAGTTCCTGCCGGCGTGTGGCGAGACTTTCCAGGATGGCCGATTCCGATGAATCGATGGGCGGCTGATACTCCGGCGGTCGCGCCGTATACGCGCCAGTGCCGGCCGGCTTGCCGCCGTGACCGCCGGCGGCTTCGCCATGGGCAGCGGCCGGAGCGGCTTCGCCATGACCGGCGGCGGGGGCAGCTTCGCCATGGGCAGCAGCGGGAGCGGCCGCGCCGTGGGCGGCATCGGCAGCGGGGGCGGCTTCGCCGTGGGCGGCCGGAGCGGCCTCGGCCGCAGCGGGCGCGCCGTGGTCAGCCGGTGCCGGCGTGCCATGTTCGGCCGGTGCGGCGGCCTCGCCATGGCCACCGCCCTCGCCGTGGCCCTCGGCTTTCTTGGCCGCAGCGGCGGCCTCTTCCTGTTGCTTGAGGTATTCCGCCGACAGATCGACCGGCGCCATCAACTGCTGCGTGTTGTCCACCGGCGCGGCCGGCGCGGCGGCTTCACCTTCCCCGCCGCCATGGCCGCCCTCGCCCGAGGCGATGGCCTCGGACGGACCGACGGCAAACGAGCCCACCCCGGTGGCAAACTCAAGCACCTTCACGGCCAGGAGCGCCGTGATCGCGATGAGCACCAGCGGCAGCAGACGGATCCGATTCAAGCCGCCTCCTCCTTCTGACCGCGCCGGAAGGCGGCCAGGCGCTCGGCGGCCGCTTCGGCCTTGGCTTGCAGCGTCCGCGCCACGGGTTCCGGCGCCGGCGCGGCGACAGGTGCCGCCTCGCGACCGCCACCGGCGGCAACGATGGCACCGATGCGCTTGACGATCTCGTTGCCGGCCGTCAGGCGGCGATCGAGCGTCGACAGCAGTTCCTCGGCCGCCAGCATGCGGCCACCAAGCGAACGCTCGCACTCCGACGCCGTCGCCTTGAGGCCGAGAATGGCCCGCTCGGCGATCTCCGTCGCCGTCACCAGCTCGGAAATGGTAGCGCGCAGGATTTCCTCGTCGGCCCGGAGACGCGTCAGCCGACGGTTGAGGACCGAACAATAGATGATGGTCAGAATCAGCAGGACCGCGACGACGAATTCGATGGCCATGCCCAGGTTCAGACTGCCGGTCATGTTATCTGCATCTCCTTCTGTACGGCACGTTCGAATGCCGCCAACGTCATGCGCGGACGTTTCAACTGACGATTTACCTTCACCGAGACTCGTTCACCGAGTCGACCGATGTTACCCGAGGTAAGTTGCACATCACCGCACTTGATCGCTACCGGATCGTTTGGTGATACACCGAAAAGCAGCGTCTGCCCCACCTTGAGGTCCATGACCATGGACAGCGGCAATTGCTCCTCGACCAACACGGCGTCGACTTCGAGTTCGGCCTGATAGATCTCGGTGGCGAGGTGGGTTTCCCAGATGTTGTCGCGGCCGAACTTCTCGCCCATGATCATCTGCAACAAAAGGTTGCGGATGGGCTCGATCGTGGCGTAAGGCAGCAGCATCTCGACCATGCCGCCGCGATCTTCCATGTCGACGCGGAACTGCACGACAATGCAGGCGTTGGCCGGTCGCGAAATGGGCGCGAAGCGCGGATTGGTCTCGAGGCGTTCGAGTGTGAAGTGCACCTGCGTCAGCGGCGCGAAGGCCTTCTCGCAATCGCTGAGCAGCAGTTCGATCATGCGCCGCACGAGGTTCATCTCGATGGTCGTGTACGGCCGGCCCTCGACGCGGATGGCGGAGGTGCCGCGCCCGCCGCCCAGGAGCACATCGATGATCGAGTAGATGAGCGAGGAATCGACGGTGATCAGGCCGTAGTTGTCCCACTCCTCGGCCTTGAACACGGCAATGATGGCCGGCAGCGGGATGGAGTTGAGATAATCGATGAAGCGGATCGACGAGATGCTATCGAGCGACACTTCGACGTTGTCGGAGGTGAAGTTGCGCAATGAGGTCGTCGTCTCGCGCACAAAGCGGTCGAAGACGATTTCCAGCATCGGCAGGCGTTCGTAGGAGACGAGCGCCGAGTTGACCAGGGCGCGGATGCCGCTCTGGTCGTTGGAGAACTGATCGTCGATATTGAAGCCAAGGAGGTTGTCGATTTCCTCCTGGTTGAGCACACGGTCGGCGCCACGCGAGGAATTGTCGAGGTCGGCCTCGCCGTCGTCGATCATCGCCGCCCACTGCGCCGCCACGGCGTCGGCGTTCTCCACACCCTGCTCTTCGAGCGCGGCTCCCCACTCGGCGGCGAGGTCTTCCATCTCGCCGCCGCCACCACCGGTGTTGCGCTGTTCGGCCAGGGCCGCGCCCCAATCGGCGGAGAGATCGTCGTCGTCGCCTGCCATCGATCCGCTCCTACTGGACGATCACGTTCTTGAACAGCACGTCGTCGACGCGCGCCGGATAGACCGCGATGTTGACGCGGCGCTGCAATTCTTCCTTGAGCCGAAACAGGCCGGCCGACCCCTGCAGGTCGGACGCCCGGAGCTCGCGCATGTAGGTCTGGAAGGCGTCGAGCACGCGCGGCAGGTTGGGTTTGATCACCTCAAGCATCTTCTCGTCGCCGACCTCGAGCGCGATCTCCAGCTTGACGAACGTCGGCCGCTCGTCGGCCGTCGACAGGTTGAGGATCATCATCGGCAGGTCGAAGTAATAGGCATGCTGTTGCTGCGTCTCGACCGCCATCACCGCCTCGGCGGTCGGCTCCTTGGCACCGCCCTTCATGAAGAAGAACAGGCCGCCACCGACCAGAAGCAGCGCCACGGCGCCGCCGCCGGCCATGATGATCAGCTTCTTCTTTTTCGACGCGCCACCATCGGCCGAGGCCTCGCCGGTCGCGTCGCTGCTCTCTTCGGATGTATTGGCCATGCCGCCGCACTTTTATCCAAACCGGAGCCGAACGAGCCGGTTACCCGTCGGGAACCACAACGATTCCCGCATTTCCCCTGTCCCAAGATGGTGAAGTCAGAATGGTTAACGAATGGTTTACGATTGGTTAACCTCCCGGCAGAATTTGCCGGCCATCCTTTCCGCCCGGCAAAAATCCGCCGGCGAATTTGCCGGTAATATCGTACTATATATCTGTTTTCATTACATTTTTATCGATGGCACGGACCATGCAATCCTTGTTGCAGATTGCCGCGCTGGGGAGCGTGAGGCCGTCGGACAGGACTTGGGAATCCATCGCCATGGAGAACTACACTCTGGTGGCGTTGTCAGGGCAGATCGCGCTCAAGCGGAAGCTGGACGTCATCGCCAACAACGTGGCCAACATCAATACCGAGGGCTACAAGCGGGTCGCCGTCGAATTCGAGACGACCAATATGCCCAAGGCGTCGACCACCCTGTTCCCCAAGCGGGACCGGGCCAACGACTTCGTGCGCGAACAGGGTACCGTCACCGACTTCTCGGCCGGTTCGGTCGAACTGACGGGCAACGATCTCGACGCCGCCATCAACAGCAACGACACCTTCTTCACGGTGTCGACGCCGGAAGGCGAACGCTACACCCGCGCCGGCAGCTTCCAGCTCGACAGCACCGGCCGTCTCGTCACCTCCGACGGCAAGCCGGTGCTCGGCCAGGGCGGCGAGATCGTCTTCTCGCCCAACGAGACCAACATCGCCATCGCCGGCGATGGCACCATCTCCACCAGCGTCGGCAACAAGGACAAGCTGAAGTTCGCCAAGTTCGACGACACCTCGGTGCTGTCGCAGGTGGGCGAGAACCTCTATAGCGCCGCCGCCGCGCCGACCGTCCCCGTCTACGCCGACGTCAAGCAGGGCGCCCTCGAACGCTCCAACGTCTCCGGCGTCGAGGAAATGACCCGCCTCATCGACGTCCAGCGCTCCTACGAGCGGCTGATCTCGATGATGCGCCAGCAGAACGAACTGAACTCCAAAGCCATCGACCGCCTCGGTTCGATGACCGCCTGACGTTGAGGACGCACGCACATGAAGGCTCTCACCATCGCCGCCACCGGCATGAAGGCGCAGGAGACCAACGTCACGGTCATCTCCAACAACATCGCCAACATGCGGACCACCGGCTACAAGCAGCAGCGCGCCGACTTTCAGGACCTGTTGTACCAGACGCTGCGCCGCCAGGGCTCCTCGACGTCGGAAACCGGCACGCAGGTGCCGAACGGCGTTCAGATCGGCTCGGGCGTGCGCGTGGTGTCGACGCCGCGCGTCATGACCCAGGGCGACCCGGAATCGTCCGGCGGCGACTATGACGTTGCCATCCGCGGCGAAGGCTTCTTCCAGGTGTTGTTGCCCGACGGCCGCACCGCCTACACCCGCGACGGTTCGTTCACCACCGACTCCTCGGGCAACCTCGTCACCCAGGACGGCTACACGGTGATGCCGCAGATCACCTTCCCGGCCAACTCGTCCAACATCACCATCTCCAACACCGGCTCGGTGCAGGTGACGGTGGGCTCGTCCTCGGCCACCACCACGCTCGGCCAGTTGAACCTCGCCCGCTTCACCAACAAGGGCGGCCTCGAAGCCATGGGCGACAACCTGTTCGTCGAGACCAGCGCCAGCGGCTCGCCCCAGACCGGCAACCCGGGGGACGCCGGCTACGGCACGCTGCTGCAGGGCTACCTCGAGTCGTCGAACGTCGAGTCGGTGTCCGAGCTGTCCTCGCTCATTGCCGCCCAGCGCGCCTACGAGATGAACTCGCGCATCATCACCGCCGCCGATGAGATGTCGCAGACCACCGCCAAGCTCGGCTCGTAAGGAGGAAGGCTCATGATCCGCACGCTGCTCTTCCGGATGATCGCCGCCATGGCCCTGGCCACGCTGGCTGTCGGCTTCATCGCCATGCGGCCGGTCAGCGCCGCCGAGCTTAAGCGCTCGGTGGTGGTCAGTACCGATCTCGTCCTGCTCGGCGATCTGTTCGACGGTGCCGGGCCCCTCGCCTCCAAGCCGGTATTCCGCTCGCCCGAACTGGGCGTCAGCGGCGCCCTGCCTGTCGCCGATGCGCTGGCCGCCGCCAGCGCCGCCGGCCTCGCGCTCGATACGCCCCCCGACTTCACCAGCATCTCGGTCGTCCGCCGTTCCGTCGATGTTACCGCCGACACGATGCGGGCCCTGGTCGCCAAGGCCGCCGCTACCCGGCTCGGCGTCGCCAGCGACGACGTCATGGTGACCTTCGAGACCGATCCGACCACCGTCGCCGCCGATGCCGCCGCCCGCGAACCGGCCAGTGTCGACACCCTCAACATGCAGACCGGTAGCGGCCGCTTCGACGCCGCCATCGCCATCGACGTCGGCAGCCGCAGCCGCACCATCATGGTGCGCGGCCGGGCCGCCGAGACCGTGGCGGTGCCGGTGTTGCGCCGGGCCTTCGCCCGTCAGGACATCATCCGCGCCGACGATGTGGTGATGAGCCGCGTCGAGCGCCGCTTCCTGGCGCCGGGGGCGGCGCTCGACGCCAGCGACCTCATCGGCAAGGCCGTCAAGCGGCCGATCCGCGCCGGCGACGTCATCGCCGCCGCCGATGTCGAGCCGCCCCGCATGGTGGTGCGCGGCGACAGCGTGACGCTGATGTTCAACAAGCCGGGCCTGACGCTGTCGGCGCGCGGCAAGGCGATGAGCGATGGCGCCGAAGGCAGCGTCGTCTCCGTGCTCAACGAGCAGTCGCGCCGCGTCATCCAGGGTGTCGTCACCGGTCCCGGTCTCGTCGCGGTCGGCTCGGCCACCGCCGCTCCCACCGTCGTCGCCACCATCAAGAACTGAAAGAGCGTACCATGCGTCCTCTCATGCTCCTCCTCGTTCCGCTGCTGGTGGCTGGCGGTTGCGGCTCCACCATCGATCGCCTGTCGCAGGTCGGCCAGACGCCGAAGCTGTCGGCCATCGAGAACCCCACCGCCCAGGCCGGCTACCGGCCGGTGCAGATGCCCATGCCCACCGTGCAGCCGGTGGCCTACAGCCCCAACTCGCTGTGGCAATCCGGCTCACGCACGTTCTTCAAGGATCAGCGCGCCCGCAACGTCGGCGACATTCTGACGGTCAAGGTGTCGATCTCCGACAAGGCGGCCTTCGAGAACACCACGGCGCGCTCGCGCACCGGCTCGGACAGCGTCGGCGTCACCGGCGCCCTCGGCACGGCCATCGACACCATCGCCCTGCCGGCCAGCATGTCGGCCGCCGACCTTGCCGGCGATTCCAGCAGCTCGTCAAGCAAGGGCACCGGCTCGATCGACCGCAGCGAAACGCTGTCGACCAATGTCGCCGCCGTCGTCACCCAGTTGCTGCCCAACAGCAATCTGGTGATCGAGGGCCGTCAGGAAATCCGCGTCAACTACGAAATCCGCGAGCTCGTCGTGGCCGGCGTCGTCCGGCCCGAGGACATCGCCTCCGACAACACCATCGAAAGCTCCAAGATCGCCGAGGCCCGCATTTCCTACGGTGGCCGCGGCCAGATCTCCGACGTCCAGCAGCCGCGCTCCGGCCAGCAGGTGCTCGACATCCTGATGCCGTTCTGATCCCTCCGCCGCCGGCCCCGTCGTCGCGACGGGCGCCAGCCCCAGCCATTCGGTTCGCCGCTCCCCAATCCCGCGAACCGAAGCCGCCGCCGGTCGCTCCCCAATTGACCCGCGACGGTTCCCCGACCGCCCCCTTCCCAAATCCGGGGCGGTCTTCCCCAACGGCGCGGCCTCCCTTTCCCAAGTCATCCGGGAGGCCGCGCCGGAGGGCACAGGCCCCGAAAACAGCGAAAAGGGCGCCCCCAGCCCGGGAAGCGCCCTTCATTCACCGATGGGACTGGCGATTGCCGATCACTCGTCGCGGTAGACTTTCTCGCGCCGCTCGTGACGCTCCTGCGCCTCGATCGACAAGGTGGCGATCGGCCGGGCGTCGAGACGCTTCAGCGAGATCGGCTCGCCCGTCTCCTCGCAATAGCCGTACGAACCATCCTCGATGCGCTTGATGGCCGCCTCGATCTTGGAGATCAGCTTGCGCTGACGGTCGCGCGCTCTGAGCTCAATCGCCCGATCCGTCTCGGACGACGCCCGGTCGGCGATGTCAGGCAGGTTGGTATTTTCATTCTGGAGATTCTGCAGTGTCTCCTTGCTCTCGCGAAGGATATCTTCCTTCCACTGCAACAACTTCCGCCGGAAATATTCGCGTTGGCGATCGTTCATAAACGGCTCGTCATCAGACGGCCGGTAGTCATCCTCAAGCTCGATCGACATCGACTGCCCTCTCACACCACGAACGCGGCGGGAATATAGCCATCCGACTTCGACTGGACAACGGCTAAAGCAACAAAAACACGCGCCCGTGACGAACGCAAAAAAACGCTACCATGGCAACGAGATAGCTCAGGTTTTCTGCCTTCTGGCGCTACGGTCGGTAATGGCCGAGCTTGGCCAGCTCGACCTCGGCCCGCAAAGCGATGTCGGCGACGAGCCCGTCAAGACGTTCATCGCCCGTCGGTTCCATCTCGTCCAGTAACGCCACAATACGGCCGATGGCCTCGCCCGACAGCTCGCCCGACAGCAACCCGACCTTGATTTCGTCGAGTTGATCGAGCAGGTCGCGCCCCCGCTTCACCGCCTTCTTGCGCTTGCGCGGCTCGTCGGCGTCGATCGACTGCAAGGCCAGAAGCGCATCGAGACCGCCGATCGACGACGAGGCCGCCGTGGTCGAGCCGGCGGCCGTCTCCTCGGGTTCGGACAGCGAGAACGACGAGGTACCACCGGCACGGCGCGCCGCGCCGCTCGACGAAACGGTGTTGAGACGGTTGGGCCCCTCGATCCTCATGACGCAGCTCTTCCCTGTGGGTTGGGCAAATTCAGCCCTGAAATGGTTAACGAAGCGTTAACTGCCCGGCAAAACCTGCCGCCCGTCCTCAGTTGATCGAAGCCACGCCGCGACAACGGCCCGCCAATGCCGTGATTTCCCAAGATGTTGTCGCACATTCTGCCGCAAGATCAACTGGCACGGCGCTTGCGAAGTGCCATACCGGGAAGCCGTGTCGGGAAACACGGGGATGAAACGGATGATGAAGCGCATTCTGGGAGCCTTTGGCGCCCTCCTGATCCTATTGGCGGCCGATGCCGCCTTCGCCGCCTCGCGCATCAAGGACATCGTCGATGTCGAAGGGGTGCGCGAGAACCAGCTCATCGGCTATGGTCTCGTCGTCGGCCTGCAAGGCACCGGCGACAGCCTGACCAACTCGCCGTTCACCAAGCAGAGCCTGCAGGCCATGCTGGAACGGCTCGGCGTCAACGTCCGCGACGCCTCGATGCGCACGGCCAACACCGCCGCCGTCATGGTCACGGCCAAGCTGCCGCCCTTCGGCACCCAGGGCGCCACCATCGACGTGTCGGTGAGCGCACTTGGCGACGCCAAGAACCTGCAGGGCGGGCAGTTGCTGGTCACGCCGCTGATGGCCGCCGACGGCGAAGTCTACGCCATCGCCCAGGGCGCCATCGCCGTCGGTGGTTTCGACATTCAGGGCGACGCCGCCAAGATTTCCCGTGGCGTGCCGACCCAGGGCCGCATCGCCAACGGCGCCGTCATCGAACGCGAGCTGCAGTTCAAGCTGTCGCAGCTGCAGACGGTCCGCCTCAGCCTGCGCAACCCCGACTTCACCACCTCGCGCCGCATCGCCCAGGCCGTCAACGACCTCTACGGCACGCCGATCGCCGAATCGACCGACCCCTCGACGGTGCGCCTCACCATGCCGCCGCGCTACAAGGGCAACATCGTCGACCTCCTGACCGACGTCGAGCAGCTCATCGTCGAGCCCGACCTGCCGGCCAAGGTGGTGGTCGACGAGGCCACCGGCATCATCGTCATGGGCCAGGAGGTGCGCGTCTCCACCGTCGCCGTCGCCCAGGGCAACCTCACCGTGATGATCACCGAGAGCCCGCAGGTCTCCCAGCCCAACGCCTTCTCCAACGGCCAGACCGCGGTGGTGCCGCGCACCCAGATCGCCGTCAACGACGGCAAGGAGCACCAGCTCGCCGTGGTCAAGTCGGGCGTGACGTTGCAGGAGCTGGTCGACGGGCTCAACGCCCTCGGTCTCGGCCCGCGCGACCTCATTTCCATCCTGCAGGCGATCAAGGCCGCCGGCGCCCTGCAAGCCGACGTGGAGGTGATGTGATGCCCCAGACCTCGGCCCTGTCGTCAATGTCGGCGACCTTCGCCTCCAAGGCCTACGCCTCGCTCGGCGCCGACGAAGTGCGCAAGCGCGCCCTCAAGACCGCCCAGGACTTCGAGTCGGTCTACATCGCCGACGCCTTCAAGGACATGTTCAAGGGCGTGTCCGTCGACCCGCTGACCGGCACCTCCAACACGTCCAACGAGACCTGGCGTGACATGATGATCGACGAGTACGCCAAGAACATGGTCAAGAAGGGCGGCATCGGCATCGCCCAGGGCATCGCCGACCAGCTGATCAAGATCCAGGAAGGCAGCCATTCATGAGCGAAGACAGCGCCCGCCCCCCGTCCGCCGAACCGCGCGGCCCAGTGGTAACCTCGCCGGAGATCGCCGAGAAGCTGATCGCCAAGCTCGACAGCTCCATGAGCGAACTGCTCGAGCTGCTGCGCGAGGAAACCGCCCTCGTCAAGTCTGGTCACCTCAAGGCAGCGGCCGAGCTCACCGCCGCCAAGGATGAGAAGGCGACGCTCTACACCCGCCTGATGCTGGTGGCCCGCGACGAGATCGCCGCCCTCAAGGCCTTTGCGCCAGATGCCACGGCGGCGCTGGTCAAGCGGCACGAGCTGTTCCGCTCCGAGGTGCAGATCAACCTTGCCGTTCTCGACACGGCGCGCGACGTAGCCGAAGGTCTGATGCGCACGGTTGCCATCGAGGTCGGCCGCGCCACCTTGCCGCAAACCTACGGCCGGCCGGGCGTTCGCCCCAATCCCAACGCCAGCAGCGCCCAGGGCATCGCCATCAATCGCAACATCTGACAGGCCTTGGAAACAATTAGACACCAAACGCCCGACCGGCGTTCGTGGATCATTAAGGCCTGCTCGTGCTTAATGCGGCTCGCGCCGATGGCTCTCCGGGCCCGGCTCTTCCCCACCGCCGATTCGTACTGCTCCGAAAAGTGGAGATCATTAAAATTTTAATGATCTGCTGAACGGCATCTTCAGCCCATGCGTGTACTCTCCGCAGAGAGATTGGCAGAAGCCGGTCTCGTGCAGAGGATATGAACATGGATATCGGCAACGTAAGACCGGCATTGACCGGAATTACCGTGCCGGTGCCAAGAGCGCCGGCACAAGGCAATCAGTCCGTCTCGACCGATCTGCCTGCGCGCGCCGCCGTGACCGAAGCCCGCAAAGCAGAAAGCAACAGCGTCGGCAGCAGCACGTCTCAGTCCGGAAAGAATGCGTCCTCGACCGCCAATCCGGTCGTCGATTCACGCATCGAGATAGACCAGAGCACCAGGACGGTCATTTTCCAGAAGATCGATCAGGGCACCGGCGACGTCATCAGCCAGGTTCCCGAAGAGTCCATGCTGCGCATGCACGCCGCCATGCAATCGCAGGTGCAGGCGCACGAACAGGCCTCGGCGGCCCAGATGTCGCAGGTCGATCGATCGGTTTGACCCGCGCCAGACGGTCTCCGGCCTTGCCGGGGACGGGACGGCCGGTCGGCTTTCACGTCGCGGTCAGCCCGAACAGCCGCGCGTTGTCCTTGGCTTGAGCGAGATCCTCCGCCGTGTCGATCTCGAACGATACCACTTCGCCCGAAGCCATCGGCAGATAGCGCCGCAGATGCTCGTAGACGGCGGTCATGCCGATGTCCTCGAAATAGCGCACGGGCAGCCACGAGATGTTCGACCACTCGAAGGCTGTCGGATCCTCGCGCCGGAATCCCGTCACCGCCTGACCGGCCATTTCCGCGTAGACGGCATCCTTGGTCTTTGACGCCGTCAGTGCCAGCCGCGCCTCTCCCGGTCGACAGCCATCGAGAAACGCCTGAAACGTCTCCGGCACGATCAGCAGGTCGGCGTCCATGAACAGGCAGTCGCCGGCCAGATGCTGGGCGCCGAGCGCGTAGCTGTGCAGCGTCGTGGTCGTCCGGAACGACGGATTGCGCACCACGATGGCGTCCGGTCGCACCCGCTGCAACTCGGCGATGACGGCCGTCTCCATGAAACCGACGACGACGCGCACATCCGGCACGTCCTTCAACAGCGACATGATGTGCGCCAGCACGCTCACGCCACCGAAGTCGACGAGGCATTTGGGCTTGCCATGGCCCAATCGGGAGCCGAGACCGGCGGCCGCGACTACAGCGTGCTCAACAATCGACATAGGCCTTTTCCGTTCATCGTCACGTAATCCGCCACCGAGATCAGCGCGTCGGGACTGGCATGCACGCCGTTATAGGCGACGCCGACATCGGCGACGTCGAACAGCGGCAGGTCATTGTAGCCGTCGCCCACCACCACCACGCGGTCGAAGCGCTCCTTGAGCTCAAGACCCGGCACGTTCTTGCGCATGATGTGCTTGAGCTCGACTTCGCCGTTCGCCCCGATCTGGCTGACCGAGGTATAGAACCGGCAGCCGAGGCGCTGCATCAGCGGCTCCACCCACACGTCGAGATTGCCGGTGACGATGAAGCAGCGCTCGCGGTTAGCGGCGATGAAGGCGGCGATGTCGGGATCGATCTCCACCTCGGCCACCACCGAGCGGATGCGTTCGAGCCCGGCCGAGCGCAGGATGGCGAAGCGCAGCCGAAAACTGTCCTCGAAGGGGATCAGCCCGTCCATGGTCAGCCGCGTCAAGAGCGACATCTCCTGCTCGAGGTTGATTTCCGAGGCGATCATCGGCAGCAGCTCGGCCCGGGTCACCGTGCCGTCGAGATCGAAGCAGAAGCAGGTTCCGGCCATCAGCGCACCTCCCCGCGGCGGTGGACCATGCAGAACCGCTGCTGCGTCTCGACGCGGTTGTTGAGCGCGGCGTCGTCGTAGAGCGGCTGAAACGGCTCGACGGCGAAATCGGCCGCCGGAAAGGCGCTGGCCATCACCGCCGCCAGTTCCTCGGGCGCGCGGTAGATGGCGTTGTAGCTGGACTTGAGCTCGTCCGACCAATGGTCGAGCAGCGACAGCCGGCCCGTCACGCCCATCGGCTCGCGCAGGTAGAGCAGGCCGCCCGGCGCCAGATGTCGTCCGAGCAGATGCAGCAGGCGCCACACCTGGCCATCGTTGAGGTAGATGAGGATACCCGACAGCATGATGCGGTCGAACGGCCCCTTGCCGGCGAGCAGCTCATCGTCGAGATCGTCGACGCCGTAGGCATCGAACGTCAGGTTGGCCTGCGGGCAGAGCTGCCGCGCCAGTTCGATCAGCGACGGACTGGCGTCGACGCCATAGGCGAAGGCGATCCGGTCGGCGAGCGCCTGCTCCCAGCGGCCGATGCCGCAGCCGACGTCGAGCAGCCGTTCCTGACCGGTCAGGTGGAGCAGCGGCGTGATCTTGTCACGCTCGATGCGGTCGCGTTCGCGGGCGATCTCCGGATGATCGTCCTGATAGAGCACCGCTGCCAGCGGCTTGGCCGGATCGAAGGCCCGCGCCCGCTTCTCGAAGAAGTCCGAGACGGCCGCGGCTGACAACTCGACCTGTTCGCCCTTGATGCGTCCCATCAGCCCGCTCCGATGCCCTGCGCAATTTCGTCGAGGACCATGTCCGTCGCCGGCCGGTCGACCGGGAAGAGCGCCTTGCGCAAACGCGCCCTCGCCGCCGCAAAGCCCCACGGCGCTCCGCCGGCATAGGCTTCCACCGCCGCCCGCGTCGCCTCGAAGTCGTAAACCACGTGCGCCGCCTCGACGGCCAGATTGCCGAGTGCGTTGAACGGCACGTGCTGGCGCGAATCCTGGAACAGCAGTGGCTTGTCGAAAATCTGGTATTCGGTCAGGAACGACAGCCCGTCGGTGATCATCAGGTCGGAGGCGGCGAACAACCCGCCATAGCGTCCGGTGGCGATGCAACAGTTGGGCAGAACGTTCCAGGCGGCCAGAAAGCGGTCAAGTTCCTCGGCGGGCAGGATGTGCTTGCTGACGAGCTGCGAGAACAGGCTCGGATGCGGCTTCAGCACGAACTCGATGTCCGGCCGCTCGATCGCCCAGTTGAGGAACTGACGATAGACCTTGTGGAACACCGCAAAGCCCAGCCACTCGCGCAGCACCGAGTGGTGCGGCGCCCAGATCACCCGATAGCCACGTCGGCCCTCGCGCCGGATCGGCCAGGCGTCGGTCTCCTCGCGCCCTTTCAGCAGCCGGAACAGCTTGGGATAGCCGGTGACGACGAACTTGTCGGCAGCGCCGTGCTGGAACGACGCCAGGAAGTCGCGCGTCTGTTCGGTCTCGCAGAAGATGCGCCAGGCCAGCCGGTGGTAGGGCAGATCGAAGGACTGCTCCGACACGCCGTTGACCGGCTGTTCGCCGGGTGAGAAGCGTTCGACGATCGAGGTGCCGTAGGGCACCGAGCAGATGCGGGCAAAATTCAGTCGCGAGGCGTGGAAGGCCGGCGGCAGGTCGTTGCACCATTGCGACTGGCGGAAGATGACGTCCGGCGCCAGCGCCCGGAGGATATCGAGCGCCTGGAAGGAATTGCCCATGCCGAGGCGGAGATGCGGCACGCCCAGGCTTTCAAGCTCCTCGTGCACGCGATCCTCGCCGGCAAAGCCGGCGTCGCCGGGGAAGTGCCGGTTGATGCTGACGGCGATCGGCTCGAAGCGCGGATCGTCGCGCATGGCCTCGTAGAGATCGACCTGCGCGTCCCAGCTCTCGATGGCATGGACAAGGAAGACGCAGCGGATGGGCCGGCCCGCCGGCACGGCGCAGCGGCGCGCCACGAGGTTCACGCTCTGGCGCAGGTCGGCGGCTTCGTTGCGCACCTCCTGCTGCAGGCGCGGCACCACTTCCTGCAGCACCGAGGACACGGCCTCGATGACGCCGCGCATCTGCCCGACCAGTTGCTGCACCATGTCGTCGGAGCGGTCGAGCCGCTGCGACAGCAGGCCGACCGTCCTGAGAATGTCCGTCTTGAACGCCTCGAAGCGGGCGGCTTCCGCCGCCTCGTTTCCCCGCCCCGGCGTCGATAGCCGTGCCGCCAGGTCGATGAGATCGAGGCGCATCCGGGCCAGCTCCTGCGCCTGCGCCTCGAACTGCGGCTGCAGGGCGGACGACAACGCGGCGGCTGCTTCTCGGGCAGCAAGCTCAGTCACTGTGGACGAAGACTCGCCGGTGGTCATGACACGGACTCCCCTCGATTCCGCATCCGGTCGCAGAATCGACGGAAGGCTAGCGGTTGCGGATAGTCTTTTCAAGTTGGGAGACACCGCAAGAACTCTGGCTAGAGCAGTATTTACGAAGCTTCTTCAAACCACTATCGTTTTCTACGATACGCGCGAATCGGTCTTCTGCTGACATTCGCCCATCTTGGCCCGCGAATTTCAGGCGTATCCATAGACTGAAGTCGCACCGCTTCCTTACTGAGGCCGGCGCGCAGGGGGCACTCATGACCAGCCAGCCGCTACTTTCCATCTGCGTGCCAACGTACAATCGCCGCGCCATGCTGGAGCGCAACATCTCCTTCCATCTTGAGCGCTTCGGTGCGCTCGGTGTCGAATTCGAGATCGTCGTCGCCAACGACTGCTCCACCGACGGCACGGCCGAATATCTGGCCGGCCTTGCCGATGCACGTGTCCGGCCGTTCACCCGCGCCCGCAACTCCGGATTCCTCGACAACTACGCCTTCGTCATGCGGCGGGCGCGCGGCAAGTACGCGGTCTTCCTCGGCGACGACGACCTGCTCATTCCCGAGCGCGTGCTGGAATATGTCCGCCGCATGGAAGACGAGCCGCAGATCGGCATGGTGCAGGCGCCCTGGCTGCTGGTCGACGAGCGACCCAACGGCGGCGACATCGGGCCGTTCTACAAGATTCCCGGCGAGTTCCGCTTCGCCCGCGGCAATCTGCCGAGCCTGATGGGCTTCGTGCTCACCTATCACATCTTCCCCGAATTCATGATCGTCCGCTCCGACGTGCTGGCGCGCGCCATCTCGAGCCCCTGCCCGTTCATCTTCTGGGCTTTCCTGTTCACCGGCCGGGCGCTCGCCCAGGCCGACATCCTGTTCCTGCCCCGGCCGTTCGCCCGCGTCACCGGCGTTTCCGCCGATCCGCGCCAGCAGCAGGGCAACAACGAAACGATGTTCCAGTGGGACCGCTATCGCGGCGGCATCGAGTACCTCGTCTCGCTGGCCCGCCTCGTCGCCGAGGACGCCATGCCGCCGCAGCAGACGCTCAATGAGTCCATCGACAAGTTCATGACCATGCGCATGCAGGTGGCGCTGCGCCTCAACGTCGGCGCCAAGAACTGGGTCGAAGCCTATATCATGCATCACCGCATGGCCGCCTACGGTCGCTCGCCGCTGCAGCCGGCCGGCGTCGCCAACATCCGCCAGGCGGCCGGCGTCGCCACGGCGGTGCAGGAAGCCATCTCCTACGGCCCGGGGCCGGCCATCATCGACCCGGCCCTCGACCTCAGCCTCGCCGACCTCCTGAAACCGGAGATGCTGGAGCGTATCACCCATCAGTTGCCGGCGCCGAACCCCGACGTGCCGCGCGCCTATGTGCGGCTCAACCCACACTTCCCGCCCAACCTCGGGCCGCTCGACGCCGTGTTCGACATCAACGACTACGTGGCCCAGTTCATCTGACGGCCGGAGGCAGGCGGGGGCGAGCATGTACGACTGGATCATCGTCGGCGCCGGCCTCACCGGCGCCACCCTGGCCGAGCGGATCGCCGCCGGTCTCGGCCGCCGCGTGCTGGTGGTTGAACGGCGCCGCCACGTGGCCGGTAACGCCCACGACGCCATCAACGAGCACGGCCACCTCGTCCACACCTACGGCCCGCACGTCTTTCACACCAATGCCCGGCCGATCTGGGACTACCTCAGCCGCTTCACCGCCTGGCGGCCCTACAGCCACCGCGTCCGCGCCGTCGTCGACGGCACCGAGGTGCCGCTGCCGATCAACCTCGATGCCATCGCCAGCCTGTTTCCCGGCCCGCTGGCCGAACGTTATACCGACAAGCTGCTCGACCGTTTCGGCTTCGGCGAACGGGTGCCGGTGCTGAAGCTGCGCGGCGATGACGACCCCGACCTGCGCGATCTCGGCAACTACGTCTACGAGGCCGTGTTCGAGACCTACACGCTGAAGCAATGGGGGCTGCGGCCGGAAGACCTGTCACCGTCGGTCACCGCCCGCGTGCCGATCGTCGTCTCGCGCGACAGCCGCTATACCGCCGACCGCTGGCAGGCCATGCCGGCCCGCGGTTTCACCGCCATGGTCGAGCGCATGCTGGCCCATCCGTCGATCCACGTCCTGACCAACGCCCACTGGGAAGACGTCGAGGACATGTTCGCCGGCGCCCGCGTCATCTTCACCGGGCCGATCGACGAATACTTCGACTACATTCACGGCCCGCTGCCCTACCGCTCGCTGCGCCTCGAGTTCGAGACGCTGCCCGTCGCCCGTCACCAGTCGGTGGCCGTGGTCAACCATCCCGGCGAGGCCGACTACACGCGCGTCACCGAGTTCGCCCATCTGACCGGCGCCACCGGGTCATCGACCACCATCGCCCGCGAGTACCCGCTGCCGCACGTGCCTGGCGAGACCGAGCCCTACTACCCCATCCCGTGCGACGAGACGCAGAGCCTGCTGCACCGCTATCAGGAGACGGCGCGCGAGACGCCCGACGTGCTGTTCTGCGGCCGGCTCGGCGACTACAAGTATTACAACATGGATCAGGCGGTCGGCGCCGCGCTGGCGCTCTACGAAAAGCGCGTCAAGCCGCTGGCCTGACCGGGCGCGGCGACACGCCGAAGATCGCCGCGTCGACGGCCAGCGCCAGTTCGCGCGGCCGCAGCGACTGACCGCGCATTGCCCCGATCAACAGTCCGAGCACGCCGCGCAGCGTCATCTGCTGGCGATAGGACGGCTGAAACCAGGTGGCGAGCTCGGGATCGGCGAACACCTCCGGACCAACGGCGAGCGGCAGCGGCCCGGCCGCTTCGGCTGCCAGCCAGGCCTTGACCTCGCCGACGCCGCGCTTGCGCAGGGCGCCCCGTTTGATGGCGTTGACGCCGAGGGCGGCTTCGATGGCGTCGAGCGGCATCAGCACAAAGCGGAAGGCGGGAAAGCGCGACAGCGTGTCGGCGAGCGCCTGGAGCCGGCGCAGCTCCGGCGACTTCTGCTGCGGCCCGCGCACCGTCAGCACGACGATGGTGCGCACGCCAGCGCGCGTCGCTTCTTCGAGGCTGTCGACCGAGAACTGGCGCCGGAACAGACAGCCGCACCGCTCCAGCAGAGCGCGATCGCCGACGCCGAAGTGGCAGAGCAGGCGATCGATCACCTCGCCCTCGCTGACCACCATGATGGTGCCATCGATGGTGGCAAAGGCGCGCTCGATGCGAGCCCGGCTCTCGGCCTGGGCGGCGGCCAGCGCGGCGGCCAGCGGTAGCCCGGCGGCAAGATGGCCGATCAGCGCGTAGCCGATGGCCGAGGGATGGACGTCGTTGTCGAGAATGCACTCGGCGAACGTGGCCGGTGGCAGCCTCAGGCAGTCGCCGAGATCGGGCACCACCGGATCGCCCGGCGGCGTGAGGGCGGCAAGCGACCAGGTGGGATGGCAGTACCGGCCGTCGGCATCGACGTGGCGCCCGGCCTTGCGGTCGACGATGGCCCGCATGGCCAGCGTCCAGTGGACAATGCGCAGCCGCGCCCCGAAGGCCTGCCGCCAGCGCGCCAGCGCCGCCTGGCAGCGTTCGAGCATCAGCTGATCGTTGACCGGCGAGATCTTGTCGTGATCGACGTGGGAGAAGCCGCTGGCGAAGGGATCGGCGTTGGCAGCGGCGGCCGAACCGATGATGCCGTTGCCGAAACGGAAGTCGCCCACCACCAGCAGCACCCGGCTCGCCGGGTCGGCCGCTTCGCGTTGCGCCCGTTCGAACAGCGTCAGATCCCAGAGCGGCGCGCCAGGGGCGTGGATGAACGCCATGCCGCCCGGCAGCGACGGCAAGGCGCCGATGCGCACCAGACGTTCCCAACGCGTCACGTGCGACGGACCGACCACGAAAGTGAACGGTGCCGCCGTCGCATCGTCGGGCGCCCGCCCCTGATCGTCCTCACGGTTCATGGCTCGATTATGCGATTGCCCGCCCCCACGGCGCAAGCGGTCTGAAAGACGCCGCCCGGCTGGGGACATCCGCCCCGCCGACGGCCAAGCGTAACCATTTGAAGCGGTCGATTAACCGGCCGTTAACCATAGCGCTTCATGTTTCATTAAATTCCTCGGAGGCTCCGAACATGAAGATTCTCGTCGGCATTCCGGCATACCGCCAGGCGGTGAGCACGTTGTGCCTGCAGTCCATGGTCAATCTCTTCACGACCTTTGGCAAAAATTACGATCACATCTCGCTTGATCTGAAGATTGCCCAGGCCACCGCGGTTCATCGGGCGCGCAATGCCTTCGCGTCCATCGTCTTTGCCGACCCCAGCTACACCCATCTCTTGCTGATCGATTCGGACATCGGCTTCCGCCCGAGCCTCATCGAGCGCATGCTGGCCTTCGAGGCGCCGGTGATCGGCGCCACCTACCCGACCGGTGGCATCGATCGCGGCGCCTTCGCCCGCTTCGCGCGGGAAGTGGATACCGGCGCCGACGCCGAGATTTGCGCCCTCGATTACGCCGCCGGCGGCGATGCCGTGGTCACTGTCGCCAACGCCTCCGGCGATGGTTCGCAAGACCTGGTGCTGCGCGAAACCTTCATCAAGGTCCGCTCGATCGGCAACGATCTGCTGCTGATCCGGCGCGATGCCCTCGAGACCATGGCGGCGGCCATGCCGACGCTGGTGCTGCCCCACAGCGCCGCTCCCTATCGCCAGTTCGGCCTCGAAGGCCCGGTCATCCAGTGCTTCGACCCGTTGCCGTACGCCGCCGACGGTCTGTTCACCGAAGACGAGGGGTTCGGCCGGCGCTGGACGGATTCGTGCGGTGGCGAGCTGTGGGCCTGCTTCGTCGAGCCGATCCAGCGGCGCGTCGAAGACACCGTTTCCGGCCACTTCCTGACCAAGCTGCAGCACGGCCAGGTCTGAGGCCGGGAGGCGGACATGCGCATTCTGATCGGATCCCCGAGTGCCGACGGAGACGTCGAGGTCGGCTTTGCCAACGCCGTGCTGGGCCTGGTCGGCCAGTTGCTGCGCAGCCGGCCGGACACGGCCTTCGACATCGAGCTGCCGGTCGGCCGCAACGTCGGACTGGCGCGCGACATTCTCGCCAACCGCGTGCTCAACGACCCGAGCATCACCCATCTGCTGTTCATCGACACCGACATGGGTTTCAAAGCCGACCTCATCGAGCGGCTGATCGACTTCGGCGGCACCGTCGTCGGCACCATCGCGCCGCAGCGCGTCCGCAACCTCGACCTCTGGCGCGAGGAAATCTTGCGCCTGCCCCTGCCCGGCATCGCCGAGATCTGCGCCTCGAGCTACACGCCGCCGGTGGCCGACATCGACCTTGAGGCCATGGACGAGAACGATCCGCGCATCGCCAAGGGGTTCCTCAAGGCGCGCCAGACCGGCACCGGCATCATGCTGATCCGCCGCGACGTGTTCGAGACCATGCGGCTGTTCTGTTCCGAGCTGACCGAGACGCGCGTCCGGCCGGAAGTGGCCGCCATCGGCCTCGATACGCCGCTCGTCCGCTTCTTCTCGCATCGGCGCGGCCCCGAGGGCGTGCTGCTCGGCGAGGACCTGTCGTTCACCTCGCGCTGGGTGGAACGCTGCGGCGGCGAAATCTGGGTGTGCGGCGACGCGCTGATCACCCACATGGGCAGCCGCATCGTCACCGGCAACTATCGCCGCAAGGCCCAAATCACCGGCCTCCTTCCCGCCTGACCCTGTCAGCCCAACGGCCGAGCAAGAGCAAGACGCCCGCCATGACCATCCTGATCGGCACGCCCAACAACCGTGGCCTCATCTCCACCATCCACTTCCAGATGGTGGTGGCGCTCATGGACTACATGCGCGAAAACCGGCCGCAGACGCCCATCCATCACAAGATTTCGTCCTGCGCCATCGCCGGCTTCGGCCGCAATGCCCTCGCCTCGATGGTGATGGCCGACCCGCAATATTCCCATCTCCTGCTCATCGACCCCGACCTGTCGGTGCCGGCGCCGGTCGTCACCGCCATGCTCGACTTCGACAAGCCGGTGGTGGCCTGCCCCTATCCGACGCGCGACTGGGACCGCCAGGTGTTCGCCGACATCGCCCGCCGCGTCGATGACGTCGCCGTCGCCGAGGCCTGCGCCGCCACCTACGTCGGCGGCGACGAATCCCTGATCTTCGCCAACACGCCGCAGGGCCGCCGACCGATCTCGCAGGGCGCCTTCGCCCGTGTCTCCAGCTGCGGCGCCGGTCTGGTGCTGATCCGGCGCGAAGTGTTCGACATCATTGCCGCCCGCCGGCCGGACGTGCTCACCAACTCGCCGACCAGCGACTACGCCAAGATCGGCTTTACCGGCGAACGGGCTATCGAGTGCTTCGAGCACGCCGCCCACCTGCCCTCGCACCTCGCGGCCGAGGGCGCCAGCTTCTCGCGCCTGTGGATCGACGACTGCGGCGGCGAGATTTGGACCAACATGGAAGCCACCATCATGCGGCAGACCGAGTACCGCTTCGTTGGCCACTTTGCCAGCAAGCTCAAGCTCGGCATGATCTGAGGCAGTCCATGGCACCGGCCCACATCCTCATCGCAACGCCCACCGCCTATGGCGACGTCTGCGCCGAGTTCTGCGAGGCCATCACCGACCTCAAGCTCAAATTTGCCGAGCAGTATCCTGACGTCACCTTCGAGCTGAAGTTCCTCGAAACCTTCGACCTGCGCCTTGTCCGCAACGCCTACGCCAGTCTGGTTCTGGCCGACAAGCGCTACACCCATCTGCTGTTCTTCGATTCCGACATGGGCTTCTTTCCGACGCTGATCGAGAAGATGCTCGCCGCCGACAAGCCGGTGGTCGGCGTCGTCTCGCCCAAGCGCGGCCTCGATCTGGCGGAAGTTCACGCCATGAGCCGCAAGGTCAAGAACATCCGCATCGCCGAGATCATCGCCAACGGCTACATCCCCGAGAAGACGGCCTACACCGTCGCCTACGCCGAGGATGGCGTGACGCCGATCCGCATCAAGTTCGAGGGCTCGCTGCTGCCGGTCAATCGCTGCGGCACCGGCATCCTACTGATCAAGCGCGAAGTGTTCGAGCGCTTCCGCGACGAAATTCCCGGCGATTTCCTGCCGGAAGCACCGGAAGCGGTGCGCCGCTACGGCGTCACCACCGGCTATCTGCGCTGCTTCGACGCCGCCGCCACGACGAGCGGCGTCACCCTCGGCGAGGATTTCGCCTTCGCCCACCGCTGGGTCTTCCAGCTCAAAGGCCAGATCCATCTGGTGTTCGACGAGTTCATCTTCCACATCGGCGACCGCAAGACCATCGGCAACGCCGCCGTGCGCTACATGAAGCGCGCCGAACTCGGCCTCTGAACCTCAGTTCTTGCCGTCCGACGCCGTCGTCGCCCAGCGTGACGGCGGCGCGCCGTCGCGCATGGTTAATCGAAATATAACCCAACCCCGTCGTTAATCATGAAGAGCCAACCCGTTGCATTTTGCATCGGCGGTCATGGTTAATTCTTATGGTGTAGAAATCGTAAACGAATATAGTTAAGTTTTATGCGCTAAGCTGGACACGTTTTGTTATCCATTACCGCCGTTAACCAGTTCATTTTACTGTTGATTCGGGATTGTCGGCTGAAATGGTCCCATCCCTCTCAGAAAGAGAGGTTTGTAGCCCTAGAAAGGACCAAACATGGGTATCACCATCAGCGCTGGCGTGCGCCAGAATCTCACCGCTCTGCAGAACATCACCAGCTCGATGTCCACCACGCAGAACCGTCTGGCGACCGGCAAGAAGGTCAATTCGGCCCTCGACAACGCCAACTCCTTCTTCACCGCTTCCTCGCTCAATTCCCGCGCCGATGATCTGTCGACCCTGCTCGACGACCAGACGCAGGCCATCGAGACGCTCAAGGCGGCCGACGAAGGCATCACCGGCATCAAGAAGCTGGTCGAAGCCGCCAAGGCCAAGGCCAACCAGGCGATGCAGAGCTCGAGCTCGACCGACCGCGCCTCGTTCGCCAGCGAATACAATGATCTGCTCGGCCAGATCGAAGACATGGCCAAGGACTCCGACTACAAGGGCAAGAACCTGCTCGGTGGCGACAGTCTCAAGGTCGTGTTCAACGAGAAGTCCGGCTCCGATCAGAGCTTCCTGACCATCACCGGCGTCGACCTGACCGACACCTCGAGCGGTCTGTCGCTGTCCGACGCCGGCTCGGGCGACTGGGCCTCCGGCACCACCGGCGACACCAACATCCAGGGTGCTCTCGACAAGCTCAACACCGCCCTCGGGACGCTGCGCACCAAGGCCGCGAGCTTCGGTACCAGCACCACCGTCGTCCAGAACCGTCAGACGTTCACCAAGAACATGATCAACACCCTCCAGGAGGGCGCTGACTCGCTGACCAACGCCGACCTCAACGAAGAAGGCGCCAAGCTGCTGGCCCTCCAGACGCAGCAGAGCCTGGCCTCCAACGCCATGAGCATGGCGGTTTCTTCCGATCAGAACGTGCTTCGCCTGTTCTGATCTAAGTTCTTCCACGTAAAAGTGGCGCGACGACTCGGGCAACCGGGCCGCCGCGCCTTTTTTTTGTCGGCATTTCCGTTCTTTACCGACCATTAAGGTTAAGGCGACATCATCATCCCAACCCGCCCAGAACTCGGCGGACCGACTAGCCTAGAACGGGATGTCAAATATGTCTGATGTAACTCTCGCCGCCGGTGTTCGTAATAACCTTCTGGCCCTGCAGTCGACCAGCTCCATGCAGGAAATCGTCCAGGGGCGCCTTGCCACCGGCAAGAAGGTGAACTCGGCTCTCGATAATCCGAACAGCTACTTCACCGCCGCCGCGCTCAGCGACCGTGCCAGCGACCTGTCGAACCTGCTCGACGACATGGGTCAGGCCGTGCAGCAGCTCAAGGCCGCCGATGAGGGCATCAAGGCCATCGTCAAGCTCGTCGACGCCGCCAAGGCCAAGGCCACCCAGGCCCTTTCGTCGTCCTCGTCCACCGATCGCGGCACGTTTGCCTCCGAGTACAACAAGCTGCTCGGCCAGATCCAGGACGTCGCCCAGGACTCGACCTACAAGGGCAAGAACCTGCTCGGCGGCGACGACCTCAAGGTCATCTTCAACGAGCGCACGCTCAACGACACGACCTGGGGCCAGAACTTCCTGACAATCGAGGGCGTCAACTACACCAACGTCTCCGACTCGCTGTCGCTGTCCGACATCACCGCCGACTCCTGGTCGATCGGCACCTCGGGCAACAACAACATCGGCGACGCGCTCGACTCGCTGAACAACGCCCTGACCTCGCTGCGTACCCAGGCATCGACCTTCGGTACCAACCTGTCGAGCGTGCAGATCCGCCAAGACTACACCAACGCCTTTATCAACACCCTGACGACCGGTTCCGACAAGCTGACGCTGGCCGATCAGAACGAAGAAGGCGCCAAGCTGCTCGCCCTCAACACCCGCCAGCAGCTGTCCTCGACGGCCCTGTCGTTCGCCAGTCAGGCCGACCAGAACGTGCTTCGCCTGCTCGGCTGAGGCAAAACAAGCCATCGTCGCCGGCCGGGGCCGGCGAACGCCAACGCCACGGGGCGAAGTGCAAACAACGCACTTCGTCCCGTTTTGCCATGGGCGGCGATTTGCCTTTCCTTCATGGCGATACTCTATATTCTTGCAACATAGGCAGGTTTTGATTCCGTCGGGGGGCCGTCACCGCAAGGTCAGCCAACCGGCAAGACACGGTTCATGAAGCGGTGAGGCCATGACGACGATCCCACTGACCAAGTCGACCCGTGATACCGTAACGACGCTGCGCAACGCCATCAGCGAGGGCGACCAGGCAAGCGAGCGGCTCAGCACGGGCAATGCCGTCAACTCGGCGCTCGACGATCCCAGCAGTTATTTCATGGCGCAGTCGCTCGACAACCGCGCCGCCGAGCTTGACCGCAGCATCGAACAGCTCGGTCAGGGCATCCAGGTGATCACCGCCGCCAACGACGGCATCGAGGCCATCGGCAAACTGATGACCCAGGCCACCGCCGTCGCCAAGGAAGCCGCCAGTTCCAAGGATGCCTTCGACCGGGCCGATTACGCCAAGTCCTACAACAAGCTGCTCGATCAGATTTCGGGTCTGGCCAACGACAGCGGCTATCACGGCAAGAACCTGCTGCTCGGTGCCGGTCACGAACTCAAGCTCTACATCAGCGACAGTTCCGACGAGGCCATCACCGTCCCCTCGACCGACTTCACCAACCTCAAGCAGACGCTCGGCCTCTCCCACCTCGACGAAGGCCAGATTGGTGCCAAGCGCATCGCGCTCGGTACGGCCGCCGACGGCATCACCCCCGCCACCAAGCTCGTCGACACCAGCGGCGGCTTCGCCATCGGCGACCAGATTGCCGTCACCTCCACCGATCCCGTCACTGGCGACGTCACCGAGGTGGCGAGCCTGACGGTCGACGCCAACACCACCGTCGGCACGCTGACCTCCAAGCTGACGCAGGCCGACAAGGGTCTGCGCGCCAGCCTCGACGCCAACGGCGGCCTCGTCGTCGAGGCGGCCAGCAACCGCCTGGCCATAGCCGGCGGCCCGTTCGACGGTTCGACCTTCGGGGCCAGCGAGTCGGCCTGGTACGGTAGCGATGGCACCGCCGGCACGCTCGACGATCTCACCAAGGCAAACGAAGGCGTGCGCGCCGTGGCGGCCTCGATCGGCTCCAACCTGACCATGCTGCAGAACCGCGCCAGCTTCATGAAGACGTTCTCGAGCACGCTGCAGTCCTCCTCGTCGGCGCTACTGGCGGCCGACCTCAACGAGGAAGGGGCACGCCTGCTGGCGCTACAAACGCGGCAGCAGCTGGCCACCAGTTCGATGTCCATCACCCGCTCCGCCGACGACGGCGTGCTGCGGCTCCTCGGCGGCTGATCCACATTTCACGGGGTCGAAACTCGTCATGGCACTCAAGGTCGAACTCAAGCCCGGCGAACGCATCATCGTCGGCGACTCCGTCATCACCAACGACAACCAGCGCACCCGCCTGTTCATCGAGGGCACGGCACCTATCCTGCGCGAGAAGGATATCCTGACGGTCGCCACCGCCAACAGCCCGGCGCGCCGCGTCTATCTGGCTGTCCAGCTGATGTACCTTTCCAAGGATTTTAACAAGTTTCAAAACGATTTTTTCAAGCTTATCAATGAATTGGTTGACGCATCCCCAAGCTGCCTGCCCTACGTGACCAAGATCGGTAACCATATTTTAAGCAATCAGCTCTATAAGGCTTTGAAGGAAGCCAAGAACCTAATCGAGTACGAACAGAGGCTGATCAGCCATGTACAATCAGGGAGCTCAAGCCTACCTTCGCACTCAGCAGACGACGGCGAGCCCGCGTGAGCTTGAGGCTTCCCTCCTGACCAAGGCCGCCGCCAAGCTGCAAAGCGCCCGCGACGACGCCGGCATGGCCCGTCTGCCGCTCGACGAGGCGATCGGCTACAACAGGCGTCTGTGGACCATCCTGTCGACGTCGGCCACCCGCCCGGAAAACCCGCTGCCGCGCGACGTCAAGGACAACATCGCCCAGCTGGCCGTCTTCATCTTCACCCACTCGATGAACATCCTGGCCGATCCCCGCCCCGAGAAGATGGCGTCGCTCATCGCCATCAACGCCCACATCGCCGCTGGCCTGCGCGGCTCGATGGGCGAATGAGCCCCGGGGCTGCGCCCCCCTCGTCTGATCCGATCCCGATTTCGGCCCCTCGGCCCCGCCTCGTCGCCGACCACCGCGCCGGACTGATCGGCGCCCCCCCTTCTAGACATGACGATACCGGCCACCGCCACATCGGCGTGGCGCGACCGGTCGCGTTCGTCCTGCCGACAGTCGTGATCGGTTGGCCGAACCAGCCGGGCCGGGCTGGCGGGCGCCTTTCCTGCCGCTACATGTAGTTGACCAGCGACAGACCCCAGAGAATGCTGGCCGTCTGGTAGCTCGCCTGCATGCGGTTCTGCAGCGTCATGATCTGCGCCGCGATGTCTTCCTTGTTGACGCCCTCGACGCCGTCCAGCAGCTCCTGGATGGTGTTCTTGTCGGCATCGTGCTGGGTGGCGGTGTCGGTGGCCACCTTGCCGACGACGGCGATCTCCGAGTGGATGTCGGACGGCCCCTGCGAGCCCTTATCGAAGGCCAGCGTGTCGCGCACACGCTCGGCCATGGCCGAATAGCGCCCCTCGTCGGTGCTCACCGAACCGTCGAACGTCTCGACCGACATGACGCCCAGCGCCTGCATCATCTTGGCGTAGCCGGCCTCGTTGGCCCGCACGCCATAGCCCAGCGTCACCGAGGAATCGATGCGCGCCGTGATGTCGTTGCGCGGCAGCGTCGAGCTGTCGGAACTGTCGATGGCGGCGTTGTAGCCCTGATACCATTGCACCGTGGTGTCGTTGGTATCGTAGGTCAGCGCCGTCGCCGTGGCGAGATCGCCGCCGGTGGCCGCCGTGTCGACGCGCGCCGCGTGGCCATCGCCGTAGGTGTTGAAGAATGTCTCCGACGCCCGCATGGCCGAGGCGGACTGGAACTCCGACTTGGTCTTGGTGACCACGGCGCTCTGCAGCGCCGCCGCGAAATTGCTGCCGGTCTCATCGCCGTTGGCGCCGATGGTGAACGAACCGGTGGCGGCCGGCGACGTCTTGGTGGCCGTCAGCGTGATGCTGGTCTGGGTGCCATCGGGATTGACCAGCGCCAGCGTCACCGCGTCGCCCTCGGCGACATTGTCGCCAAACGTCGCCGATGCCGTGTCGGTGTAGTCGGTGCCCCCCGCCGTGACCGTCGTCGTGCCGGTGGTGATAGCCGACGTCGACGAGGTGGCGGTGATGCCGGCGATCTTGTAGCCGAACTCGTCCGGCAGCGCCGTTTCGCGGCCGATGGTGGTGGTGCCGCCGCCGGCGATGGTCAGGCGTCCGAGCTTGTCGCTGCCCGTGCCGGTGCCGAGATCGGCCGTCAGGCGTTCGGCGATCACCTGCCTCAGCCCCGCCTTGGTGCCGGTGCCGTTGAGGATCTCGTCCACCGACATCACCGGCTTGGTGTCCGTCGACTTGCCCGACATCAGATAGCGGCCGTCCGACTGCGAGTTGAGCAGCCCCACCACCTCGTCGAGAGCGATGGCCGAGCTCTTCTGGGCATCCGTCTTGCCGTCGAGGCGCACGGTGTAGCTGTTGGGGTCGATGGCCTTGCGTACGTCGGTCGGCACGGTGTCGAGCCGGTTCATCGCCGTGTCGAGCAGCTTGACGCGCAGGTTCACCTGCTTGGTGGCGTCGGTGTAGGCCTCGAGCGAGCTGATGCGGGTGTGGAAGCTCACGGACTGGCTGCGGGCGGTGCCGAGGCCGCCGAAGGTATCCGACTTTTCGCCGGTGCTGAGCTGGCGCTGCAAGCCTTCGAGCGTCGACCGCATGTCGGTGAAGCTTGCGACCATGGCATTGCGGGTGACAGAACTGATCGTCATGGCCTGACCTTCGGCTGGCGCTCGCCGTCCCTCAGCGGAGCGCATCCATCAACGTGTCGAGCATTTCCTTGGCAACCGTCATCACGCGGGCATTGGCCGAGTACGCCGTCTGCAGCTGGATGAGGTTGGAGAGTTCGGAGTCGAGATCGACCTTGCGACTGTCGTCGTAACGGCTCTGGAGGTTGGACGTCACCACCTCCTGGCCGTCGGCCTGCTGCTGCGCCAGCTCGGAATTGGCGCCTTGCGTCGACACCACCTGATTGAGGTAGGTCTCGACCGAACCGTGGTAGGGCGCCGACGACGAACCAATGCCGGTGTCGGCGGAATAGTAGAACGTCCGCCCCGACAGGTTGTCGAGAATGGCCTGCGGCCGCGAGCCGTCGCCGGACGGGGTATTGCTGGCATAATCGACCATGTAGGCCGGATCGCCCATCACATCCGGGTTGACGGTGATGCGGCTCGCCAGTCCCCGGACGCTGTCGGAGCCGTCGACCAGGCCGGAGTAGCTCTTGCCGCTGCCGCCGTCGATGAACAGCGGCAGCGCCGTATCCCCCCATTGCAGACCGCCCGAATTGACCGAGCCGCTCATCCCTTGCAGCGTCTCGCTGCCGTCGTCGAACACGCTCAGCATCTGATGGTCGACATCGTCGCTGGTATCGCTGGACGTCCCCTTGTCGTCGGTTACCGTCGACACCGCGACGTTGTAGCCGGGCAGGTGACTCTCGATCTGGCTGGCGATGGCGGCAACACCACCGGCGATGTCGATAGCGTAGGTCGGGTTGCTCGGATCGGTGGAGAGACTGCCGGTCGGCGGCGACGCCGAACTGGCGAGCTTGCTGCTGTCGTAGGCCACGAACGACATGGTGTGGTCGCCCGATGCATCCCTGTAGGCAACGCTGAGCGTGTTGCCCTCGCCGAGATTGGTCACGTCGACCTTGTAACCGGTACCGCTGGTATCGTCGAAATAGGTGCCCTTGGCGTTGTTGGTGCCGCTGGCCATCGACAACGTCGCCGCCATGGCGTCGAGCTGCGACTGCGCCTTGACCAGCGTATCGTCGCGCAGTTCCTTGTAGGCGGCGATCGAACCCGAGCGGATCGAACCGGTGGCAAACAGGTCGGTACCCCGCCCCGGCCCGTTGACCACGGTGATGGTGCCGAGCGTGCTCTCGTCGGGATTGACCGAATAGGCCGACTGGGCGTTGACGACGCCCTGTTCGTTGAACGCCAATTTAACCGGGCTATCGTCGTAGAGCAGCGTGCCGTTGGTGGTGGAAATGGCGATGGCGCCGAACGGCTGGTTCTGGACGCGGATGTCCATGTAGCCCGACAGCTCGTCGATCGCCGCGTCGCGCTTGTCCTCGACCGCCGCCGTGCTCTCGCCCCTGGTGCCCATGTCAACGACCTGCTTGTCGAGGTCGGAGATCGACGTCAACAGCGAGTTCACCTTGTCGACGGCGTTGGAAATGTTGGTCTCCGCGCTCTGGCGCAGCGTCTGGATGTTCTCCGACAGCGAACCGAGACGCGTGGCCAGCGAGCGCGCCGACGACACCGCCGCCGTGCGATTGGCAACGCTGTCCGGCGAGGTGGACAACGTCTGCAGCGAACCGGTGAACTTGGAGTAGAGCGAGACCAGCGAGCTCGCGTCGTTCGGCCCGCCGAAGTAGGAATCCACCGATGACACGGTTTCGAGGCGCGTCTTGGCATAGGCCGAGCTGGCGTTGGCCGACCGCCACTGCTTCTGCACCATCGTGTTGATTTCGCGCGTCACCTCCTCGGAGCGGACGCCGGCGACCTTGTTGCCGGCGATCTGCGTCGAGGCGGTCGCCACCTTGCGGCTGTAGCCGGGCGTTTCGGCGTTGGCGATGTTGCCCGCCGTGACGCCGAGCTGCGTCTGCGTCGTCTTGAGACCGCTGAGGGCCAGATGGAGGGCGGTGCCGACTGCCATGGAACGCCTTGCTGGACCCGCGGGTCCCTTGTCTCTCCCCGACTGCCGGAGCACTGGCTCCGCCTTGGCGAAAGGCGCCGTCGGGGCTGATCCCCCGGCAGCGCCGCCGCGGCGCCAAGGCGCCGACCGGTCGAACCGGGCGCGGCGGAACGCCTCACCCCGGCCAGTCGGCCTTACCGGATGATGTTGAGGATATCGGACATCATGCTATCGGAGGTGGTGATCACCTTGGAGTTGGCCGAGAACGCCTGCTGCGTCACGATCATCTTGGTGAACTCTTCGGAGATGTCGACGTTCGAGGCTTCGAGCGCCGAGCTGGCGATCTTGCCGGCCTGATAGGGATCGGCCGGGCCGGAAGCCACCGTCTGTGTGTAGGCGCCGCCATCGACGGCCTGCAGGTAGTCGGAGCCGGGGAAGGTCACCAGCGGGATCTGCCACTCGTTGGTCACCTGTCCGTTGGAGTACTTGTAGGAGACGATGCCGCTGTCGCTGATCGACATGCTCTGGTAGTCGCCCTTGGGGTAGCCGTCCTGGCTCAGCTTGTTGATGGTCGTCGTGCCGTCGGTATCGGCGTACTGCGTCGCCGACAGATTGATGTCGAAGGCACTGAGCGTCACGTCGTTGATCTTGGTGCCGGCGGCGAACGACAGCGTCGGCGTGCCCGACGTCAGCTTGCCGCTCGAGTCGAACGAGAACGTGTTGGGCGGCGTCGCCGAGGTCTCGCCCGACGGAATCATCGTCCAGTTGGCGCCGTTGACGCTGTCACCGGTGGCCGCCGTCGAGTTCTGATAGAACAGACCCCACTGGTTGTCGCCGAACTTGGCCCAGCGCAGCTGCACGTTGGCCGCCGTGCCCTGGGCATCGTAGCAGACGGTCGAGCCGCCCGAGATCGAGTTGGCGATGAACTCGGACAGCTGCGTCGGCGTCACGAAGCCGGTGCTCAGGATGTCCGAAGCGTACTGGCGGCCGCCGCTGGTGCTGTCGTTGGCGTAGATGTCGGAGTTGTCGACGTTGGGATTGGCCGTAGCGTAGCTGGTCGCTGGCGTCGTCGGCAGGTTGACGTTGTAGGTAACGTCCTCGGTCGGCTCGGCACTGATGGTGCTGTCGTTGATCTTCATCATCTGCAGCACCGACGACGTGTTGCCGTCCGAGTCGATGGCATAGCCCTTGAGGTAGTAGTTGGAACCGTTGACGAGATAGCCGTTGCGATCGAGGGCGAAGTCGCCGCGACGGGTGTAGAGCGTCGAGTCGGCATTGTCGGCGCTGCTGGCCACCTGGAAGAAGCCGTCGCCGCTGATCGCCATGTGCGTCTCAACGTCGCTGGTTTCGGCATCCTGATTGAGGCTCACGGTCTGACGTGACCGGGCGATGACGCTGCCGGAGGTGTTGCGCGCCACATTCGACGAACTCGACTGCACCAGATCGGAGAAACTGGTGTCGGTGCGCTTGTAAGCGGTGGTTTGCGAGTTGGCGATGTTGCCGGAGATGTTCTCAAGCGCAAAGGACTGCGCCGCGATACCCGCAACAGCGTTGTTCATTGCCGACAGAATGCCCATGGAACGTCCCCTTGGTGTTCTCAATCCAACGGCCGGCGACGCGGCCTCTCGAGAAACCTATGCGCAACGGGCGTGCCAACAGGGAAATATGGCAATACACAATGGAAACAATGCGTTACACAATTGCCAATTCTTGACGAATTGTTAAGTCGACGGCAACGCCAGCGGCGATCGGCAAATTGTTCCCGGCAAATGTCGGCAGGCGGGCACTATTGGCCGCCCGGCGAAACCAGGCTTGCCATCACCTCGCTCACCCCCGGGCGCGACCGTTCCAGAAACGGCAGCGGCCGGCAGACGTCGATGGCCGAAAGCCCCACCCGGGCCGTCAGCATGCCGTTGACGACGCCCTCGCCGAGCCGGGCCGACAGCTTGGCTGCCAGACCATGGCCGACCAGCTGCTGGGCCAGGCCGTCGCCGATGGCGATCGATCCGGTGACCACCAGATGCGTCATGACGAGGCGCGTCAGCCTGACAAAGCGCAGCAGGCCCGGTCGTCCCCCATATAACGCGGCCAGTTGCCGGATCAGGCGCAGAGAAACAAAGAAAACGAACGCCACGTCGATGAGGGCGCGCGGCGACACCGCCGTCACCACCGACACCCGGCGCGCCGCCTCGGTGACCAGTCGGGCCGCCCGCTCGTCGAGCGGGGCGAGCAGGCTCGCCTCGGCCAGCACCAGGCGGTCGCGGCCATCGATGACAGCGGTGGCGTGCGAGGCCAGCTGCAGGCGGGCGGCGGCGAGGTCAACCCGTTCGGCATAAAGGCCGAGCAGGCTGGCCACCACCGCGGTCGCCGCCGGACCGTCGTCGGCGGTGGCAGCGATATCGGCTTGGTCGCGCAGCCGGTCGATGCGACCGATCCAGATGAGACCGGATACCTCGCGCGCCACGATGGCCAGGGACGACAGCACCACCAGCGCCGCCAGCGCCAGCGCCGTCCAGCCGAGCCAGTCCTGGCGGGCGAACAGCGCCTGAACGAGATCGTCGATCCAGAGACCGATGGCCAGCGTCACCAGCGCCGACAGCGCCCCGGCCAGCAGCCGGCCCCAGCGGATGCCGGTGCGTTCCGGCACGGCCGCCTCCGGCGCCACCCCGGCCGGTTCGATCGCTTCTTCGACGACGACGCGGGCACCGCCGGCCGGCCGGTCGCCGGGCTTGATGACGGCCACGTCGGGCTGATCGAGGCGGAAGGCCGCCGGCTTGCGGTCGTTCATGCCAGATGGTCTCCGATGAGAAAGTCGAGGGCGCGGTCGAGACGGATGTGCGGCAGCGACAGGCTGACGCCCTCGGCCGTCACCTCGACCGGCGGCGGCCGGAAGCGCAGGAAGCGGTTGTCGATCGTCGCTGCCGGCAAGCCGCTTTCCGGCTCCACGAACAGCGATTGCGGGCTTTCCGGCAAATCGCCGGGAAACAGCGCGATTTCCTCGCGACCGTCGTAGACCTGACCGTCGAGCATTTCGCCCGGCAGCGGCACGCCGACGATGCACGGCAGCGTCCGGCCGTCGCTGCGCACCGTCGCCTCGCGCGTTGCCCGCACGGCGGCGATGGCCCGAACGTCGACTTCGGCGCCCGAAAAGGCGGCGCGACCGATGGCGCCGTCGAGCAGACGCCGCAACAGCAACTCCAGCCGGTCATGGCCGGCGGTGTTGAGGTGGTCGGCCTTGGTGGCGGCAAACAGGATGCGGTCGATGCGGCGGTTGACGATCTGCCCCAGCCACGACGACCGGCCGGGGCGGAAGCAGGCGAGGATGTCGCCGAGCGCCACCTCGAGATCGACGAGCGACGCCCGGCCGCCATTGAGCGCCGCCAGCACGTCGACCAGCACCACCTGCCGGTCGAGCCGGGCGAAATGGGTGCGGAAGAACGGCCGGACGACGATGTCCTTGTAGGCCTCGTAGCGGCTTTCCATGAACGCCCACAGGCTGTCGCGCGGCGCCACGCCATCGGTCGGCAGGTCGAGCGGCGAGAAGGTCAGCGCCGGCGAGCCGGCAAGATCACCCGGGCTCAGGAAGCGGCCGGGCGGCACCATTGACAGTGCCAGTTCGCCCGACCGGGCGGTGCGCAGATAGTCGGCGAACAGTTCGTGCGCCCGCCCCGCCGCTTCGTCGTCGGCCGGACCCGTCGGATCGAGGGCGGCGATGTGGCCGAGCCAGTCGGCGGCAATGGCCGTCCGGCGCGGATCGCGCGCCCGGCTGATGGTCTCGGCGGAAAAGGTGCGATAGTCCTTGGCCAGCAGCGGCAGGTCGAGCAGCCACTCGCCGGGATAGTCGACGATGTCGAGATCGAGGCGGCCACGTCCGAGGGTGCGGCCGAGAAAAGTGGCGCTCTCGTAGGCGATCGACAGCCGCAGTTCGGAGATCTGCCGCGTCGATTCCGGCCACAGCCGGGCGTCGGTCAGCTTGCGCACGTGGCCGCGATAGTCGAACGTCGGCACGTCGGCGTGAATCTGCGGCGTCAGCTCGGCGCCGATCAGCCGCCGTCCCCGCCAGGGGCCGAACATCGGCAGCCGACCGCCGTGGATGAGATTGTGCACCAGCGCCGTGATGAACACGGTCTTGCCGGCCCGCGACAGACCGGTGACGCCCAGCCGCAACGGCGGTGCCCCCAGGCTGACGGCGTAGTCGGCCATGTTGTCGAAGGCGATCCGCGCCTCGTCGGTCAAAGTGGTGAATTTCACCTGTTATCGCAGCCTCGGCGGCAAATCCGCTCGCTGCATATGGGAAGCGGCGGGCCGTTTGACAATTCCAGGCCGATCAATCCTCGCCGGGCACGCCCAGATCGCGCGGCCGGACGAACTGCCAGAGCTCGCCGCTGCCGACCTCGATATCGTCCCAGTCGTCGACCGGAAAATCGATGACGGCCAACGCCGCCGTCGGGAAGTGCCAGTTGCCGTCGCGGTCGGCCGCCCGCGTCAGGCTGAAGGCCGCCATCTCGACGGAAGGGTTGTGACCGATCAGCATCAGCGAACCGCCGGACCGGCCGAACTCGCGCATGGCGTCGACGTACGCCGCCGGCCCGTCGTCATAGAGCTCGTCGAGAAAGTCGATGGTCGGCGCCTCGGCAAAGGCCGTCGCCAGCCGTTCCCAGGTCTGGCGCGTCCGCTCGGCCGTCGAGCACAGCACGTGATCGGGCCGGAGGCCGCTGTCGGCGAGATGGCGCCCGACGGCCCGCGCCGCCACCCATCCCCGTTCGTTGAGCGGCCGGTCGTGGTCGCGCTGACCGACTTGGGCCCAGGACGACTTGGCGTGACGCAACAGAAATAGGCGGATCATGGCTGTCCGGGACTCCCGCGATATGGCCGATCTGGCGTAGGCTACCATGAGTTTGTCCGATTCCCGATCCACCATGCGCACACCCGTCCGGCCGATGGCGGACGGGACCTGTCGATTTCAGGAGCACATTTTCCAATGCCAAGTTCGACCGAATTCGCGCCGCGCATCACCAGCCAGGAGGACGCCATTCACTGGCTGCGCGACCTGCGCATCAACGAAGTCGAATGCATCATTCCCGACATGAACGGTATCATGCGCGGCAAGATCGTGCCGCGCGAGGACTTCATCCGCATCATCGATGCCGGCGTGCGTCTGCCCGAATTCGTGTTCTTCCAGGCGGTGACCGGCGACAGCGCCGTCGAGAGCAAGATCGTCAATCCCCTCGACCGCGACGTGCGCTGCGTGCCCGACCTGACGACCCTGCGCTTCGTGCCCTGGTACGACGAGCCGACGGCCCAGGTCATCTGCGATTGCTATTTCGCCGACGGTCGCCTCGTCGATTTCGCCCCGCGCTCGGTGCTGCGCAAGGTGCAGGAGCAATACGCCGCCCGCGGGCTGCGGCCGTTGGTGGCGCCGGAGGTCGAGTTCTATCTCACCGGCCAGAACGATGACCCGGACCTGCCGCTCGAAGTGCCCATCGGCCTTTCGGGCCGCAAGGAAAGCGGCAGCCAAGCCTACGGCATCGAGCACGCCAACGACTACGACCACGTCGTCAACACCATCTACGACTATTGCGAAGCCTCCCGCATCGAGATCGCCACCATGGCCCACGAGGCCGGGCCGGCCCAGCTTGAGATGAACTTCCGCCACGGCGACCCGATCGAGCAGGCCGACCAGACCTTCCTGTTCAAGCGTACCGCCCGTCTTGCCGCCCGCAAGTTCGGCATGGTCGCCACCTTCATGGCCATGCCGCACCAGGAGATGCCCGGCTCGGCCACCCACATCCACCAGTCGATCGTCCGCCTCAGCGACGGCGGCAACATCTTCGCCGAAGCCGACGGCACCGATACCGACGCCCTGCACCACTATATCGGCGGTCTGCAGCGCTACGTGCCCAAGGCCATGAGCCTGTTCTGCCCCAATGTGAACAGCTATCGCCGCATCCGCCTCGAAAGCGACGCACCGATCAACGTCCACTGGGGCCGCGACAACCGCACCTGCGGCTTCCGCGTGCCCGACTCCGGGCCGGAGTCCCGCCGGGTCGAGAACCGCGTCATCGGTGCCGACAGCAACCCCTACATCGCCATGGCCACCACGCTGGCCTGTGGCCTCATCGGCCTTGAGGACAGGATCGAGCCGGACGACGTGGTGACGGTCGACGCCAAGACCCTCGGTGTCGCCCTGCCCATCCACCTCTCCGACGCGCTGATCGAGCTCGGCGGCTGCGCCCGGCTCAAGGACGTGCTGGGCGAGCGTTTCGTGCAGTCCTACATCGACGTCAAGCAGCTGGAACTGCGGCTCTACAACCGCGTCATCTCCAGCTGGGAGCGGGAATACCTGCTGCTCAACGTCTGAGCCCCCAGCGTCAGGGCTGGCGCTCGGGGATGCGCACCACCAGACCGTCGAGCTCGGCCTTGACCTTGATCCGGCACGACAGCCGCGAGGTCGGGCCGACGTCGATGGCGTAGTCGAGCATGTCTTCTTCCATGGTGTCGGGCTCACCGGTCCGCGCCACCCAGGCGTCGTCGACATAGACGTGGCAGGTGGCACAGGCGCAGGCGCCGCCACACTCGCCCTCGACGCCCGGCACGCGGTTCTTGACCGCCGCTTCCATGACGGTGGTGCCGGCGGCACTGTCGACGTCGTAACGCTCGCCGTCGTGGGTGATGAAGGTAATCTTGGGCATGAAGACAGAAACTCCGATCAACGTGCCCATGACATAGGCCCTGACGCCAAGGCGTCAACCCTCGCCGTCGAGATAGGCCCGGATGGCAGCATCCGCCTGCCGCACGGCGTCGACAAGCGGCGCCAGCTCGACTGCCCCGGCCCCGCCATCGCGGAGCGCCTGTTCGAGCGCGGCGGCGGTCGCCGCCACCGCCGGCAGACCGATGCCGCGCGCCGAGCCGACCAGCTTGTGGGCGACGTCGGCCCGCCGCTCGGCCGGATCGGCAAGGCGCGCCATCAGTTCGGACGCCTGGTCGAGGAACAGCCGCAACACCTCGCGCGCCAGATCCGTGCTGCCCATGGTCTGGGTTTCGAGGTGGGCGAGATCGAGAACCACCCCACCCGCCGATTGCTGCTGCTGCCCCGTCATCATCCGCCTTTTTCGCTGCCGCCACTGTCCAGGCGACTGTGACCGGCTTGCCCGAGATTGACAACATCCGCCATCGGCAAGCTGAAAATCTTAAAATATGGTTAACTGGCGTAAACCATGCCGCCCTTGCCGGTGACGCGGCACCAGTCCGCCGTCACGTCGGCCCTTGGCGGTGGCAGCACCGGCCGACCGACGCACGCCGGCGTCCGCCTGAACGGCCGGTCAGGCTCCCGGCAAGTCATTGCCTGTTCATGGCTTTCCAGAAGTCGCTTCAGCCTCTTGGCCCATCGCCCGGCCGCACCCCCGTCTCAGAGGTATTGCCGTCACCGCCAGCCAACGACAGGTGACGTCCGGACCAATTGTACAATTTTGACGAGAATGAAGTGGTTTTGCACCGATTTACGGTCTGTTAACAAATGGGGTGGCGCCGGCCTGCTTCCTTGTCCGGCAGGTGTCGTTGTGCCATTACAATTTTAATGGGCGTCTATCGATCAGCGTAGCCTTTGCGGAGGAGAATCCGCGCGGGCGGTCGGGGCCCCAGGTTCGTGGAGCCAGCCGGGCCAGGCTGGCAAAGCGGATTTTCCGGCAGGCGGACGGGAGTTCAATCCCATCGGGCCACCGGCTCAAGTATGCGGACGTGAGGGCAAAATGGCAAAGACCACCAAGGCTACGGATCCGGCGGAGGCGGCACTTTCCGCCGTCGAGGAAGCCCTGAAGATCGATTTCGGCGCCAGCGGCGACGACGCTTCTTCCGATAAGGATCTGTTCGTTGACCCGGCTCAGCCGGCCGCGACCCCGGCCGAGGCCGACGCGGCAGCCCGCACCGTTCAGCGCCCACGCTCGGCCGCCAACGACGACCGCCGCACCGTGGCCAGCCTGCTCTATCAGATCCACCGCCGCCCGGCCGCCACGCCGTTCTGGGTCGCCCTCGTCGCCTCGATCCTCTGGGCCGCCGCCGGCCTCTACGTCGGCCGCCTGCTGTTCGGCGACCTGTCGCTGTTTGCCGATCCGGTGGCGCTGCTGTCGCGCGCCGACGGCTTCCTGCTGGTGGGTGGCATCGTCGCCCCCATCCTGCTGGTCTGGTCGGTGGCGCTGATGGTCTGGCGCGCCCAGGACCTCCGCCTGGCTGCCCGTTCGCTCACCGAGATCGCCCTTCGTCTCGCCGAGCCGGAAATCTCCGCCAAGGAAAACGTCGTCACCGTCGGACAGGCCATCCGTCGTGAAGTCGCCGCCATGGGCGACGGCATCGAGCGGGCGCTGGCCCGGGCCAGCGAGCTCGAAGTGCTCGTCCACAACGAAGTGTCCTCGCTCGAACGGTCCTACGGCGAAAACGAGCTGCGCATCCGCGAGCTCATCCAGGAGCTGGTGAGCCAGCGCGAATCCGTGCTCGCCAACGCCGAGAAGGCGCGTCAGGCCATTTCCGGCGCCCACGAGAATTTCGCCGAGGAACTGCGCACGGCCGGCGACCTGCTGACCAACCGCATCGACGACACCGGCCGCACCGTCACCCGCACCTTCGGCTCCAAGGCCGAGGAACTGGCCATCGCCTTCGAGGCGGCCGGCCGGTCGCTGACCGACAGCGTCTCCAAGCGCGGCGAGGAGTTCGTCACCAATCTGCAGTCCACCGCCGAAAGCGTCTCGACCCGCCTCAGCAGCGAATCGGGCAAGTTCGCCGAGGTCGGCGACAAGGTCACCGAACAGCTGTCGCTGCGCAGCGCTGAGCTGGTGTCCTCGCTGGTCAGCCAGAGCGAGACCATCAACACCCAGCTGATGACCACCGGCCAGGACGTGGCCAAGACGCTCACCGAACGCACCGGCGAACTCAACCGGACCTTCGCCGAGCACGGCGACCGCATCGCCGTGGCCATCGCCTCCAACACCGCCAGCTTCTCCGAAGAGCTGGCCAAGCGTTCCGAGGAACTGTCCTCGACGCTGGCCTCCCGCGCCGCCGACCTGTCGGCCGCCTTGGCCGACGGCACCGGCGATCTCGCCTTTACCCTGGCCTCCCGCACCGAGGAACTGGTCTCCACCCTGTCGGCCCGCTCGGAAGAGCTGGCGGCGTCGATCACCGACCGTACCGGCGACCTTGCCTTCACGCTGGCTTCCCGCACCGAGGAACTGGTCTCGACCATCTCCAGCCGCTCCGACGAACTGTCGTCGACGCTGTCGGTCCGGACCTTCGAACTCGGCCGCACCCTTGGCGAACAGGCGCAGGTCATCGGCGAGACGCTGTCGACCCGCACGGCGGAAATGTCGTCGACGCTCGGCAAGCGCGCCGAAGAGCTCGAGAGCACGCTGTCGCAGCGTGCCAACCAGCTCGGCACGCTCATCGATGGCCGGACCACCGAACTCGGCTCGCTGATCGAGAGCCGCACTAACGAACTCGGCGCCGTGCTCACCACCCGGTCCGACGAGTTCAACGCCACCATCGAGGCGCAGAAGGCGGCCTTCGACGCCACCATTGCCCACCGCACCCAGGAGATGGCGGCCACCATTGCCACCACGACCTCGGTCATGGAAACCGCCCTGCTCGGCCGCACCGACGCTCTGGAAAAGACCCTCAGCGACCGCTCGGGCGAACTCGAACGCCTGCTCACCGGCACCACCGACACGCTGTCGCGCACGCTCGGTCAGGGTTCGGGCGAACTCGAACGCCTGCTCACCGGCGGCACCGAAGCCATCGAGAAGACCCTCGGCGAACGTTCCGGCGATCTCGAACGCCTGCTAGTCGGCACCGCCGACGCCATCGAGAAGACCCTCGGCGAAGGCTCGGGCGATCTCGAGCGCCTGCTTTCTGGTAGCACCGAAGCCATCGAGAAGACCCTCGGCGAGCGCTCCGGCGATCTCGAGCGCCTGCTCACCGGCACCACCGACGCCATCGACCGGGCGCTCGGCGAACGCTCCGCCGACTTCGAACGCCTGCTCACCGGCGGCACCGAAGCGCTGGAGAAGACCCTCGGCGAACGCGCCGCCAACATCGAGCGTCTGCTGGCCGGCGGCACCACCGCTCTCGAAAGCAAGCTCGACGAACGTTCGGGCGCCCTCGAGCATCTGCTGCGCGACCGCACCGACGCCATCGTCTTCTCCCTCGACACCCGTTCGGCCGCCCTCGACGAGAACCTGTCGCTGCGGGCCCGCGAGATCGACGAGACGCTGACCCGCACCGGTCAAGTGTTCGCCGAGGAGATGACCCAGCGCGTGCAGGACGTCACCGACAAGGTGGCGCGCTCCACCGAGGAAGTCAGCCAGGCCATGGCTGACAAGATCGGTGCCATCAATGACACGCTGCGCTCAACCAGCGATACCGTGCTGCTCGACCTGACGCTGCGCGGCACCGAGATCACCGACCGCCTCGACCAGACCGGCACGCGCATCACCTCCGAGATCGTCGATCGCGGCGGCGAACTGGTCAACAAGCTGGCCACCACCGGCGAGAGCGTCCATACCGCCATCACCGTCAACGGCGTCGACCTCGCCGATCGCCTGGCCGAAACCGGCACGCGCATCACCTCCGAATTGGTCGAACGCGGCAGCGAACTGGTCAACCGTCTGGCCGACACCGGCACCAACGTCCACATGGCGCTGACCGTCAACGGCGGCGAGTTGGTCGACCGTCTGGCCGAGACCGGCAACGACATCGCCCGCCTGATGGACGACCGCACCGTGTCGATCCGCGGCATCATCGACGGCGCCACTTCGTCGGTCGAGACCGTGCTGGCCGATTCCGGTTCCGCCTTCAGCGAGCGTCTGTCGACCATCGGCGGCGAAATCGCCCGCGCCATCAATGCCCGCGGCGAGCGCGTCACCGAGACCATCGCCATCGCCGGCAACCGCATCGCCAGCCTGCTGGACGACCGTTCCGACGCCATCTCCTCGTCGTTCGCCGAGCGCATCCGCTCGCTCGACGACATCATCAACGGTCGTGGCGCCGAACTGGTCGAAAGCCTGGTGTCGCGCACCTCGAACCTCGACGGCGCCCTCGAACAGCAGGTTGCCCGCATCGAGGAGGCGCTGGCCGCCCGGACCAACGCCATCCAGGCCGCCATTGCCCATGGCGCCGAAACCCTCGACCTGACCCTGTCCGGCCGGGCCAGCGACTTCACGGCCACGCTCAATACCCAGCTCGACACCTTCTCGAGCACCGTCGGCCAGCGTCTCGGCGATGCCACCCAGGCCATCGCCTCGCAGACCGACACCATGTCGTCGACCCTCGACAACCGCATCGTCATGATCGACCAGGCGCTCGACGGCCGCGCCCGCCAGATCACCGAAACGCTGATGGCCCGCACCCGCGATCTGGCCCAGGCCTTCTCCAGCGGTCAGTCCGAGATGGTCGACGCCATCGAGGGCCGCCTCGAGGCCGTCGGCCGCTCGCTGCAGCGCAAGACCGAAGAGTTCACCGAGACGCTGGCCGACAAGGTGGCCGAGATCAACGTGTCGCTTGGCTCCAAGGTGTTCGAGGTCGCCGAGACGCTCGACAGCCGCGCCAACTCGCTCGAAGTCTCGCTCACCCAGCGCCTGTCGTCGATCGTCGACACGCTCGGCAGCCAGACCGAGACCGCCCGCGAAGGTCTCGCCCGCGCCCTGCTCGACGCCGCCACGACGCTGGAGCGCGAGAGCGCCCGGGCCCGCGAGCAGCTCGTCGGTTCCATCGGCGAGGCCACCGGCCAGCTGCATGACGAGGCCGACCGGGCCCGTGCCCTGGTCACCGGCGCTTTGCAGGACGCCGTCAGTCGTCTGGTCGCCGGTTCGAGCGAAGCCCGCGACACCCTGTCCGGCCTGCTGGACGGCGTGTCCGACCGGCTGGCCAGCGAAAGCACCGCCATCCGCGAACAGGTCACCGGCGCCATCGGCGACGCCGCCGACCGCCTGGCCAGCGAAGGTCAGCGCACCAGCGAGACGGTCGCCGCCTCGCTCGACGCCGCCGCCAGCCGGCTGGTCGGCGAAAGCCAGCGCACCAGCGAGGCCATCACCACCTCGCTCGGCACCGCCGCCGAACGCGTGGCCATGCTGCGCGACGGCGCCGAGACGACGCTCAACCAGCTGGCCGCCACGCTCAGCGACGTGCTCAGCCAGGAGAGCCAGAAGGCGCGCGAAAACGTCTACGCCGCCATCACCGACGTTGAAGGCCGCCTGATCGGCGAGAGCGAGCGCGTCCGCACCACCGTCATCGGTTCGGTCGACGAGGTCGCCGGTCGCATGGCCATGGAGAGCGAGAAGGCCCGCACCAACCTGCTCGGCGCCGTCGACGAAGTGTCGGACCGCCTGTCGGGCGAGACGGCCCGCATGCGCTCCAACCTCATCGGCTCGGCCGAGGACATCTCGAACCGCATTGCCGGCGAGACCGACAAGGCCGGTGCCGTTCTGGCCAACGCCATCGCCGCCGCCACCGAGCGGTTGGCCGAGGCGACGGCGCAGCTCGAAACCGTGCTCAGGACGCGGACCGACGCCGCCAGCCAGGTGTTCGACGGCAGCGCCAGCCACGCCGTCGACCTGCTCACCCAGCGCATGGGCGAGCTGTCGGAGCTGCTCAACGGCCGCGGCAACGATCTGGCCCAGGCCTTCGTCAGCAGCACCCAGGCCCTCGACTCGGTGGTCAACGGTCGCGGTCAGGAGATCGCCGGCCGGGTTCGCGAGGCGGCGATCGAAGTGCTGCAGACGCTCGGCAAGAGCGGCGACAGCCTGACCCGCGCCATCACCGAACGCGGCGAGGATGCCGCCCGCACCCTCGAGACGGCCACCCGGTCGCTGCTCGACACCTTCGACGCCAAGGGCCGCGACGTCATCGCCGCCCTCGACACCACCACCGGCCGCGTCCGCACCGACGTCGTCACGGTGCTCGACCAGATCGGCGCCACCAACGACGCGCTGCAGACCATCCTCGATCAGGCCAGCGGCAACCTCGCCCGCATCGAGCACGGCATGGCCGAGCAGATCGGCGCCCTGCGCACCACTGTTGACCGCATCGTCGACGACACCACCCAGTCGAGCGAAGCCATCACCGGCGCCTCCGGCTCGCTGCAGACGGTCGCCAGGAACGTGCTGGGCGACATGGAGCGCGTCTCGCGTCAGCTCATCGGCCAGTCGCAGGCCCTCGAAGGCGCCACCCGGTCGCTGTCGGCCGTCGGCGCCTCCATGGATGGCACCATCGGCGAGCGCCAGACGGCGCTCGAGCAAATGGCCGAGCATCTGCAGGCCAAGGCCGAGACGCTGGCCGACAACCTGCAGACGGTCAGCGCCGTCATTCAGGACACGCTCGCCAATGCCGAACGGCGCGCCCGCGATGTCGGCTACCAGGTGGTCCGCAACGCCGAGGCGGCGACCAACGCCGTGTCGGAACAGCTGCAGTCGCTGAGCGCCACCGCCGATCTCGAGGGCCAGAAGACCCAGGAGACCATCGAGCGCGTCCGTGGTGAACTGATGAGCGAGATCAACGCCTCCATCGGCGGCGCCGTCGATCGCTTCGCCGAAACGGCCGAGGAAATGCGCAAGGCGACGCGCGCCGTCGGCCGCGAACTCGAGGAAATCCGTTCCGACCTCAGCCGTGGCGTGCTCGACCTGCCGGAAGAGACCAGCCAGCACGCCGCCGCCATGCGCCGCGTCGTCAGCGAGCAGATCCGGGCACTCAACGAACTGAGCGAGATCGTCTCGCGCCAGCAGGTGCCGAACAAGGTCGTGGCCTCCGCCACCGCCGCCCCGGCACCCCGGCCGCAGCCGGCACCTGAAGCGCCGCGCACCGCCTACGCCGGTGGCCGGGCGTCGACCTCGCTCGCCAGCCCCGCCTATGGCGCCGAGCGGGCCAGCACCGAAGCACCGGCCGCCCCGGGTGCCGAGCGCACGGGCTGGATCTCCGACCTGCTGCGCCGCGTCTCCGACGACGACGATCGTGCCCCGGCCCGGGCCGCCGCCCCGGCCGAGGTGGCGCCCAAGGCCGCCAGCGCCTTCGACAGCCTGAGCTCGCTCACCGTCGATATCGCCCGCGCCATCGACAACGACGCCTTCGCCGACCTGTGGAAGCGCTATCGCCGTGGCGAGCCGCGTGTCTTCACCCGCCGGCTGTACACGCTGCAGGGCCAGCAGACCTTCGACGAAATCCGCCGCAAATATCAGCGCGACGGCGAGTTCCGCACGGCGGTCGACCGGTACCTCGATCACTTCAGCGCCCTCTACGACGAGGCCATGCAGAAGGATCCGAACGGCGCCACGGCCCAGTCTTACCTCAACTCGGACACCGGCAAGGTCTACACCATGCTGGCGCACGCCTCGGGCAAGCTGGGCTAAGCGAGGCTTTCCCCCAAAATGATCAAGGGCGCCGCGAGGCGCCCTTTTCGTTTGTCGGAACGGGAAATCGGGACCGGGGTCAGAGCGCGCCGACCGTCCAGCCGACGATGTCGGTCATCGCCTGATCGGCGGCGCCGCGCAGGGCTGCCAGCACGTCGGCCGACCGATCGCTGGCCGCCGGCCGCCGGACGTCGAAGACGCGGGTCGCCCGGATGCGGCCGTTGCGATCGTCGAGCAGCTTGACGCCCAGTTCGACGTGAGCGACGGCGCCCGTCCCCACCTCGAGACCGAACGACCTGATATCGACGATCACCTGATCATCGATGGCCAGCGACTGGCCGGGCTTGCCCACCGCTTTGACGGCGCCCGAGTTCTCGAACGCCCGCTGCAGCAGCGATTGCACCAACCCCGGCAGTTGATCGCTCCAGGTGACGTCGGGATAGTAGGAAAGCCGGCCAGCGCCATCGCGCACCGCCAGGCGGTTGCCGGCCAAGGCGTCGCTGGCCGTTGGCAGCGGCAGCAGCAGTTGCGCCGACGACCGGCCGGTCAGCGCGGCGAAGGCGGCCGGTGCCGGTGGCGCCAGATCGTAGATGGTGGCGGGCTTGGACGTCGACGACAGCGTCACGCAGCCGGAGAGCACGCCCGCCAGCAGCAGCGACAGCAGCGCGCCACGGCGCAACCCCGGATGAACAGCCTGACGAACCATGACTTCGGCCCCTTCACTTGCGACGCGGAGCATATTCGGGAACGCCTTCGCCGCCGAAAATGAACTGCTGCGGATTCTGCTCGACGCTCGACAGCACGCGGTCGAGCCGCGACAGCGCCTGGCGCCCCTGGTCGGCCATGGCCACCAGACTGTCAAGGCCGCGCCCGGAGAACTTCGACACGTTGTCGCTGATCGGCCCGATCTGGCCCTTGAGCGTATCGGCGATCTGGCGGATCGACCGCGCCGCCTCCGTCGCCTCCTTGATCAGCCCCTGCCCGTCGCCGTCGACATAACGGCCGACCTTGGCCACCACGCCGTCGGTGCGCGTGGCGATGCCGTTCAGCTGCTCGACGAGATGGCGGGCGTCGCCGACCATGGCGTCGACATCGCCGCGCCGGTTGTCGATGGTGTCGCCGAGACTGGCGAAGCTGGCCGAGGCGTGACGCACATCGGCGAGAATGCCATCGATCTGCGGCTTGTAATCCTTGAGCGAGGCGGCAAAGCCCGAAACGTCGTCCACCGTCGACCGCACCTTGCCCGGATCGATGGCCGAGACGACGTCGGAAATGCCGCCGATTGCCGTGCGCGCCCTGTCGGTGAGGCCACCAAAGGTCGCCGACACGTCGGCGATGTTGCGCGTCGCCACGTCGACGGAACCGACGATGGTCTTGACCTTGTCCTGATCGACGCCGGTCAGCAGCGTGTTGGCCTTGGTGCCGGCGTCGCGAATGCTGTCGGCCGCCGCGGTCAGGCTGGCGACCAGCGTATCGATGTCCTTGGGATTGACCGCCGCCAGCACGTCCTGGGCCCGGCCGACGGTGCCGTTCAACGCCTTGGCGGCGTCGGCGATGTTGGCCATCATGTCGTTGACGGCCTTGGGATCGATGCCTTCGGAAATCGTCTCGGCCCGGGCCAGGATCTTGTCGAGCTTTTCGGTCGAGGCCACCAGTTGCTCCACGAGGGCCGTGACGCGCTGGGGATCGACGGCATCGAGAATCTGTTCGGCCCGCGTCGTGGCGCCCTTGAGGCTGCCGGCCATGTCCCTGGCCGACGCCGACGCCTCGGAAATGGCGCTCATGGCATCGGAGATGGCACCGGAGTTGTCGGCCAGCGCCGCCGAGAAGGTCTCGACATTGTTGACGGTGCGGTTGAAGGCCGGACCGTTCTCGGCGATGAAATCGTCGATGGCGCCCATGGCGTTGTCGGCCCGGACCAGCACGTTGCGGGCGCTTTCGAGAATGTCCTGGAACGGCGAGATTTCCGCCTGGATGGTCGGCATGCCGCCGCCCTCGACCGAATCGAACAGCAGCGGCGCGTTGCGCGACCCGCCCTCGAGCTGCAGGTTGGCTGCCCCGGTCAAGCCGGAGAACGACAGCGTTGCCCGCGTGTCGGTCTTGAGCGGCACGGTGCGGTTGACCCTGATAATGCCGACCACGGTGCGCGGATCCTTGACGTCGAGGCTGAGGTCGCTGACCTCGCCGACCTTGATGCCATTGAACAGCACCGCCGAGCCGGTCGACAGGCCGGTGACGGCACCGGCGAACACCACGCGCACGTTGGCCTGGCGATCATTCTGCCCGAAGTTGGCGAGCCAGCCGAGAAAGGCCAGCCCGAGGGCCAGCATCAGCAGGACGAAAGCGCCAATGGCGGCGTAATTCGCTCGGGATTCCATCAAACCTACCCTATGGTCTGGCCGGTTGGCGACATATGCCCCCAACCGCCGGGACAAACAGCCGAACGCCCCCGTGCCCTGCCGATTCAGCGTCGTGCCGCCAGGACACTAGCGCAAAATCAGATGCTCGGCGCGCGGGCCGTTGAAATAAGCGTTGACCCACGGGTGATCGACCTTCTTGAGTTCGGCGAACGTGCCGTCCACCAGAACCTTGCGATTGCCGAGCACGGCGATGCGGTCGGTGATTTCCACCAGACTGTCGAGGTCGTGCGTAACCATGAACACCGTGAGGCCGAGCGTATCGCGCAGCTTCAGCGTCAGACGATCGAACTCGGCCGCCCCGATCGGGTCGAGGCCGGCGGTCGGCTCGTCGAGAAAGACCACGTCGGGGTCGAGCGCCAGCGCCCGGGCAAGGGCGGCGCGCTTGATCATGCCGCCCGACAGCTCCGAGGGGTATTTGCCGCAGGCGTCGCTCGGCAGACCGGCCATCTCCACCTTGAGACGAGCGAACTCCTCGGCCTGATGTTCCGGCAGATGCAGGTGCTCGCGCAGCGGTACGGCAACGTTCTGCAGCACGGTCAGCGAGGAGAACAGCGCCCCCTGCTGGAACAAAACGCCAAGACGGCGACCGAGCCGGACGCGTTCGCTCGCCCCGGCGCCGTGAAAGTCGCGGCCGAACAGCTTCACCATGCCGCCCTGCTTGGCATTGAGACCGATGATCGTGCGCAGCAACACCGACTTGCCGGTGCCTGAGCCGCCGACGATGCCGAGAATCTCGCCGCGCCAGACGTCGAGATCGAGGTTTTCCAGAATGAGCTTGTCGGAGAAGCCGACCGTCAGGCCGCGGACGGAGATCACCGCTTCGCGTTCGCCCCGCCCCTCGCTGTTGGTCGCCACTGGCGCGCTCATCGGTCAAATCCCCAAGGTGGCGAAGGCGATGGCGAACACGCCGTCGGTCACCACTACCATGAAGATGGCCTTGACCACCGAGGCCGTGGTGTGTTCACCGAGCGACTCGGCCGATCCCTTGACCTTCATGCCTTCAACGCAGGCCACGAGGCCGATGATCGCCGCCATGAACGGCGCCTTGGTGAAGCCGATCATGACGTGGGTCAGCGTCAGTGCCGCGTGCAGGCGGGTGAGGAAGACGTCGGTGGGTATGCCGATATAGAACACGCCGATCACCCAGGAACCGGCGACGGCGGCCAGGTCGGACACCAGCGTCAGGATCGGCAGCGCCAGCGCCAGGGCCATCAGGCGCGGCAGCACCAGCACGTCGACGGGCGTCAGACCGAGCACCTGCATGGCGTCGATCTCCTCGCGCATCTTCATCGAGCCGATTTCGGCGGTAAACGCCGAGCCGGAGCGGCCGGCCACCATGATGGCGGTGAGCAGCACGCCGATCTCGCGGCAGGTGAGCACACCGACGAGATCGACCACCAGCACGTCGGCGCCGTAGGTGTGGAGATAGAAGCCGCCCTGCTGGGCGATGATCATGCCGATGAGAAAACTCATCAGGGCGATGATCGGCACCGCCTGGATGGCGGTGCGGTTGATGTGACTGAACAGCGCCGGCCAGCGCATGCGGCGGCGGCCAAACAGCACGGCCAGAAGCGCCGACACCGTCTCGCCCATCATCACCAGCACGGCGTAACCGTCGTCGAGGAGGATTGCCGCGCCCTTGCCGATTTCCACCAGCGCCCGGCGCGTCCAGGCGCCGGCCGGCGGCGGTGGCGGCAAATCGCTCTGGGCGAGTTCGGCCAGTACGCCGAGCAGCGAGGCGGCCATCGGCGAAAAGTGCCGCAGTTCGACCTGCGTCCCCGCCGCCACAGCCTGACGGCGCGCCCGCTCGATGACCCAGCCGCCGGCGGTATCGAGCCGGCCGATGCCCGAACCGTCGAGCACCACGCGTGCGCCGGCCCGCGCCGCATCGTCGGGGATTTGCAGGGCAAGTTCGCCGAGGCGCTCCATCGTCCAGTCGCCCGACAGCGTCAGCGCGTAGGACGGCGCACCGGCTTGTCCGTCCGGCGTCAGCGCTGCCTCTTCCTGTCCGTCGCCCTCGTTCACCACCATCGCCCCTGTTGCCGCTAACCGTTTACCATCCGTCTCGTCCGGGGACAAAGGCAAATCGCCGTGTTCGGGGCGCGAGGGGGCGCTACCAGAAAACCATACCTATTCAGACGACTATCTAAATGAACGGGGAACGGCCTATGATTATCCTGAGGCGTGGCGCCCGCAGGCGTCGGCACACCGAATCGGTATCGTTTCCGCCCATCCTGCCTCGCGAGGACTGACTTGCGCAAACTTGCTATCGCCGCCGAACACTTTCCCATCGCCGGCACGTTCACCATTTCCCGCGGGTCGAAAACCGAGGCTCACGTCGTCGTCGCCACCATCTGTGATGGCCCGTTCAAGGGGCGCGGCGAGTGCGTGCCCTATGCCCGCTACGGCGAAAGCGTCGAAAGCGTCACCGCCGCCCTCGAAGCCATGCGCTCGTTCATCGAAGACGGTGGCGACCGGTTGGCGCTGCGCGCCGCCATGGCGCCCGGCGCGGCCCGCAATGCTCTCGACTGCGCCCTCATCGATCTCGAGGCCAAGACCTCTGGCCGCCGCGCCTACGAGATCCTCGGCCTCTCCGCCCCCGAAGCGGTGACCACCGCCTTCACCATTTCGCTCGGTTCGGTGGAAACCATGGCCGCCCAGGCCACCGCGTCCGCCTCGCGGCCGCTGCTCAAGATCAAGCTCGGCGGCGACGGCGATCGCGAGCGCATCACCGCCGTTCGCCGCGCCGCGCCGCGCAGCCGCATCATCGTCGATGCCAACGAAGCCTGGACGCCGGAAATTTTCCCGGCCATGATGGACACCTGCATCGAAGCTGGCATCTCTTTGATCGAACAACCATTTCAGGCCGGAGCCGACGACTTCCTCCGCGAGGCCAAGCGGCCGGTACCGGTGTGCGCCGACGAGAGCGCCCACGTGACCGCCGATATCGCCCGCCTGGTCGGCTGCTATGATGCCGTCAACGTCAAGCTCGACAAGACCGGCGGCCTGACTGAGGCGCTCGACATGATCGCCGCCGCCCAGGAAGAAGGGCTCATCGTCATGGTCGGGTGCATGGTGGCAACCTCGCTGGCCATGGCTCCGGCCATCCTGGCGGCGCAAGGCGTGCAGTTCGCCGATGTCGACGGGCCGCTGCTGCTCGCCCACGACCGCATGCCCGGCCTGCTCTATGCCGGCGCCACCGCCCATCCGCCGCAACCCGATCTCTGGGGCTGAGCCCGGTCAGGACCGCCGCTGCGGCAGATCGTCGATGAAGCGGCGGGCCAACGCCAGCGACACGAAGCCGATGAAGCTGAAGGCGATCATGGTGAGGTAGCTGCGATCGCCGAGCATCGGCCAGACGCGACCGGCCAGCGCCGTCGCCACCGCCATCGATATGCCGTTGAACACCACATACGCGCCCTGCCCCGAGGCGACGCGCTGCGGCGGCACGACGGTGCGGATGAAGCGGGTGAGGCCGATATGGGCCACCGCGAAGGTGGCGGCGTGCGACAGCTGCAGCAGCGCCGTTGGCACCGTGCCGAAATCGACCGACGAAGCCAGCCAGCGCGCCATGGCGACAACGGTGCCGAACAGCATCAATGTTGTCGGCCGCAGCGTCTGCGGCAGCCGCCAGGCGACGGCGAACAGGCCAATCTCGGCCAGCACCCCCAGCGCCCAGAACACGCCGATGGTAATATCGCTGTAGCCGCGCGCCTGCCAGGCCAGCGTTCCGAAACCGAACAGCGCCGCATGGCTGGCCTGATTGACGGCGTGGCCGAACACCACCGCCAGGAACGCCGGACGCCACAGCACCGCCGCCGAGGCGGCCGACGTCACGCCCATGGCGACCGGTTTTGGCACCGGAATGAGCGGGGCGGCACAAGTGGTGATGACAAAGCTCGCCAGGATGAGCGCGTAGATGGCCCAGGCCCCGGCGTGGGCCAGCACGACGCCGCCGAGCAGGTTGCCCGCCACGAACGAGGCCGAGCCCCAGAGGCGCATGCGGCCATAATCGCCCATGCCGGCCCGTTCGAGCAGGATGGCAAAGGCATCGGCCAGGGGGCCGATGCAATAGGACAGCACCAGCATCAGCGAGCCGGTCACCACCACCAGGGCATGGTCGCTGACAAGCCCGAGCAGGATGGCCGCCAGCAGCGTCAAGGCGACAAGCCCGCCCATCACCAGACGGCGATCACGCGCCCGATCGGAGAGACCGCTGACCACCGGCATGGTGAACACGCGCATGACCTGCGGTATCGCCAGTACAAGGGCGATTTCCTGTCCCGACAACCCGCGCGAGGAAAGAAGAACCGGAAAGAACGGCATGATGATGCCGTTGACGAAAAAAGCCACGGCAAAGAACAGCGCCATCAGATGCGACGGGGCAAAACGCAGGATAAATCTTGTCACGTCGATGGCTCGGGATAAACTCGTTGTGAAGGATTCGCTCCGATCATCGGGCGAATCGTCGCGAAGTGCGTTGTCCGGGCATACCGGTCGGGCTAGCATACGCGCCAGCAACGGAACTACCACGGGGTCTGCGGCGAAAATATGGATAATTCGCAAGCACTCACGCCTCTGCGCAAGTCCGACTACGAAGCCATCGAAGCCGCCGTCATGGAGACGGAAAAGGGCCGCTGGTTCCTGGCCGAATATGCCAGCCGGCATCGAGCCGCCGACACCGACGAGGTGCTTGGAGCCATCGCCCGCCTTGAGGGCATGCTGAAGCGCGAGCGCCGTCCGGACGCCGACCGCATTCGTCTCGACATCGGCGAGATGAAGTCGGCCATCGAGCGCACCAAGCTTGAGATTGCCCAGATCAAGAGTGACGGCCATAGCCCGCTCAACCGCTTCGACCGCGCGTCCAACGAGCTCGACGCCATCGTCGAGCAGACCGAGGCGGCCACTTCGGAAATTCTCGGTGCCGCCGAGAAGGTGCAGGAAATCGCCTTCACCATGCGCGAGGCCGGCCTGCCGGACCAGTTCTGCGACGACATCGAGAACCTGACGACCACCATCTACATGGCCTGTTCGTTCCAGGATCTGACCGGCCAGCGGACGCAGAAGGTGGTGCAGGTGCTGCGCTACCTCGAAAACCGCATCAACGCCATGATCGACATCTGGGGCATGGACGAAGAGGAAGTGGTGTCCTCATCGTCCAAGGCGCGGGCGCCGATCAACCCGCAGGACCGCCGGCCCGACGCCCACCTGCTCAACGGCCCCGCCCTGTCCGGCGAAGGCATCGAGCAGACTGTGGTCGACAACCTCATGGTCGAAGACGAGGAGGCTGACGAGGCCGCGCTGGTCAGCGTGGCCAATCACGCCATCGATCACATGGACTTCGACCGCATCGACGCCATGTCGGCCCTCGACACCAATCCGCTGGCGGCCCCCGACCTGGCGGTCGACGCCGACGGCCAGATCGACTTCGACGCCATTGTCGTGCCCAAGGATGCCAACGGTCAGATCGACTTCGACGCCATCGTCGTCGATGGCGCCGATGAAGTCGCCGTCAGCGCCACGCCGCCGGCCGGCGCCGCCGCCGAAGAAGATGACGTGCTGCACTTCGATCCCGATGGCCGCAGCACCGTGACCGAGGTCGACGTCGACGACGTCATGGCCGAGGTGATCGACGCCGATGCCACGCCGCTCGCCGCCGACCTGACGGTCGGGGCCGAAGCGCCGGTTGCCGAGGACGAGATTTCCGAGGAAGAGCTGGCCATCGCTCACGATGCCGTCGACGACGCCATCGGCGCACTCAAGGAAGTCACGGAAATTGCCCGGGCCAAGACGGCCGAGGGCGTCGACGATCCCTTCGAGAAGATGACCAAGGTCGAGCGTCAGGCCCTGTTTTCCTGAGTGATCGGCGGCCAGTCCGCCGGTCGGGCCTCACCGTTGGCTACGCGAACGTTGACGAGGAACTGCTCGGCGGCGCGGCGCCAGCTGTACTGCAGCGCCAGTTGCCGCGCGGCCTCGCGGTCAAGATCGAGCGCGGCAAGCGCAGCCCGACCCAGGTTTTCGTCGAGCACGCCGGCCCCCGTGCCGCCGACGATGTCGATCGGCCCCATCACCGGATAAGCCGCCACCGGTAGGCCGGAGGACAAGGCCTCCAGCAGCACGTTGCCGAACGTGTCGGTGCGCGAGGGAAACACGAACACGTCGGCCGAAGCATAGGCTCGCGCCAACGCCTCGCCGAACAGTGCGCCAGTGAAGGTGACGGCCGGATAGTGCCGCTCCAGGCTGGCCCTGGCCGGTCCGTCGCCCACCACCACCTTCGAGCCCGGCAGATCGAGGTCGAGAAAGGCCTCAAGGTTCTTCTCGACGGCGACGCGGCCGACGTTGATGAAGATCGGGCGCGGCAGGTCGAACACGCTCTCGGCTTGCGGACGCGGCCGGAACAGATCGGCGTCGATGCCGCGCGACCAGTGCATCAGGTTGCGGAAGCCGCGCGCTTCAAGTTCGCGGGCCAGCGATTCGGTCGCCACCATGCAGCCGGCGCCGCCGTTGTGGAAGCGCCGCACCAACGCGTAGAGCAGCCGCTGCGGCACGGGAAAGCGCGCCGACACGTATTCGGGAAAGCGGGTGTGGTAGCTGGTCGTGAACGGCATGCCGTGGCGGCGGCACCAGCGGCGCGCCTTGAGCCCCAGCGGTCCCTCGGTGGCGATGTGCACGTAGGCCGGCTGGCCGCGCTCGATCTCGCGCGCCACCGTGCGATAGCTGGCGATGGCCAGACGGATTTCCGGGTAGCTCGGCATCGGCAACGTCCGGAACGAAGCCGGCGTTACCATGGTCACTTCGGCGCCAAGCCGTCCCAGTTCCAGGTTGGTGCGCTCGATCGACCGGACGACGCCATTGACCTGCGGGTGCCAGGCGTCGGTGACCACCGTGATGCGGGTCGGCAGGGAGGCGCTCATTCGGCCGCCTCGGCCGAGGCGAGCGTTACGACCTGCGTCCCACCCGCCGCCGCTGCCGTCCAGCGGATGATCTCCATGTGGCCGTCGTGGTGCTCGGCCACCGCCGTGCAGCTCTCCACCCAGTCGCCGGTGTTGACGTAGGTGATGCCGGCCATGTCGCGGATGGCGGCATGGTGGATGTGGCCACAGACGACGCCGTCGGCCCCCACCTTGCGCGCTTCCTGCGTCAGCGCTTCCTCGAAAGCGCCGATGAAGCTGACGGCGTTCTTGACCTTGAGCTTGGCCCAGGCCGACAGCGACCAGTACGGCAGGCCGCAGGCCCGCCGGATACGGTTGAACCAGGTATTGGCCCAGAGAGCGAAATCGTAGGCCCAATCGCCGAGATAGGCCAGCCAACGGGCGTGACGCACCACCACGTCGAACTGGTCGCCGTGGATCACCAGCAGCCGGCGGCCGTCGGCGGTCTCGTGAATGGCCCGGTCCATCACCTCGACGCCGCCGAAGTGAGTGCCTAGGTAGTCGCGCAGGAACTCGTCGTGGTTGCCGGTGATGTAGACGAGACGGGCGCCCTTGCGCGCCTTGCGCAGCAGCTTCTGCACCACGTCGTTGTGGGCCTGGCTCCAGAACCACGACCGACGCATGCGCCAGCCGTCGACGATGTCGCCGACCAGATAGATGGTCTCGGCTTCATGCAGGCGCATGAAGTCGATCAGGAGCTCGGCCTGACAGTCGCGCGTCCCAAGATGAATGTCGGACAGAAACAGAGCCCGCAGATTTCTGGTAGTATTCATATCGGACATTTCTTCGAAGGACCGCAGTGCGAATCCTCTCCCCGAGGCATCAGACCGGAACGCTCGTAACCTTTCTCCACCAAAGCCTTCTCAGTTTTATGACAGTGAACGCCGGCTCTCCCGGCCCGTTGTCACCACGCCGGCGCCGGCAGCGGCAGCGCCAGCGGCGGCAGGGTTAATTTTTGCTGAACGGACTCCGGATTTCTCACCAGAAAGAAAAATCTATGTAAGTCACGAGATCAGTTTCGTGCCATTACGCCGAAAATCATGGCTCGATAAACAGTCGATTAATGTAGGCCACGCAATGTATTGCAGCGGACCACGATATCGCCAGAAAAGGCCAGGTTGAGATGTCTACGGCTCTTGGTGCAACGCCCCCCATGCAGGAAGCGCCCTCCAGTCCCTCCGCCCCGGTGAGGCTGTTCTCGCCGGGCGTCCTGCGGCGCCTGACCTTCCGCCTGACGACGCTGATGGCCCTCGCTCTGTTCGGCGTCGTCTGGACCGCCAGCTACCTCTACCTGCAGCTCGACCGCGAGAAGACCATCGAGGCGGCGGTGGCCAACACCACCAACATGGCGCGCGTGTTCCAGTCGCACGTCGCCCGCTCGATCAAGGATATCGACCAGACCATTCTGTTCCTGCGCCAGTCCTACCAGTCCGATCCCGCCGGCTTCGACCTGCCCGCCTGGACCAGCAATTCCTACCTGCTGCATGACCTGGTGCTGCAGATTTCGCTGATCGGCAAGGACGGTATGCTGCTGACGACCAACATCGTCCGCAACCCCGACCACGTCGACCTCAGCGATCGCGTGCACTTCAAGGTCCACGCCACCTCGCAGGACGACAAGCTGTTCATCTCCAAGCCGGTGCTCGGCCGCGCCTCCGGCAAGTGGTCGATCCAGATCACCCGCCGCGTGTCGGCGCCCGACGGCAGCTTCGGCGGCGTGCTCGTCGCCTCGATGGACCCCTACTACCTCTCCGGCATCTTCGATCAGATGGACCTCGGTCGCGAAGGCGCCATCACGCTCCTCGACACCGACGGCATCATCCTCGCCCGCGCCGGCCTCAACAACGACACGCTCGGCCAGTCGGTGGCCAATTCCGAGCTGTTCAAGGCAGCGCAGGGGCCCCAGGGCGTGCTGTTCGGACCCGACCCGATCACCAGTGCTGCCAAGATCGTCAGCTATCGCCGTCTCGACGGCTTCCCGCTGATCGTCTCCGCCTCGATGAATGAAGGCGAAGTGCTGGCCGCCCACAGCAACCGCAGCCAGATGGTCATCTGGCTGGCCATCGGCCTCAGTCTGGCCATCGCCCTCGTCACCGTGTCGAGCGCCCTGCACGACCTCAAGCTGATGCGGGCCCAGGCCGCCCAGCGCGACAGCGAGCGCCAGGCCGCCGAAAAGAGCGCCGAGCTCGAAGCGACGCTTGCCAACATGAGCCAGGGCATCATCATGTGCGACGCCGCCGGTTCGCTGCGCGTGTTCAACGATCGCGCCGTCGAGTTCCTGCATCTGTCGCGGTCGGTGGCCGTTGGCCACAAACTGCCGGCCGAAGCCGCCATCCTCCTCGGCAAGGCGCGTCCGACCATCTCGATCGCCCCGGTCGGCAAGGAGATCGTTCTGCCCGACGGCAGTGACGCCGAACTGGTCGCCCGTCGGCTCACCGATGGCGGCATCCTCTACACGCTGACGGCCATCGCCCCCACCCGCGCCAACACGGTGGAGCGATCCCGGTCGATGCCTGCGACGACCTGAGCCGCCACGCCGGCCCCCCAACGCAAACGGCCCGCCTTTCG